>NZ_JABBJJ010000348.1 GCF_012933655.1 Pyxidicoccus fallax | reverse complement strand
CGGTTGATGGACCTGGGGACGGGGTGCGGCATCATCCCCCTGGTGCTGGCGCGGAGGCTGGGGCGCAAGGACATCACCGCGCTGGAACTGCAGCCGAGGCTGTTCTCCCTGGCCGAGCGCAACGTGTACCTCAACCGCTGCGAGCGCGAGGTGACGCTGGTGCAGGGGGATTTGCGGCGCGTGGGCGAGCAGTTCCCCGCGGGGAGCTTCGCGCACGTGGTCTGCAATCCGCCGTACCGGGCGCGGGCCTCGGGGCGCAGCAGCCTGTCGATTGAAAAGGCCATTGCCCGGCATGAACTGGCGTGTGAGCTGCCGGACGTGGTCCGCGCGGCGGCGCACCTGCTGGTGCCGCGCGGTGGGCTGTGCCTGGTGTACCCGGCGTCTCGCTTCAGTGACCTGGTGTCGGTGCTGAGATTGCACCGGATGGAGCCGCGCACCGTGCGCTGGGTGCACTCGAGAGCGGACCGGCCCGCGAAGCTGGTGCTCCTCCACGCGGTGAAGGGGGGCAGGGGAGACCTGATGGTGCTGCCCCCGCTCGTGCTCCATGCGGACGACGATCACGCGTTCACGGAAGAAGTGCGCGCGATGATTCTCTGAGAGCGCTCGAGGCCGCGTTCATTCCCCGGGCGGCAAGGGCTGGCATGTGTCTCTTTGCCCTACCCGGGACGCATCAGAGCTGTCAGTCCTGGCGGGCTCCCTGGCGGAGGATGGCCATGTCCAATGGCAGCCATGGGTTGGACCGGGCGTTCAGCAGGAGACACTGTCGGGTGTATGTCATGATCCCGCCCGGCCGCAATGCCTTGCGTCCTGGTGTATCCAGTCCGTGGTGGAAGTGGCCCGGATAGCCTTTCATCGCGACGAGTCTCACTTCCCGCTCCCATCGAATACGGGCGCCTGCTCCACCATGGAGACGCATGATGCTTCGAGAAGAGGGATTGGGCCTGCAAAGGCTTGTTGCGTCTGGCTTGCGCCAGATGGCGCTGGTGGTCGCCTGCGGCCTGCTGGCTTGTGCTCCGGGGCAGGAGGGAGATGGCGGCGGCGCCCAGAAAGGGCCCATCGGGGAGATTCCGAATGGGAGTCCGAATCAAGACCCCACGCAGCCAGGAGCGGATGACCCTGGTGTGTCGAGCGGGTGTACCTACGCTCTCGTGACGGATGGGAGTACCTATCAGTCAGGTGATGCCATCCGGGTTGCCTGGGCCGCGCCCGAGAGTCACCCCGAGAGTGATTGGGTAGGGCTCTACAAGGTCGGAGAGCCCGACACCGCGTTCTTGTCCCGACAGAGGGTGCCGATGGGAGCCGTGGGCATGCTGACATTTACTGCCCCACCGCTTGGCGGAAAGTACGAGTTGCGATACCTGGCCGAGAGTAATGCCGCGAGCGTGGGTGCCAGCAACTCCTTCACGGTGACTGCAATCCCAGGCAATATCTTCCTGTTCAGCAATTACGATGGTGGTGCATATACCCTGGTGGTGGATCAGAATCTGCCCAATATCCAGATTGGTATCGTTTCGTACCACGCATCCAAGGTCACGCTGACGGGCACGTATGTGGGGAACGTCAGCGCTGTTCGGATCGTGAGTTTCTACCCTGGAGAGTCGACGGTACAGGGCGTGGAATCTCACAAAGTGCAGATTCTCCCTCCAGAGCCTGTCACACACAGGCAGCCTTACGGAGGCACCACCCTGATCTGTGCGACAGGAGAGCGCGTGCTGACGTGGCATAGCGGGGGCTGCAACTCGACCACCCAGGTGGAAGAGTACTTCATGGCGAAGTTCGGAGAGGTCTCCGTCCTGTCTCATATGAGCCGCTACGGAGTCTTCAGCGGAAGCATACCGTTGTCCCAGGCCCGGTTGAGCATGGTGGTCGTCAGGGAGAAGACTCATTTCAATGTCGCGGCAGCGGCGGGACAGCCCAGCGGCGCGGTCAACATCACGGTGGATGTGAATGCCGCTGTGGGTGCGCTGACCCCGTCAATGCCTGCACTCACCACGGGTTCGCTGGCGTCGGGCTCCATCGTGAAGATCAACAACTACGCCAACATCCTCGGAGCGGGGGGCGCTGGCGGGTCGGGTGGCAATGGTGGCGGCGGCGGAAGGCCGCGGACGTGCAGCCGTGATGGCCTTCCGGGTGGAGCGGCCATCGAATTGACGGTGCCGACCACCATCGACAATCGAGGCAACATCTGGGGTGGCGGCGGTGGCGGCGGTGGCGGCTCTGGCTGCAATCAAAACGCGGGCGGCGGCGGCGGAGCCGGCTATGTCGGAGGAGCGGGAGGCGCGGGGGCCAGTCAGCTCAGTGAGGCGGAGGAGCTGGCGTTCTGCGGTCAGGATAATGGTGTCCGAAGTGGCGTTCCTGGCACCCCGGGTACCACTGCGGGCGGCATCGGCGGCAAGAGCGGAGACCCTTGGGGCGATGGTTCCTACGACATGATTGGCGGCGATGGCGGAGGCTATGGGCAGCCAGGCCAACCGCCGGATGCCTGTGTTTTCGCCTCGCTGGGTGGCGCGGCGGGGCCGGCCATCAAGCGCAATGGCCATACAGTGAACGTGCCTGACGGTGTCTATGACACCGGTGGGGGACGCATCCGGGGCCCGGTCAAGCCTTGATCACCCTCCCGGTAGGGCCCCAGGAACGCCCCCACTTCGGCAGGGGCCCTACCGCACCGACGCATCCGCCTCCGCGGCTTGTCGCTCCTCCTTACAGAACGCCAGCCGCTCCTTGATGGCATCCAGGGGCACGGCCATCTCCAGCTTGAACGACTCACCATCCGGCTGCACGCGGGCGAAGTCCAGGAGCTGCGCCATCTCCTTCTCGCCCTCGGCCTGAGCCCTCATGCGCGCCAGGGACAGCGCGGCGCCCAGGGACTTGCCCAGGTCCGTTACCTTGGCCTTGTCCTCGCCGCGCACCTCCGCCACCAGCGCCACGTCCGAGCTCGCGTCCACGTGCAGCTCCACGTTCTGCGCCACTTCACGCAGCCGCTGCGCCATCTCCGCCTGCTCCGGCGGCAGCAGGCGCGCCAGATGGTCCACCGACAGCACGCCGTACATCTCCCCGTACGTGCTGCCCTCCGGAATCAGCGGCGGCTCATCCGGGCCGCGTCCCTCCACCCGGTCGATGGCCTCCTTCACCCCGTCCGGCGTCCTCCCCAGCATCAGGAGCTGGTTGTTCCACACGCCCACCGCCGCGTTCCTCCGCCGCGTCACCGTGCCGCCATCCGGCCCCGCCACCGTCATCTCCCCCGGCTCGTACACCCGCGCGCCCTCGCCGTAGTCCATCGACACGGCGTCGCCCATCAGGTCCTGGAACTTCGCCTTGCTGAAGTCCCCCGACAGCATCAGCCCCTCGTCGGTGATGACCAGCCGGTCCAGGTCCTGGAGCGGATCCACGCCGCTCTTCGTCCGGAACTCGTTCAGCTCCTTACCGCCGTCCCGCATCAGGCAGTCCAGCAGCAGCTCCCCAATCGGCGAGTGCCTCAGCGCGTTGGCCTCGATGACCACCGCCGTCTTGCCCGCGCCCCGGGACAGCGCCGCCAGCAGCGGGTCGCGGGGACGCGGCCGCTCGGCCGCTGCCGTGCCCGCGTCCGCCACCGTGGGCATCACCCACGTCTTGCGCCGCTCCGCGCGCTCGCGCTCCGGGGCCCGCATCCTCCGGGGGAACTCCACCTTGGGAGCTTCCTCGGGAAGCGTGTCACCCTGGCCGGTGAACATCAGCACCGCGGCCAGCAAGAACAGCAGTCCCGCCACCCCGAGCCACACCCGACGCCGTCGACGGTTCTCCACGTCAGTAATCCTTTCCCTCGAAACGCCAGAATCCCACCGCCAGCGCTCCGAAGCCGAACACCAGCACGCCCAGCAGCAACATCCCCAACGAGTTCACTTCCAGCGGGGTGGACGACGCGATGTTCCCCGCCGCCACCGCCAGCGATGACAGCCGCGGCAGCATCAGCGTCACCGCCTCGAAGGTGCTCCGGCTGAGGCCCTCCTCGAACGCCGGGGAAATCTGCTGCCGGAACCCTGCGATGACCCCGCCAATCAGGAACAGGAACCCGGACGCCGCGCACAGCGCCGCGCTGCGCACCAGCGTCGCCGTCGTCAGCATCACGGCGTACACCGCCGCGAACCCCACGCACGCCATCAGCCCCGCGATGAGCGGCCCCGCCGTCCAGTACCCCGCCTTCACTCCAAAAATCAGCACCAGCCCCGTCGTGCCATACAGCGTCCCGCCCAGCGCCAGCACCATCACGCCCAGGAACGTCCCGGCCAGCAGGTGCCAGCGCTGAATCGGCAGCGCCAGCAGGTGCTCGATGCGCCCCGGTGACAGCAGTGACGGCGCGAAGTCCGAGCACGCGACGATGCCGAACAGGATGCCCCCGTAGAACACGATGAACGCCGCCGCCGTGTACACGGGCCGCAGCGCCACGTCGACGGAGCGGATGCTCGCGCGAAGCTCCTCGCCGAACAGCCGCGACGCCGCCAGCGCTCCGTCGACCACCTCGATGCGCAGGCTCAGCGCCACCACCGACAGCACCAGGGTGATGCCCACCACGAAGGCGAGGATGAACTTGCGCGCCACCGCCTCGCGCAGCACGTACCCCGCGATTCCCAGGACTGGATTCAAGCCGCCACCCCCACCGCGCCCGCCGGGGCCACCGTCCCCAGCAGCACGGACTCCAAGTCGGCCCCGTCGCGCCGCAGCTCCACCAGCAGCGCGCCACCCGCGCGTGCCTTGTCCAGCGCCGCGTTCAGCGCCATCGGGTCCTGCGCCTCCACATGGAACACGCCGTCCGCGCTGCCCCGCTTGAAGCCCGCCGCCGTCAGCGCCCCCGCATCCACGCCGGGCGCGAAGCGCACCATCCACCGCGCCTCGCCGCGCGCCAGGTCCTCCAGCCGTCCCTCGCGCACCACGCGCCCGTCCGCGAGGATGGCCACCCGGTCGCAGACCCGCTCGGTCTCCGCCAGCAGGTGCGAGTTCAGGAACAGCGTCGTGCCCTTCCGCACCTCCTCCAGCAGGATGCGGCGCACCTCCAGCCGGCCCATGGGGTCGATGCCGTCCGTGGGCTCGTCCAGAATCAGCAGGGAAGGGGAGCCCACCATCGCCGCCGCCAGCCCCAGGCGCTGCCGCATGCCCTTGGAGTACCCGCCAATCTTCCGCCCCACGGCGTCGGCGAGGCCCACCCGCTCCAGCAGGCGCAGGTCCGCCGCGGCGTCCGGCTTCAAACCCTTGAGCCGCGTCACGGTGGCCAGGAAGGCCGTGGGCGTCCACGAGCCCGGCAGGTGCAGGCGCTCCGGCAGGTAGCCGATGCGCGCGCGGATGCGCGGGTCCTCCGGCGAGCCCCCCAGTACCCGCACCGTGCCCTCCGTGGGCTGGACGATGCCGAGGATGCTCTTGATGAACGTCGTCTTGCCCGCGCCGTTGGGGCCAATGAGCCCGAACGCGCTCCCTTCGGGAACGGTCAAATCCATGCCCCGCAGGGCTTCGTTCCCCACCTTCCGGAAGGCGCGGCGGTACGTCTTCCGCAAACCCCGGACTTCAATGGCTGGCGCTGTGGCTGTCACGGTCGTGACTGTAGACGACCGACACGTCCGACGATTGCTTCTCCCTGCCCCCGGAGGGGGGACAGACGGTCAAGCACCGGCGCTTCCCTCCGCGACAATCCTTTCGCACACCTGGGAAACGGTTTTCGCACGCCTGTCGTGCCTGCCGCGCCGCGACACCTCGTTCTTCCGCAGGCTTGGAACCGTTGGGGCTCCATGGTCCGACCCATGCACCTGGCAAGCGGCACATTCCCTACCCGCCGGAGGAAGAAACATGTCGTTCGAGAACCGCGCCGAGCAGCAGCTTCAGGAAGCCCGCCGTGAGCTGGAGGCCGCCGAGCAGGGCCTCGCGTCCGGCACCGAAGCGGCGCGCGTGCGCTACGCCCGGGCCCTGCACGAGGCGGACATCGCCGAGCGCCGCGCGCAGCGCCACGCCCGCGAGAGCCGGCGCCATCAGCAGAGCTGGCGGCTCGCCGCAGGCTGAGCAGCCGGGCAGGGGTACGGAAACGATGAAGCGGGCGCGCCGCCGGTTTATACCGGCGTCGCCATGGCCTACCCCGTTCACCGTCCCCGCCGCCTGCGCCGTAACCCCGTCCTGCGCGACATGGTCCGCGAGACGCGGCTGCAGCCAGGCGACTTCATCTACCCCCTCTTCGTCGTGGAAGGCCGGGACGTGCGCCGTCCCATCGCCTCCATGCCCGGGGTCTTCAACCTGTCCCTCGAGCACGCCGTCGCCGAGGCGAAGCAGGCCAAGGCCCTCGGGGTGCCCTCCGTCCTCCTGTTCGGCATCCCGAACCACAAGGACGCGTGCGGCACGCAGGCCTACGCGAAGGACGGCATCGTCCAGCGCGCCATCCATGAAATCAAGGCGGCCGACCCGGACATCCAGGTCATCGCCGACGTGTGCCTCTGCGAGTACACGGACCACGGCCACTGCGGCATCCTGGAGGAGGGCCACGTCGTCAACGACGCCACGCTGCCCCTGCTGGCCCAGATGGCCGTCACCTGCGCCCAGGCCGGCGCGGACATCATCGCCCCCTCGGACATGATGGACGGTCGCGTGACGGCCATCCGTCGCGCCCTCGACGAGGTGCGCCTCACCGAGGTGCCCATTCTCTCCTACGCGGCGAAGTACGCCTCCGGCTACTACGGCCCCTTCCGCGAGGCGGCCCAGAGCGCCCCCAAGTCCGGCGACCGCCGCGGCTACCAGATGGACCCGGGCAACGTGCGCGAGGCCCTCAAGGAGGTGGCGCTGGACGTGGAGGAGGGCGCGGACATGATCATGGTCAAGCCCGCCCTGGCCTACCTCGACATCATCCGCGCCGTGCGCGAGCGCTTCGAGCTGCCCGTCGTCAGCTACAACGTGTCCGGCGAGTACTCCATGCTCAAGGCCGCCGCGCAGCTGGGGTGGATTGATTACGAGCGGGTGATGATGGAGACGCTCACCTCCATCAAGCGCGCCGGCTCGGACCTCATCATCACCTACCACGCCCTGGAGGCCGCGAAGCTCCTGTAGGCAACAGCCGGACCCACGTCGCGCGGCAAGCCGCTTGATATGCCGCGCGCGTTGCGTCCAAATGAACCGCGCACGATGCCCACCAAGAAGAAGCGGCCCGCACGCAAGTCCGAGAAACCCCCGCCCCAACGCCGGCGGGCTGGCAAGCGCCCCGGCAGCGGGCGCGCCGCCGTGGTCCGTGCCCCCGGACCGTTGCAGTACAAAGTGGTGGAGCTGTCCACGGTGGACGAGGGCGTCCTGGAGCGGACCCTCAACGAGTGGACCGCGAAGGGCTGGAACCTGGACGGCGTGCAGTTCGCCATGCGCGAGGCGTCCAAGCGCCCGGCCATGGCCTTCGTCTTCTTCACCCGCGAGGGTGCCCCGGCCGCGCACGACGAGGACGCCGCGCGCGAGCGGCTGATGCGCCTGTCGGAGACGGGCAGCCCCACCGCGGCGCTGGCGGCCGACAAGGCGAAGGAGCACGCCGCCCAGTGGTCCGTCCCGCAGCTGCACCCGCTCAGTGCCCATGAGCGCCTGGCCCGGCTGGCGGGCCTCGACGAGCCCGAGCCGCCCGAGGAGGGCCTCACATTGGAGCCCGAGGAGTGAGCACCGACCGCGAACGTGTCTTCATGACGGACAGCCGCGGCAGCCGGGTGCTGCGGCTGGTGGCGGATGACTCGCAGCCCGGCTCCCCATACCCCAAGGCATCGCTGTGGCTGCGCATGGGCGCCCGCGCGGTGGACGTGGCCGTGGCGTGGGGCCTGTACGTCGTCTGCGGCGCGGCCGGCATGGTGGTGGCGCTGCTCTTCCTGCTGCTGGCGGATGGGATGCTCCAGGGCCAGAGCGTGGGCAAGCGCATCTTCGGCGTGAAGGTGATGCACCTGCCCACGCGCTCGGCGGCGCGGCACCGCGACAGCACCCTGCGCAACGCGCCGCTGGCGCTCGTCGTCCTGCTGGGGATGATGCCCGTGCCGCTGGGGGACGTGGCCTTCGTGGCGGGGCTGGTCGTCATCGGCGGCGTCGAGGCGTGGCGCGTGGTGAAAGACCCGCTCGGCTGGCGGCTCGGCGACACCTGGGCCCAGACGCAGGTGGTGGACGGGAAGGTTGTCGCGGGCGCAACCGTTGCAGCCCGCACGCCGGTGGCGCATCAGCGCGCACCGGGAAGAATCATGTCCGCGGCGAAGGTGCGCCGCGGTCGCTCGCTCAAGAAGAAAAGGGGGCAACCGTGCGCATCGCGCTGACCCACAACCTCAGGCTGTCCGATTCGGAAGAAGAGGCGGAGTTCGACACCCAGGAGACGGTCAACGCGCTGGCCGCGGCGATTGAGCGGCTCGGCCACCGTCTGGAGCGCTTCGAGGTGAGCGGTCCCGCCTCGCGCACCGTGGCGCGGCTGGAGGCCTACAGCCCGGACCTCATCTTCAACACCGCCGAGGGGCGCCGCGGCCGCTTCCGCGAGGCCTTCTACCCGGCCCTCTTCGACGAGCTCGGCTTCCCGTACACGGGCTCGGACGCGTACGCGCTCGCGCTGACGCTGGACAAGCAGCTCACCAAGCTGGTGCTCTCCAAGCAGGGCATTCGCACCCCGGGCTGGCAGTACGTGGAGAAGCTCAGCGAGCTGACCGCGGAGAACCTGCGCTTCCCCGTCATCGTGAAGCCCAACTTCGAGGGCTCCTCCAAGGGCATCACCCAGGACTCCATCGCGGAGACGGTGGACGAGGTGCGCACCAAGGTGGCCGCCGCGCTGGAGAAGTACCCCGCCGGCGTGCTGGTGGAGGAGTTCATCACCGGTCGCGACCTGACGGTGCCCTTCCTCGCCGCCGTGGACAATGACTACGACGGCGTGCTCTGCCCGGTGGAGTACGTCATCGACCCGGCCGCCACGGCGGGCCGCAAGTACTCCATCTACGACTACGAGCTGAAGACGAAGAAGGAGAACGCCGTCAGCGTGCGCGCCCCGGCGCAGGTCTCCGCGCGCGTGGCCGAGGACGTCCGGAAGATGGCGCAGAAGGCCTTCCAGGCGCTCGACTGCCGCGACCTCGGCCGCATCGACTTCCGCCTCAGCGACGCGGGCGTGCCGTACTTCCTCGAAATCAACGCGCTGCCCAGCCTGGAGCCGGGCGCGGGCATCTACGCCTCCGCCGAGCTGGACGGGCTGCACTTCGACGGCGTCATCAACTCCATCATCCAGAGCGCGGCGAAGCGCTACAAGATCAAGGACTCCGCGCGGCGCCAGGGCAAGCCGGCGCGCAAGACGGGTCCGCTGCGCGTGGGCTTCACCTACAACGTCAAGCGCGTGAAGCCCATGGCCACCGCCGAGTCGGTGGAGGACAGCGAGGCCGAGTACGACTCGCCCAACACGCTGCAGGCCATCCGCGAGGCGATTGCGTCCTGGGGCCACGAGGTCATCGACCTGGAGGCCACCGCGGAGCTGCCCACGGTGCTGTCCAGCACGCCGCTGGACATCGTCTTCAACATCGCCGAGGGCTTCAAGGGCCGCAACCGCGAGAGCCAGGTGCCGGCCATGCTGGAGCTCCTGGACATCCCGTACACGGGCTCCGACCCGGCGACGCTGTCCATCGCCCTGGACAAGGCGCTGGCGAAGAAGATCGTCCGTCAGGCCGGCATCCTCACGCCCAACTTCCAGCTGATGGCCACGGGCAAGGAGCGCCTCAACAAGGAGTTCACCACCTTCCCGCTCATCGTGAAGCCGGTGGCGGAGGGCAGCTCCAAGGGCGTCATCTCCAAGAGCGTCTGCTACAGCGAGGCGGAGCTGCGCGACGTGGTGCGGGAGATTGCCACCAAGTACCAGCAGCCCGCGCTCATCGAGGAGTACATCGGCGGGCGTGAGTTCACCGTGGGCCTGCTGGGCGAGCGCCGCCCGCGCGTGCTGCCGCCGATGGAGATCGTCTTCCTCGACAAGGAGGAGAAGAACCCCGTCTACAGCTTCCAGCACAAGCTCGACTGGACGGACCGCATCCGCTACGACGCGCCGGCGAAGCTGGAGCCCGCGCTGCTGGAGCGGCTGCGCACGGCGGCCCGCAGCTCGTTCATGGCGCTGGGATGCCGCGACGTCGCGCGCATCGACTTCCGCATGGATGACAAGGGCCGCATCTACTTCATCGAGTGCAACCCGCTGCCGGGCCTGACGCCGGGGTGGAGCGACCTCGTGCTCATCGCCCAGGGCGCCGGCATGGACTACCGGACGCTCATCGGTGAAATCATGGCCCCCGCCATCCGCCGCTACAAGGAGCGCGAGGCGCGCCGCGCGGCCAGCGAGCCCCACGCCACGGTGCTGCGCAAGGGCCACCTGGAAGAGCACGGCGCCGCGCAGGCGGCTCCGGGCACGACGGCTCCCGCGGCCCCGGCCTCGGGCACTGGCAACGGCGGCAACGGCAACGGCTCCGGCGGGCACGGCGAGCAGCCCCCGCGCCTCGAAGCGAAGGCCTGACGTCCCGGCCTCCTGAAGCACCGGCGCCCCGCTCCCTGCCTGCCTGCCTGCCTGGCGGCGGGGGCGGGGCGTCGTCCTGTCATCCGGTTGCCAGAGCGGCCGGGCGGGCGGTGCCTCCCGTGCGGGGCATGCGCGGAGTGGTTGACGGTGGGAGAGCGTCGGTTAGTGTCCTCCGCCTATGGTGCAAATCCCCGAGGAAACCGGGCCCCGGATGCGCGCGCGCGAGCTGGGGCTGCCGCTGGGGCGCTTCAAGCCCGGGAAGTTCAACGCCATCACCGACGTGGAAGGGGTCCTCGTCGGGCACAGCACCATCATCAAGGGTGAGGGCCCGCTGAGACCCGGCCATGGCCCGGTGCGCACCGGCGTCACGGCGATTCTTCCCAACGAGGGCAACATCTTCATGGAGCGCATGAACGGCGGCGGCTTCGTGCTCAACGGCGCGGGCGAGGTCTCCGGCATGACGCAGCTCATGGAGTGGGGCCTCATCGAGACGCCCATCCTCCTCACCAACACCATGGCGGTGGGCGCGGTGTCGGACGGCGTGGCGCGCCACCTGGTGGAGCGCTACCCCGGCATCGGCGACGAGCACGACGTCATCATCCCCGTGGTGGGCGAGTGCGACGACTCGTGGCTCAACGACATCTCCGGCCGGCACGTGCGCGAGGAGCACGTGCGCGAGGCCATCGCCAACGCCGCCTCGGGCCCGGTGGCCGAGGGCAACGTGGGCGGCGGCACCGGCATGGTGACGTGCGACTTCAAGGGCGGCATCGGCACGTCCTCGCGCAAGCTGCCGGAGGTGCTGGGCGGCTACACGCTGGGCGTCCTGGTGATGTCCAACTTCGGGAAGATGCACAACCTGCGGGTGGGCGGCCTGCCCGTGGGTGAGGTGCTGGCGGAGAAGTTCAAGCACGCCCCCAAGCGCGGCCAGACGTACGGCTCCATCATCGCCGTGGTGGCCACGGACGCGCCGCTCCTGAGCCATCAGATCAACCGCCTGTGCAAGCGCGTGGCGCTGGGCATTGGCCGGGTGGGCAGCTACGCGGCGCACGGCTCGGGCGAAATCGTGGTGGGCTTCTCCACCGCGAACATCATCCCCCGGCGCACGCAGAAGATGGTCTACAAGCTGAAGATCCTCCTGGATCAGCGGCTGGACCCCCTCTACGAGGCGGTGATGGAGGCCACCGAGGAGGCCATCCTCAACGCCATGTGCATGGCCACCTCCATGCGGGGGGTGAACGACAACTTCTGCCCGGCGCTGCCGCTGGACGAGGTCCGTCGCTTCCTGGACGCCTACAAGCCCATCTTCGCCTCGGTGAAGAAGCGCCCCCAGCAGAGCAGCGCCCCCGCCTCCCGCGAGCGGCCGAGCGACGAGGACCGGGAAGGGGAGGTGACGGTGTCCGCCGCCCGGCCGACCGAGGTCCGGGGGGCCGAGGGCATCCCGTATCCCACACGGCCCGCCCCGGATGATCCTCCGGAGGGTTCCTCTTCCGGTAGTCCGGCGGGTTCTGATAGTTAAGCCCTTCTTTTCACGTCTCCCACAAGGGAGCACAGGAGTCGACGATGGCCCGCAGCAAGAGCAAGCACCGCCGCGTGCAGATGAAGATCAAGCAGGCGTGGAAGAAGCGCGCGAAGAAGCAGAAGGCCGAGGCCAAGGCGGCCGGCGAGAAGAAGAAGTAGCAAGGCCCCGCCCTCGAGCGGCCCGAGGCGCTACTCCCGGGTCGCCGAGAACGGGTTCACGACGTTGCAGCGCTGGGGCCCGTTCGGCCCGGCGCGCGTGAAATTGCCGGTGTAGGTCCCCGCCAGCCGCGCCGTTCCGCCATCCTCCACGGGGGGCGTGAAGCGGCCCGTCATGTTCAGCACCTGGGTGACGCCCCCATCCGGGCTGCCAGCGGAAGCTCCCCCCAGGTTGAAGGTGCCCAGCGACGACACGGTGCCGCGCAGCGGCACGCCCTCCACCGAGCCGGTCAGGGTGGCCTCCTCGCGGGTGATGTCCAGCCGCTTCCCCTGGGGCAGCGCCACGCCCAGCTGCGTGCACTCGCCCGACACGCCCGCGTCCGCGAAGTCCAGCCGGTAGCGCCCCTCCAGCGGCGGACAGTCCGTGCAGGGGGTGGTGCCGTCCCCACACCCCAGCGGGGCGGTGAAGGTGAGCACTGCCATGAGCACCGTGCCTCCGAGCGAGACGAAACGTCCAGAAGTCATGTGTTGATCCTCTGCGTGGGTGAACCCGGACTTCCCGGAGGGTAGCGGGGTTCCTAGGTTGGGGGTGGTCGGTGG
>NZ_JABBJJ010000347.1 GCF_012933655.1 Pyxidicoccus fallax | reverse complement strand
GGGCTGGGGGTGGCGGTGGGGCTGTTCGCCTCGGTGTTCGTGCACGAGCTGGCGCACACCCTCTACGCGCTGGCGCGGGGCGGCCGGGTGCGCTCGATTACGCTGATGATGGTGGGCGGCGTGTCGGAATTGACGGAGGCGCCGCCGCGGCCCCGGGACGAGGCACTGATGGCGCTGGTGGGGCCGCTGACGAGCATCTTCCTGGCGGCGGGGTTCGGCGCGGTGACGTGGCTCTTGAAGGACACGTTCTCCTTCAACCTCCAGTTCGCGTGCTTCTACCTGGCGAGCCTCAACCTCTTCCTGGGGCTCTTCAACCTGCTGCCGGCGTTCCCCATGGATGGAGGGCGCATCGTGCGCGCGTCGCTGACAGGAAGGCTGGGGGTGCTGCGGGCGACGAAGGTGGCCTCGGTGATGGGGCGGAGCTTCGCGGTGCTGTTCGGCGTGTGGGGCGTGCTGTCGCTCAACCCGTTCCTGCTGGTCATCGCGGTGTTCATCTACCTGGGCGCGGAGGGCGAGGCGCGACAGGCGCGGATGAAGGCCACGCTGGAGCGGGTGCCGGTGTCGGCGCTGATGACGCCGCGGGTGGGGGGCGTGGACGCCACGTCGTCCCTGTGGGACGCGATGTGGGCCCTGCGGCGGGAGCGGCGGCTGATGCTGCCGGTGACGGAGGACGGCCGGCCCGTGGGCTGGGTGGAGATGCAGACGCTGAGCACGGTGCCGGACGAGGAGCGGGCCACGCGCGCCGCGCGGGAGCTGATGCTGCCGGTGGAGACGGTGGGGCTGGAGGAGGATGGGTGGACGGCCCTGCGGCGCATGGCGGAGAAGGAGGTGCCGCAGCTCGCCGTGGTGACGGCGGATGGGACGCTCGCGGGCACCATCGATGTGGCCGACGTGCAGCGCGGGCTGATGCTGTACGAATCCCGGGTGGAGCGCCGCGAGCGTCAGGCGCGGGGCTTCCAGCGGGAGCGGCCGGCGTAGGCAGGGTGATGCCCGTTACGGTGCCCCACAAGACTCAGGAGCATCGGTCGACAACGCCAACCGACGCTCCTGGGGGTCTGGCGAATGGGGCCTGAATGTCTTCAGCGAGCGCGGGTCAGCCCATAGGCCAGTCGAGACGATTGCGGTTCGCTTTGAAGCACGGGTAGCAAGACGGTTTGAGCTTGGTGGCGGAGTGTTCGTTCCCGCAGACGTGGCAATGCATCTCGGGCTCTTCCTCGTCTCCATCCCAGTCGTCAAAGCAAGCCCGGCAGAAGGGGTGGGTTGGGCGCAGTTGGATGGGCTCCTGGCAGCGGATGCAGTAGCCCGTGGGCTGTCCTGGGGTGGGCTGCTCTGCTCGTGTCCTCGCAGGAGCAGACGCGGCGGCAGCAGGCGCGAGAGCCTCTGTCGGAGTCTCGGGCTTCACCCGCTCAATGGAGATCTGAACCTCCTCACTCATCCGGAGGACGCGTTGCACCTCGTCCCATATCTCCTGGTACAGCGCCGGGTCCTCTGTCTTGGTGACATGAATCCCCATCTCCGTGTTGTTGACCTGCGAGAACTCATAGAGATTCATCGAGGTGACAATGGCCTCGTGCTCGTTCAGGTAGCACTTGGCATGGAGATTCTTGCAGTAGCTCAGGCGGACGGACTTGACGCTGCGAATCCACTCGGCTTCGGACGGCTGGAGCTCGTTCTTTCCGTAGATGATACGGATGTCGATTTTGAAGACGTCTCGGTCGAGAAGCGCTGACTTCAGTCGCTCATTGATTTTGAGGTAGGGGCTGACGAGAATGAGTTTCTCGTTCGCCTTATTGATCAACTTTTGAAGATGATACGAGACGCCAGTGGTGTCGAGGAACTTGGCCATTGAGCGCGAGGCGGGGCGAGGACCCGATAGGACCAGGGAAGAGCCAGAGTCTGCCGAGGCTGCATATGAGGCACAACGTCGAAGTGCGGAGCAGGGTTTGGCCGCCCATGCATGGTAGGCACCGACTCGGGCTGGGTGGATATGAACCCCTCAAGGCTTTGGCGTACCGTCGACGCGGTGAAGCATCCACATGCTTCTTGCACATGTTGCTCTGCATCACTGCGCGAGACACTGCTCAAAGTCGAGTCCTGCGGCGTGTGATGCCTTTCACCGAGTGAGTTGCTCAGCTTGAGCTTCAAAGCTTCCAGCGGGAGCGGCCGGCGTAGGGCCGCTCCCGGTCCTTCGCGCTACTTCGACTCCGGCAGCGTCCACGTCATGGAGAACCGGTGCGCCCCGCCGGGGGCGCTGTCCATCCACCCCGTAATCCGCTCACTGCGCTCCAGCAGCGGACCCAGCTCGGAGCTGACGGCGAAGAGGGCGGCGAGCTGCTCGTCGGCGAGCACGTCCGACAGGCCCACCTGGCCGAGCCCGCGCGCCAGCTTCTGCGGGTCCAGCGTGAAGTCCGCCGCGCGCTCCTGCTTCGCGCCCGCCGCCGGCAGCGCCGCCAGCGTGGCCTGCGTCACCGCCTCGTCGTTGCCCACCACCAGCTGCTTGTCCTTCAGCCGCACGAAGACGCTGCCGCCCTTCACCGCCAGCGCCCAGCCATCCGCCAGCGTCTTCGCGCCCGGGAAGTTGCCCAGCGGCGCCAGCGCGGACTTCACCGCCGCCGCGTCCGTCACCTCCGCCGCCAGCGCCTGCTTCACCGAGAAGAAGCGCACCTCCGGCGCCCGCAGCGAGCCGCGCACCTGCACGTTGTCCATGTTCACCAGCAGGTTGCCGGTGAGCTGCTTCGCCACCGCGTCCGCCACCGACTGCACCTGCTCCTTCGGGCACTCGGGGCACACGGCCTGAATCGTCGCGCGCAGCGAGCCCACCGCCTGCTGCACCCCCGCGGGCGCCACCGCCACGCGCGAGAAGAGCATCCCCGTGGGCTGCATCGCCGCGTAGGGGCTGGTGCCCTTCGCCTGGAAGGGCGGCAGCGGCAGCTTCACCGCGGTGCCCTCCACCTTCAGCACGTTGCCCGTGCCGTCCAGCCCCACCACCGTGCCGCCCGTGGCGAGGTACGCCGCGCCCGGCACCTTCCCCAGCCGCGCGTCCGGCGCCGGCGCCTTGCCCACCAGCTTCACCGACTCCTTCAGCAGCGCGGCCCCCGCCTCGTCGATGGCTCCGAAGGCGCACACCTCCGTGCCCTTCAGCGCGTAGCCCATGGCCCCGCCGGCCGAGCGCTTCACGCTCACCGACGTCACGCCCTTGGAGGTGGTGGGCTTCACGTCCGCGCCACCAGCCGCCGTCATCGCCTCGGCGGCCTTCGCCTGGAACGTCTTCGCGTCCTTCACGCGCATGCAGGACACGCGGCCGTCCGCGCGCAGCGACACCGTGGCCGGGCCCGCCGGGTCCAGCCCCGAGGCGGACAGCGTCTCCGGCTTCGTGGGGTCGATGACGAGGAAGGGGTGCAGCTCCGCGCGCCAGGCCTCGGGCCGCAGCATCGCCGAGTGGGTGCCCGCACGCGCCAGGAAGGCGGACAGGCCCCCCATCGCATCCAGCTGGGGGACATGGACCACGGTCTGCGCCGCCGAGGCGGAGCGGGGAGCGGGAGCCGCGGCCAGGGTGGCCGCGAGGACGAGCGAGGAGAACATGCCCCCGTGAGAACAGCCGTGCTCCGGGGCTGTCAAGGATGACGCGCCCCCAGGGGCACCCCGAGTGTCTCCCGTCCGAGACTCGCTACTGCACCCAGCGGGGTGGCGCCAGCCCGCCCCCCGTCTTCCCCCCGGGCGTCGAATGCCTCACCTGACGCCTCGGCGTGCCCTGGGGATGGGCCCGGGGCTTGTGGCCCCGGGGCCCGGCGGGCTTCGTGGAACGCGCCTGCGGCACCGCACGGCGCGTCTGTCGTGGACGGGCTGCCCTCACCATCAACACCCTCCTCAGGGGGGCAACCCCGTCCGCCACCTCACAGGCGGCCGGCGTTGGCCCAGTCAATCATCCGCTCCGCCAGCTCCTCGGCGTTGCGGCGCAGGTGCGCGAGCTGCAGCACCTGGTCATCCGTACGGGCCAGCGCCATGCGCAGCGCCAGCGTGTCCGCGAAGCGCACCACCTGCGCGATGCTGATGCAGACCCGGTCCTCCGACGCCCCCGCGAAGCGCGCCACCTCCGCGTCCACCGTGTGGCCCTCCACCATCAGCGCCTGCACCAGCGCCTCACGCGCCACCGGGTGCTCGTACTCCTCCGGATTGCGGAGCTGGCGCTTCCACGGCTGCGCCTCCCACCGCATCCGCGCCGGATCTCGCGAGACGCGCTGCGTCAGCGAGTGAGTTCCCCCCAACTGCTGCATTCCGGCCACGGCCGGCGTCCAGACGTTCATCTCCATCACTGCCCCCTCTCCACTACGGGGTTCCATCCACGGGCCTGGCGACATCGATGCATCACCGGCGAGCCCCTGTTCCGGGCCGCACACCCCTAATTACGGCGAAGCTCCGATTCCTTGACTCGCCCCAGGGCGCCAAAGAGTTACGTCCGGACGCCAGGGTCAACGTTGACAGGTGGGCGGTGGACCACGACATTCCGCGCGCCATGGCTACCTACCCCGCCACACCCCGCGAGGCCTTCCACCTGCTGCGCGCGCTGTCGGAAGACCTGTCCCATCCGGACCGGCGTCCGCGCGCGCTGACGGAGTTACGCGAGCTGGCCGAGGCCTCGCGCCACCAGCCGGAGACCGCGCCGCTGCGGCTGGTGACAGTGACGGTGGCGGTGGGCGCGTCCCAGGAGCGGCTGGAGCTGTTCCTCCTGCCGTCCATCTTCGCCCCCGAGGCGTGGGCCTACACCTTCATGGAGGGCCTGTTGAGCGTGCCGCTCGACGAGTACGCCGGGAAGCGGCTCGTGGAGGTGGGCGCGGGCTCGGGGTGGATTTGCATCGCCCTGGCGAAGTTCACCCGGCTGGCGCACGTGCATGGCGCGGACCTCAACCCGCACTCGCCGGTGGTGGCCCGCTGCAACGCGTGGCTCAACGGCGACGAGGCGCTGGTGTCGCGCCTGTCCTTCGGGGAGAGCGACCTGCTCAAGGGCGTCCCCTCGCAGGCCCCGTGGGACTTCGTGGTGGGCTGCATCCCCCAGGTGCTGCGCGGCGAGGAGCTGCCGGCGGAGCTGTCCCAGGCGGACGAGCAGGCGCTGTATGACTTGTCCAACTACTGCACGCTGCAGAACGTCTACGAGGACCACTTCGGCCTGGGGCTCATCGCGAAGCTGCTGGACGAGTCGCCGGAGCGGCTGGCGCCGGGCGGGAGGCTGCTGCTCAACCTCGCGGGCCGGCCGGGGCGCCCCATCATCGCGCGCATGTTCACCCGGCGCGGCTTCACCACCCGGGTGCGCGTGGCGCGGCGGGTGATGCAGGCGGCGGACACGGACATCCGCCCGCTGGTGGCGCTGGAGCAGCGCACCGGGCGCGAGTTCGAGTTCTTCATGGAGGCCCGCAGCCCCGAGCCGCTGCGCGCCGCCACGGCGCTGGGCTGGCTGCAGGCGGGCCATCCGGTGTGGCACGAGGTGGCCGTCTGGGAGGCGCACCTCGCGCAGCCCCGCGAGACGCTGGCCCTGCGCGCGGCCCTGCGCGAATTGGGTGCCTCCTCGCTGCAGGAGGAGCTGGACCTGGGCGCGGCGTCGGCCGAGCAGCTCGGCTTCGTCGCGGAGCTGGCGGCGCGGCTGGCGCGCGGCCCGCTGATGCCGTACGCGCACGAGGCGGGCGACGCGTCCTTCCGGAGCCTCGTGGTGCGCTACCTGGAGCGCTACTTCGGGCTGCGGCTGGCGGAAGAAGAATTGTTCGTCGCGCCCGAGCGCGAGCAGGCCGTGTACTCGCTGCTCATGGCCACGTGCGACCCGGGCGACGCGGTGCTGGTGTCGCGCAACCTGCAGCCGCTCTACGCGCGGGCGCTGGAGAAGGCGGGCGTGCGCGCCACGGTGACGCACACCACGCTGGAGGAGGTGCGCCGGCTGCTCACCGCCTTCGACGTGAAGCTGGTGCTGCTGACGGTGGAGAAGGGCGAGCGCACCAACCTCGCGGTGCTGCGAGACATCCTCGCGGAGGCCGCGCGGCGGGGCATCTGGGTGGTGCTGGACGAGAGCGCCTTCTTCAACATCACCGGCGAGGTGGAGCCCCTCACGCTCTTCGAGTTCCTCGCGCGCGAGCCGCACGCGCCCAACCTCGTGGTGCTCTACGGCCTCATCAAGAACGCGGTGTGGCCGGACCTGGAGCTGACGCTGCTGCTCCCCGTGCCGGAGCCGCTGCGCGCGGACCTGGAGGTGGCGGCGGAGGTGACGTACTCGCGCATCAGCACGCTGGCGCAGTGGTTCTACGAGCGCACCTTCGCGGACCTCCTGTCCTTCCGCATCTCCTTCGCGGAGCCGGAGGCGCCCGCGTCCCGGCGCGCGCCGGTGGTGCCGCTGCCCCGCTCGAAGCGCATCGCCCGGCTGGCGGGCTTCCCCGCCTTCGCGCCCAGGGTGTTCCGCGAGGATGACCCGGAGCTGGTGCGGCTGGACTACGGGGAGAACGAGGGTCCGCTGCCCGCGCCGCTGGTGGAGGGGCTCATCGCCGCGGGCTCCGCGCCGCGCGAGTCGGGCGCGCAGACGGGGCTGACGGAGGCGGTGGCGGCCTTCCTGCTGGAGACGCGCGCCGTGCGCTACGCGCCGGAGGACCTGGTGATGGCGCCGGGCGTGTGGCCACTCATCCACCACCTCGCCGTGGCGCTGCACCGGCGGCTGGGGCGCGCGCCGCGCGTGTTCCTCGCCACCCCGTGCTACGGCGTGCTGCCGCCCACCTTCGTGTCCGCCGGCTGCGACGTGGAGCAGGGGCCGCTGTCCTCCCTGCTGGCGCGGCGGGGGCAGGGCGGCGGGGCGCCGGACGCCGTCGTCGTCTCACAGCCCTCCAACCCCACGGGCACGTACCTCGCGCAGGAGGAGCTGGTGGCGCTGGCCACCTACGTGGTGGAGCAGCGCTGCCTCCTGGTGTCGGACGAAATCTTCGGGCTCGTGAATCTCACCAGCCCCACGGCGGAGACGGTGCACAGCCCGGTGACGCTGGAGGGCGCTGTGCCCGGCGTGGGGGCCCGCACGGTGCTGGTGGGCGGCCTGTCGAAGGAGTTCGCCGCGGGCGGGCTGCGCGTGGGCTGGCTGGCCACGCGCGACAGGGCCCTGTCGGCGGCGGTGCGCGACAGCGGCCCGGGCGTGCTGCACCTGGTGACGGCACGCGCGGCGGCGTACCTGTACGCGGCCTACGCGCGCAACCCGGACGGACAGCTCCACTACCCGGCGCGGCACCGCGCGCTGCGCTCCTTCCTGACGAAGATGCGGCGCGACCTCGCGGAGAAGCGCGCGCTGCTGTCGGAGGCGCTGCCGGGGGATGGGCGCTCGGACGCGGGGGACGCGGGGGGCCTCTTCCTGGCGCCCCGCATGTCGGCGTGGCTGGGCCGCGAGGTGGACGGCGTGCGCCTCACGCCGGAGAACCTGCCCCGCGTCATCTACGAGCACACGCACGTGGTCCTCAATGGCGGCCCGTGGTGCGGCGACGCGGAGCGCGTCCGCGCGGTGTTCTCCATCCCTCGCGAGAAGCTGGTGAAGGCGCGCGAGCGGCTCCTGGCCTTCGGCGCGAAGCTGCGCCCGCGACCGGGGTCTTCCTGACACCTGTTGCACAGCCGCGACGGAACCTGTTCAGCCAGGGACAATCCCACTGCCCCCAGGCTGGATGGGCCGGACTCCGGAACTCCCGCATGGTGTGAAATCCCGGTGCCCGTGAGGGCCGGCTTCGTTGCACGACACATCCAAGCATCCGGGGGGATGCCACCATGCCGAATCTGCTCGACCTGCCTCGACAGGCATTGATGGACCTGCGTTCTCGTCTGAGCCACCTGCCGTTGGTGTCCCAGCTTCCGCTGCGCAACGTGGTGCCGGACAGCCTCGCGCTGTCCAGTCCGGCGCCGCAGGACCACGCGCTCGCCGACCCGGAACGGGTGGAGGCGTGGCAACGCGCGTGTGAGCGCTACGTGCGGCCCGGGCTCGTGGTGATGGACGCGTGCACCGGTACGGGACTGCGCACCTTCCTGGCGGCCAGTCGTCACCCGAAGAAGCTGTACGCGGTGGACGGCTCGCGGCAGCTGGACACGGCGCAGTGGGTGGCGCGGCGCAACGGGCTGGAGAACATCGACTTCGTGCGCTCGCACCCCTGGCAGTACCACCCACCGGAGAAGGTGGACGTGCTGATGCACGAGCTGCTGGGCGAGGCCCTCTTCGAAACGGGCCTGGTGCCGAGGATGCTGGACTTGCGCACCCGGATGCTGAAGCCGGGCGGGCGCATCCTTCCCAACCGCTTCGAGGTCTTCGTGGAGCCGGTGCAGCTGCGCGACGAGGCCTGCATCCCCTTCATCTGGAGCCAGCGCTTCCCCAGCGTGGACTACAGCTGCCTGCAGACGCTGCGCGAGGCGATGAACCCGTCCTACTTCACGCGCGTCATCCGCTCGTACGAGGTGGACCACCTCTTGTGCGACCCGGAGCCCGCCTTCGCCTTCGACCTGGAGACGATGGCGGCCGACGGCCTGCCGCACCGGGTGCGCTTCTCGCGGCCCGTGGTGGAGGAGGGGCGCGTGGACGGCTTCTGCCTCTTCTACAAGGTGGCCTTCGACGCCGAGCTGTCCTTCAACGTGTCGCCGCTGCGCGGGCAGAACCACGCGGGCATGACGCTCTTGCGCGTGGACTCGCGCGAGTTCGAGCGCTTCGAGACGCTCTCCTTCGAGCTGGAGATGGCGGACCCCGGCGACGTGCGCACCTGGCGCTGGCAGTTCACCTGAGTGCCTGGCCCGCGAGCGGGAGTGCTCGCGGGTGGACAGCGTGGGGGAGGGGAGGCTCCAGCGGAGGAGGCACCGTGGCTACCTTGCGCCGCGGCATGCCTTCTTCCCGAGTCCTCTTCGTCTTGTCCCTGGCCCTGGGCGCCGTGCTGCCCGCCGCCGCCCAGACGTCCTCCGAGCGCCCGCGCACCGTGGCCGGCGTGTGCGGCGCCACCAACTGGGCGTGCGTGGCCGAGTGCATCGACGCCGAGTGTGTCGACAAGTGCCTGCGCGAGGATTGTGAGAACGCGCTGGCGAAGCTCAAGGCCTGCACCGAGAAGGCGGGCTGTGCGCCGGATGACACGCAGTGTTCGAAGCGCACGTGTGGCGGCACCTGCCAGCGCTCGTTCGAGCCGGCCCCGCCCAGCCCGGAGAAGGAGCGGGCGGACCCGTGCCAGGGCGTGCAGGCCGCGAAGCCGCCCGAGGAGCTGGTGGGGTTGTGGACGCTGTCCGCCGCCAGCCTCCCCGAGGAGGAGAGCGGCGGGCCCGAGCGAATCGAGGCCCAGCCCCGCGCGGACTACGCGCGCACGCTCCAGGTGATGCCCAACGGCTGCTTCGTGCTGCGCACCGCGCTGGAGGAGGCCACGCTGGGCCAGGGCAACAAGCTGGTGGTCCGCGCCTGGGGCACGCTGGAGGTGTCCGACAAGGACAAGCTGACGCTGCGCACGCGGGACGGCCAGGCGGTGGGTCCGGTGTGTGGCGACAAGCGCGTCATCCCCCTGAGCCGCAAGAAGCTGAAGTTCCGCGGCGGCACCTACCGCTGGGACCTGGAGAAAGAGGTGCTCACACTCATGGTGGATGACGCCACCAAGCAGACCTTCCAGTTCGACCGCACGCCGCAGGAGGAGGGCAAGAAGTAGGCGGGAGGGGGGAGCGCGGGGACGGCTCCGGCTGTGCGAAAGTCTCGGGACTCATCGAGGGGGAGCCCATGAACGCGCAGCCGCTGTCCGCCACACCCGTCACCGAGGGGGCCGTGTGCAACACCCACCCGGACCGGGCCGCCCTGGGGACGTGTGCCCGGTGCGGGACGTTCTACTGCTCGGAAGACCGCGAGCTGGTGCACGGCAAGATCTACTGCGGCACGTGCGCGGTGCTTCCGGAGGTGGACTACCTGGAGGCCTTCCGGCTGAAGTACTGGGGCAAGCGCGATGCGTGGGCGTGGCTCGTGGGCCTCGGCGCGGTGGCCAACATCCTCCTGGGAGGCATCACCGTCGCGGTGGGCGCGGCGGAGTCGCTGCTGTTCGGGCTGTTCCTCCTCGCGGCGGGCGTGGTGGGCGCGTGCTTCTGGCTCGGCATGCCCTGGGCGCGCCTGGGCTTCCTCTTCGTCCCGGTGGGCTCCATCATCGTCGGGGCGGCGACGGAAGGGGCCGTGGCGATTGCTCGCGGAGTGCTGCCCCTGGCCATCGCCATCTGCATCTACAACGACACCCGCAACAAGCTCTTCTTCAAGGAGCCGGTTCCAGCCGAGACGCTGCAGAAGGCGTGGGACCTCTACATGAACAACACGATGGCGAGGGCGGGCTTCTACCTCGGCATCCTGGGGGTGCTCGTGCCCGGCGTGGGCGTCATCGCCATCATCTGCTCCGTCATCGGCCTGCGCCGGGTGAACCCGAACGCGCATCCACCGATTGGTCGCAAGGGGCAGGCCATCACGGGCATCATCCTCGGCTGTATATCGCTGGTGGGCTGGGTCGCCATGATGACGGCGTTCTCCCGCGCCATGGGCGACTGAGCACGAGTCGGGTTGTCACAGCGGGAGGGACGTGGAGCGATGGCGGCGCAGGAGCGGATGGCGAGTGTGGACGCCCTGTGGTTCCACATGGAGGAACCCGCCAACCTGATGATGATTACCGCCGTGCTCTGGTTCGAGGGCCGGCTGGACTTCGAGCGGCTCCAGGCGGTGGTGCGCGAGCGGCTGGTGGAGCGCTACCCGCGCTTCCGGCAGCGCGTGGTGCTGGGGCCCCTGGGCGGACCGCACTGGGAGGAGGCGCGGGACTTCGACCTGGACGCGCACCTGTCGCGGCTCCCGGTGCCGGCGCCTGGAGACCGGGCGGCGCTGGAGACGCTGGTGGGGCAGTGGATGAGCACGCCGCTGGAGCGCTCCCGGCCGCTGTGGCAGCTGCACGTGCTGGAGGGCGCGCAGGGCGGGGACGTGCTGCTGTGCCGGCTGCACCACTGCCTCGCGGATGGAATCGCGCTGGCGCGGGTGCTGCTGACGCTCACGGATGACGAGGGCGTGCACGAGGGCGTGGCCGCAGAGCTTCGCGAGCCATCGCGGCGGGCCGAGGACGGGCTGTCGAAGTGGATGCGGCGGGCGAGGGTGGTGGCGGGGACGGCGCGCACGGTGCTGCGCAAGGGCGCTGAGATGGCGGCGGAGCCCATCCTCGCGGGGGACCTGATGCGCCAGGGGGCCCGGGCGGCGGCGGCGGCGACGAAGGTGCTGGTGATTCCGCAGGACCCGCGCACGCCACTGCGCGGGCCGCTGGGCACGGAGAAGCGAGCCGCGTGGTCGGACCCGGTGCCGCTGGAGCGGGTGAAGGCGTTGGGGCGCGCGCTGGGCTGCACGGTGAATGACGTGCTGCTGGCGGCGGTGACGGGCGCGCTGCGGCGGTACCTGGAGGCGCGCGACGTGGTGCCCGAGGACGTGCACGCGCTGGTGCCGGTGAACCTGCGGCCCCTGGACGAGCCGGTGCCGCGCGAGCTGGGCAATCGGTTCGGCGTGGTGTTCCTGCGGTTGCCGGTACACGTCGAGGAGCCGCGGCGGCGGTTGCTCGAGTTGGCGCGGCGGATGGGGCAGGTGAAGCGCTCGCCGGAGGCGGTGGTGACGTTCAGCGCGCTGGAGGTGCTGGGGTTCGCGCCGGCGGCCATGGAGCGGGCGATGGTGGATGCCTTCGGCTCCAAGGCGACGCTGGTGGCCACCAACGTGCCGGGCCCGCGCGAGGCCGTATCCCTGGCGGGCACGAAGCTGGGCGGGCTCACGTTCTGGGTGCCCCAGGCCGGACACCTGGGCCTGGGGGTGAGCCTCTTCAGCTACGCCGGGCAGGTGACCGTGGGCGTGGCCGCGGACGTGGGACGCATGCCAGACCCACATGAGCTCATCCGTGCGTTCCACGCGGAGGTGGAGGCGCTGGCGGAGGCGGCGGTTCTCCCGGCGGGATGAACAGGTGCCGCGCGCCGTGACGACAGCGCGCGGCACGAGGTTCCCGGTGCTTCAGTACAGTTGCACGTCCGCGCCATCGTTGCCGAAGCCGATGATGTCGGCCCGGCCATTACCGTTGATGTCGGCCGCGGTGCGCGGGTGCATCTCCACGTGCCAGCCCTGGCTGTAGCCAAACTCGTAGAGCCAGAACTGTCCGGCGGTGAAGCCAGTGCCCGTGGACAAGGCGACGTACACCCCACCATTGGCGAAGCCGACGATGTCGGCGCGTCCGTCGCCGTTCACGTCCGCCACGGTGCGCGGATGCTGCTCCACGAGCCACCCCCCGGCGTTGTAGCCATACTCGCCAAGCCAGAACTGGCCGGCAGTGAAGCCGGTGCCCGTGGACAGCGCGACGTACACCCCGTCATTGGCGAAGCCGACAATGTCGGCGCGTCCATCGCGGTTGACGTCCGCTGCGGTGCGCGGGTGCTTCTCCACGCGCCAACCCCCGGCATCGTAGCCAAACTCGCCAAGCCAGAACTGGCCGGCAGTGAAGCCAGTGCCCGTGGACAGCGCGACGTACACCCCGTCATTGGCGAAGCCGACGATGTCGGCGCGTCCGTCGCCGTTCACGTCCGCCACGGTGCGCGGATGCTTCTCCACGCGCCAACCCCCGGCATCGTAGCCAAACTCGCCAAGCCAGAACTGGCCGGCAGTGAAGCCAGTGCCCGTGGACAGCGCGACGTACACCCCGTCATTGGCGAAGCCGACAATGTCGGCGCGTCCATCGCGGTTGACGTCCGCTGCGGTGCGCGG
>NZ_JABBJJ010000346.1 GCF_012933655.1 Pyxidicoccus fallax | reverse complement strand
GGCGTCGGGGTGGGCGTCGGCGTGGTGGAGCCGGCGATGGCCGCCATCTCCGAGATGCTCGCCCAGGTGTTCACCGTGTTCCCATTGACGGTGACGCGCACGTAGCGGGCGTTCACCGTGGGGAAGGTGTAGCGCTCGAAGGACGCGGACTTGCCGGACGAGGCGCCGGCGTACGCCTGCGTGAAGTTGGTGCCGTCCGTCGACGTGGAGATGACGAACTTGCTGGTGCGCTCGGTCCCCTTGAACCACGCGATGTCGAGCGCGTTCAGCGCCTTCACCGCGCCCAGGTCACCGCGAATCCACTGCCCCACGCCATCGCTGGACCAGCGCGTGGCCAGGTTTCCATCGATGGCGCTCGCCGGCACGTTGCCGTCGTTCCCGCTGGCGGTGGCGGAAGTGAAGCCTCCGGCGGCCAGCGCGGGTGTCGCGACCGCGAACGCGGCCAGCGAGAGCGCGCCTACCGGCAAACGGAAGCGCTTCCATCCCCCCCGGGACGAAGTCAGGTGCTGTCGATTCAATTCACTACCTCGAGTGAGGCCGCGTGGAGCCACGACTCACCGGCCCGGATGGGACCCGACCGGAGCGCCGCGTTCCCCCCGCGGCGCGTTGGCTTCCATCCGCTGACCGCCACCCGAAGGCGCCCACGCCAGGTGCGAGAGGCGCCGTCCAGGCCATGGCCAGCGGCGTTGTCTACTCAACGTTCCGACTGCGGGCGAAAGTACCCTTTGAGCCGAAATGGAATTCCCAACGCGTTTGTGAATCGAGGCTCGCTCCCCCGGCCGAATCACGGACACACGGGGGAGCGCCTCTTCCGAATCCCGCTCAGCGCGCGTTGAAGCGCACGATGGCGGCGGCGGGGCCCCGCAGCTTCAGGACGCCGTCGCGCAGCGGCGCGGCCTCCACGGCGCCACCGAAGCGCGGCGCCTCGCTCCACAGCACCAGCTCGGCGCCCTCGGGCACGCGGTGCTCCAGCGTGCCGCGGACGGAGATGAGCACCTGCAGGCCCTGTCCGCCGTCGCGCCGCTCCAGCAGCAGCCCGTCCTGGCCCAGCGCGCGAGCGTCATACGTGCCCCGGCGCGGTGCCTTCAGCGCGGGCTCCGACGCGCGCAGGCGCAGCAGCTCGCGGTAGAGGGCGCGCACGCCCGCGTGCTCCGTCTTGTCCGCCTCGCTCCAGTCCAGCTTCGAGCGGTTGAAGGTGTCCGGCGCCTGCGGGTCCGGCACCTCGGCTCCGGCGAACTTCGTGAAGCCGGCGAACTCCTTGCGGCGCCCTTCCGTGACGAGCCGGCCCAGCTCCTCGTTGTGGTCCGTGAAGTAGAGGAAGGGCGTGCTCGCGTTCCACTCCTGCCCCATGAAGAGCAGCGGCGTGTACGGCGCCGTGAGGAGCAGCGTGCTCATGGCCCGGAAGGCCGCGGGGGACACGTCGTGCCCCAGCCGATCCCCGAAGGGACGGTTGCCCACCTGGTCATGGTTCTGGATGCAGAGGACGAAGCGCCACGGCTCCAGTCCCTCCGCCTTCGTGCCGCGCGCGTGGCCCAGGTTCTTCGACACCTGGCCCTCGTAGAACCAGCCCTGGCGCAGCGTGCGCGCCAGGTCCTCCATGCTGCCCGTGTAGTCCTGGTAGTAGCCCTCGCTGTCCCCCGCGAAGGCGCGCCGCATCTGGTGGTGGAAGTCATCCGCCCAGACGCCGTCCAGTCCGTAGCCCTCCGGCGCGGGACGCAGCAGCTTGCGCTCGTTGCGCTCGTCCTCGGCGATGACGAGCACCCGCCGGCCCGGCCCCGCGGCGCGGGCGCGCTCGGCGATTTCGGTGAGCAGGTGGGGCGTGCCCTCGTCGACGATGGCGTGCGCGGCGTCCAGGCGCAGGCCGTCCGCGTGGTAGTCGCGAATCCACATCTCCACGTTGGAGAGCACCAGCGAGCGCACGTACGCGCTGCCCTCGCTGTCGTAGTTCACCGCGTCGCCCCACGGCGTGTGGTGGCGGCCGGTGAAGTAGTGAGGCGAGTAGACGCGCAGGTAGTTCCCGTCCGGACCGAAGTGGTTGTAGACGGCGTCGATGAGCACCGCGAGCCCACGCGCGTGCGCGGCGTCAATCAGCCGGCGCAGGCCCTCCGGGCCGCCGTACGCGTGCAGCGGCGCGAAGAGGTCCACCCCGTCGTAGCCCCAGTTGCGCACGCCGGGGAAGGCGGCCACCGGCATGATTTCCAGCGCGGTGACGCCCAGTTCCTTGAGGCCCGGCAGCCGGGGGATGAGCGCCTCGAAGGTGCCCTCCGGCGTGGCGGTGCCCACGTGCACCTCGTAGATGACGAGCGACTCGGGCTCCAGGCCCTTCCAGCCCGCGTCCGTCCACTCGAAGTCCGGCACCACCACTTCCGACGGGCCGTGCACGCCCAGCGGCTGCGAGCGGGACCACGGGTCCGGGAAGGGGCCTTCTCCGTCCACGCGCAGCTTGTAGAGGGTGCCGGCGCCGTGGCCTTCCAGCACGCCGCCGAAGCAGTCGCCCGGCTCGGGCGCGAGGGGCACGATGCGTCCGGGCTGCCCCCGCGCGTCGTGAATCACCACCTCCATGCGTTGGTGTCCGGGTGCCCAGACGCGCCAGCGCACCTTCGGGCCTTCCTCCACCCACGCCCCCAACCGGGGCACCTCTGACCGTGTCTTCCGAGATTCGTCCGCGGGAACCATGTGGGTGTTCCTGTAATGCGCCAGCCTGCCTCCGGGGAGCGTTCCGCGCACCCCTGTTCCCAGGTCCCATCGGAGATGTTCACGGCTGGGCAGGCGCCCGGGACGAGTGGACACCGGAGGACGGTGGCCTCCCCTGCCCGCTCGCGCGCCGGTGGGGCACGGCCCTGTCACGGAGTGACAACCGCCAGACGGTTGCCGTGCCGCTCAGGGAGGAGCGCCCTGGGCCACCCAGTCGATGAGGGCCTGCTTCTCCGCCGCGGTGAGCGGCTGGCCCTTGGGCATGGGCGCTCCGGAGCATGCGGGGCTGCTGTTCGTCGCCAGCACCTTGTCGATGAGCACGCTCTGGGCCCGCAGCGGGCCGCACGTCTTCACGAGCAACGCGGAGGCACAGGCCCCGCTCGGCTGCTCCACCAGCTCTCCATGGGCGCGCCCCGAGGTGAGGTTGACGGGAGTGGAGGGGCTGGAGTGGCAGCCGGAGTTGCAGTTGCGCTCGAAGATGGGCTGCACGTGCGTGGCCAGGGTGGAGACGCGGGTGGCGAGCCCGAACCACGCGGGCGCGGAAGTGCCCCCGCCGGGCGCCGGGTTGGTGACCACGACGGAGACGGCCCCGGAGGCGGGCGCGGTGGCCACGAGCGCGGCGGGCACCGTCACCGCGAGACGCGTGGCGCTCTGGGCGGACACACTGACAGCGGTGCCGTTGAAGGTGACGCTCGCCCCGGGGCTGAAGTCCTGCCCCTCCAGCGTGAGGGTGAAGCCGGCGCCGCCCGCCACCATGCCACAGGGCGCGAGGGAGGCCACCCGGGGCGCCGGGTTGGGACGCACCACCGGGAAGTCGAGCGCGTTGCTGGTGCCCCCGCCCGGCGCGGGGCTCACCACGGTGACGGGGAAGCGGCCCGCCACCGCCAGGTCCGCCGACGTGAGGGTGGCGCTCAGCGCGCTCGCGCTCCGCACCTGCGTGGGCCGGGCGTTGCCGTTGAAGCGCAGCGTGGTGCCGGAGACGAAGCCTCCGCCGGAGACCTCCAGCGTGAGCGCGGTGCCGCCCTGGCTGCCCTCGGAGGGTGAGAGGCCCGCGAGCGTGGGGACGGGATTCGGGGCGACGAGCTGGAGCGTCACCGTGCCGCTCAGCGTGCCGCCGGGGTTGCGCACCTGCACGGAGTGGGCACCCGCGGCGGTGGCGGGCACGTCCACCTCCAGCCGGGTGGCGGCGCAGGTGGCGGGCGTGAGCGCGGCACCATCGAACAGCACGCTCGCCCGCGTGGGCGCGCAGTCGTAGCCCGAGCCGGTGACGGCCAGGCGGAAGGCCCTGCCCGCCTCGGCCGGCGAGGGCGAGAGGCCGGTGATGGTGGGGCCCTCGATGCGGGCGACGGTGAGCGGGCGCGTGGCGCTGGTGCCACCTCCAGGCGCCGGTGCGCGCACGCCCACCTGATGGACGCCGGGCGCGGAGAAGGTGGGCATCCGAGCGCGCAGCGAGGAGCCGCTCACCCATGCCGTGTCCAGCTCGGCGCCGTCCAGCAGGACGACCGAGCCCGCCGCGAAGCCGCCTCCGCCGAGCAGCAGGTCGAAGGGCGCGCCGTCCACGGCCACCGTGTCCGGTGTGATGACCTCCAGCACGGGCACGGGGTTGAGCACCCGGAAGGCCCGCTCCTCGCTGACGCCGCCATCCGGCGGGTTGACCACGCGCACGCGGTGCTCGGCGGCCTGGGCGCTGACGGCCGCGCCCACGGTGGCCGTGAGACGGCTGGCGCTGACGAAGCGGGAGGGCAGCGGCGCGCCGTCCAGCTCCACGCGGCTGCCGGCCTCGAAGCGCGCGCCCTCCAACTGGAGCGTCACCTCCGCGCTCCCCACCTCCACCGCGTCCGGCGAGACGCGAGCGAGCGATGGGCCGCCCGGCACCGGCTCCTGCACACCCGCGTCGGAGGAGGGCTCGGGCGCACCGGCGCAGATCCACGCCGCCACCTCCGCGAGCGCCGTGTCATCCAGATAGGGCCCACCCTCCGGCATCCGGTTGGGAGCGCCCTCCAGGAGCTTCGTGTAGAGCAGGCTGTGCTCGGGTGCGCCCGGCACCACCAGGGTGCGCGCGCCATCCACCGACGGACGCTGGAAGGTGACATCCCGGAGCTGCCGGGCGTTGGTGAAGGTCAGCCCCCCGGCGCCCGTGCCATGACAGCCCGAGCTGGCGCACCCGGTGGCCGCGCTCGCCGCGAAGTGGCGGGCGTACACCACGTCCAGCGAGGCGCTCGCGCCCGGCACGCACAAAGGAGAGCCCGACTCCGTGACGCGGGCCTCGCGCTGTTCGGTGCACCCTGTCAGGAGTCCGAGCGCGAGGACCCACCCTCTCCAGCGTGACAGTCCTTCGGGAAGGAACGGGAGCAGGCGGACAGGCGCGAGCACACGGCGATTCATGTCAGGAGGGAAGACTCTCCCCGCGTGTCCATGGCCACGCGTCCTGGCGAGGGCGGAAGAGGACGCTGGGTGGCCGTTTTCGCCATGGGCAGGTCTTCCGCACGACACATCACGGAAGGGGCCAGGCCGGTGCCCTGTCCGTTCCCCCAGGAGTATTCCTCCATGAAGACTCGCAACCTGTTCTCCTCGGCGCTGCTCGCCTTGAGCATGCTCGCGCTCGCCGCCTGCGGTGATGACACCTCCCGCGTCACGGTGAAGCTGACGGACGCCCCGGGCGACGACTTCGAGAAGGCCGTTGTCACCATCTCCAAGGTGTACCTCAAGGGCGACGGCGCCGAGGGCTCCGGCGAGGTGGTGCTGCGCAGCGAGCCCGTCACCACGGACCTGCTCACGCTGGCCAACGACACCGCGGACCTGGTGAAGGACGCGGAAGTTCCGCAGGGCACCTACCGCGAGCTGCGCTTCGTCATCTCCGGCGCGTACGTGCAGGTGAAGGAGGACGGCGTCACCCGCGTCTACGCCACGGATGACTACGAGGGCGTGCCCGCGGGCGTGAAGGTGGATGGCGAGCTGCAGATGCCCAGCCTGTCCACCTCCGGCCTCAAGGTGAAGTTCGCCAACGACGCGGACGTGGAGGTGACCAGCGAGCAGACGCAGAAGGTCATCCTCGTGGACTTCGACGTGGCGCAGAGCTTCGGCAAGGCGGCCGGCGGCTCGGGCCGCTGGGTGATGAGCCCCGTCATCAAGGGCGCGGACCTGGAGTTCTCCTCCAACGTCGTGGTGACGCTGAAGGCGGGCGCCGGCCTGGAGCTGCCGGTGGTGGGCGACACGCAGGTGACGCTGTCCGCCTTCAACGCCGTGCTCGTCAACGCCGAGGGCAGCCGCGAGCCGCTGGCCTTCACCGACGCCAACAACGACGGCACCTTCGAGGCCAACTTCAAGTTCCTCATCCCCGGCGCCTTCCAGGTGGAGATCGAGGGCCCCGCCGGCGTCAGCTTCACCACCAACCCCGGCATCCCGGCCAGCGTCACCGCGACCGGCGGCGCCGAGTCCCGCGCGGACTTCACCCTCACGTCCGTCGTCGAGCTCTAGCTCGCGGGACGCACGGCCGGCTCACGGTGCAGCAGGAAGGGCAGCGTGAGCCGGCGCAGTCCGGGCAGCTCCAGGTGGGTGAGCGCCAGCAGCGTGCGCCCATCCATCCAGCGCAGCTCGTCCACGAAGGGGCGCCACCGCCAGCCGGCCTCGCGCGGGTACTCCACCTGGAGCCCCAGGCGCCCGTCGGCTCGGGAGAGGCCCTCTCGCAGCAGCAGCGGCACCGACGGGCGCAGCCCGTCCCCACGGCGCACGAGGTTGACGCCGCCGTGCGCGCCCGCCGCGAAGTCCTTGCCCCACCAGCCCCGCATGCCCAGCACCGCCAGCAGCACCGGCGAGCCGAGCCGTAGCCACGCCGGGCCCACGAACTCGCCCCGGTAGCGGCCGGGCAGCGTCTCGCGCGAGGGGATGGGCAGGCGGGCGAACAGCGCTCTCCAATCGCGCAGCCGGGCCCGCTCCGGCACGCGTGGAATCGGAATCACGTCCACGGCGGTGTCCATGCGCGACACGCTAGGCAGCGCGGCGCCGGACGTCCCGGAGCGACTCCATGACTGGAGGGCGGCCAGGAGGACGGACGGCCGCTTCCGGGAAGCGACGGGCAGGTGACACGCGCCTTGTAGACGCTGCCTACCACCAGGATGATGCGTTCCTCCGCCCGCCCGGTGTCCCCGGGCGCGGTCGCAGTTCCATCCCTGGAGTCCCTTCGATGAGCATCGCCCGCCCTGGCCTGGAGCGGCCCCTTCCCCCGAGCGACGACGTGCGCGACCGCGTCGCCGCCATCGAGGTCCTCTCCCCGCGCGAAATCGACGCGCGCCTGTCGGACCTGGGCTACCGCGGGCAGTCCGAGGCGCGGCGCGCGGCCGCGGTGCTGGCGTACCGCCACCTGCGCCGCATCCGCCGCCTGCACCTGGAGGGGCTCGCCCCCGAGCCGGGCATGCGGGAGAACTGCCTGTTCCTGGGGCCCACCGGCTCCGGCAAGACGTTCCTCGTGGAGCTGCTGTTCCGCGAAATCCTCGCGGTGCCCACCGTGCTGGCGGACGCCACCCAGTTCTCCGAGACGGGCTACGTGGGCGACGACGTCAACACCCTGCTGTCGCGCCTGTACGAGGTGGCGGACAAGGACGCGGAGTGGGCCGCCTGCGGCGTCATCTGCATGGACGAGTTCGACAAGCTCGCCACCAGCCGCTCCGACAGCCGCTTCGCCGGGCAGCAGACCACCAAGGACGTCAGCGGCTTCGGCGTGCAGCGGAGCCTGCTGCACCTCTTGTCCGCCTCCCACGCGGACTTCCCGGCGGACTTCGGCTTCACCAGCCGCCTGCAGCCGGAGAACATGGACCTGGCCTGCATCACCTTCATCGCCTGCGGCGCCTTCAGCGGGCTGCGCTCCACGGCGGAGGGCATGGCGCGCGAGGAGCGGCTGGGCTTCGGCCGCGAGCCGCGCGCCGTCCAGACGGAGGCCATCGCCTCCAGCGTCACCCAGGAGCAGCTGGAGCAGACGACCGCCTTCGCCCGCTACGGCTTCATCCCGGAGCTCATCGGCCGCTTCAACCGGCTGGTGTCCTTCTCGCCGCTGGACGCCGCGACGCTGGGCGACATCCTCCAGCACAACGTGCTGCGCGCGTACGAGCGCGAGTTCGAGCAGGAGGGCCTGAAGCTGGTGGTGGAGCCCGCCGTGCGCGAGCACGTGGTGGCGCGCGCCCTCAAGCGTGAGACGGGCGCGCGCGGCCTGCGCACCACCCTGTCTCCCCTCCTGGAGGGCGCCGCGTACGAGCACTTCGGCCGCCAGGACGCCACCGGCACCGTGCGGCTGGTGATGGAGGGCGACACGGTGCGGGCGCTCGCGGAGTAGTACCGGCCGGCGCGTCGAGGGCGCGGTGGCGGCCCTCCTGTCACGCCGGGAGGGCAGGCCCGCCATTCATTCCGGGCCTGCACGCCTTACGGTTCTCCGAGGAGGGCCCGCGAGGCCGGAGGGCAGCACACATGCACCACACGCGAGAGATTCCCCGAGAGGGCTGGGCCGACTACCTCGCCCTGCTGAGCAACCTGGAGAGGGACCACTGGGTCCGCATCGAGACGGAGGGCCCGGACCTGGGAGACCAGACACTCGCCAGCCGGCTGCCGCTCATCGAGATAGCGCTCGAGGAGAAGGGCAGCGACCAGGGCGCCGTCGAAATCATCGTCGGCCGGCCGGGTGACGAAATCACCCACCGCATCCGGACGCCGGACCACATCTACGCCGACGAGAGCGAGAGCGGCGAGCTGGAGTGCCTCGACATCGAGGACTCGGACCACGTCAAGACGCTCATCTTCTTCGAGCAGGTGAGCGCCACCGACGAGGTCCCCATGGGCGCGCCCATGTGAGGCGTGCGCACGGGCGACCGCGCGCGAAAATGACGAGGCCGGAAGGCACCCCCTTCGTGAAAGGGGAACCCTCCGGCCGAAGGCCGTGCGGCCCGCCGCGACTCAGGTGGCGGCGGGTGCATCAGCCGTGTGCGCCGTGATTACGGGTACAGCGCGCGGGCGCCGGTCTTGTCCAGGCTGGTGAGGATGAGGTCGCCGGTCTGCGTGCCGTTGCACTGGGGGTAGTGCATGACGGAGGCGCGGTCGTACGAGGTCAGCGCGCGCCAGTTGGCGTCCTCGTAGCAGCCGCTCGCCGTGGAGCGGGTGTGCTCGTGGCGGAAGCCCAGGACGTGGCCCAGCTCGTGGCGCATGATGCCCGCCAGCGTCCAGGGCGCGATGCTGCCGAAGGAGCTGGAGTCCACCAGGACGTTGCGGCTGGAGCGAGCGGAGTTCGGGAAGAACGCGCGCGCCAGGTAGGACTGGCCGCTCACCATGCGCACGTCGAACAGCACGCCCGTCTGGGTCGCGGTGCAGTTGCTGTCGTAGGTGGTGCTGTGAACGAAGTTCACGTTCGCGGTGGCCTCCCAGGCCGCGGTCGCGCTGTTCATCGCGGTGACCATGGCGGACTTACGGGTGCCGAAGCTGGTGGTGCTGATGCAGTAGGTCAGGTTGCGAGCCTGGGTGGTGCTCCACTTGATGTCGGAGCCGCTGATGGAATAGACGGCCAGGCCGCCCTCGCTGCTGCCGGTGTCCTTGGCGATGTTCTCGTCGAAGAACTCCTTCAGCTGCTCCTTCGAGTCGAAGGCCATGTCGCCGTCGATGATGTACTTGCCCTCGACGTCCTGGAAGGCGTTCGCCTGGAACTCCTCCCACGACATCGTGGGGGCCTGCGTCTCGGAGGCCTCGGGGCCACCGCACGCGGTACCGAGAAGGGCCACACCAGCCATCAGCGCAACGGAGCGGAACTTGAGCATCGGGAGTTTCCTCTGACACCAACTGCGGGGGACGCGCCGTCGCCTGGGTTCACCAGCCGCGACCGGCACGCCCTGGCCTTGAGCAAGTGATGGGCCAGAGGGTGCTTCAGAGGGACGAAAGCTGAATCCGCTCCATTACCTAGACTATTCGCAGTCCAGGGTCCGCGCGTCAGGGTGTAAACTTCCATGACAACGCCTGTGCCAAATGGGCCACGGCACTGGACAATCACCCGCGACAGCAGGGCGTTCCAGAAACGGACAGCGATGTCTTGAAATCAGTCACCCGCACCGCGGTCACGGAAACCCCCGGACTCGGGAGTGCGACGCGCACGGACAGCGGGGCTGGGTCATTCAAGATACTCGCCCCTTCATTGGAGCGTCAACCATTTGGAGCGACAATTTCTTGGAGTACCAAGTTCTCGACAGGATGCGCCTGGTGCGCGGCAACGCCAGCGCATCACGCCACGAGCGGCCCCGAGAATCCCCGCGAGGCCACCCGTGGCGCGGTGACGTCCCCGCCGCGCCGTCTCAGGCGGTGGGGGCGTCAGCCATGTACGGCGTGATTACGGGTACAGCGCGCGAGCGCCGGTGCGGTCCAGGCTGGTGAGGACCAGGTCGCCCGTCTGGGTGCCGTTGCACTGGGGGTAGTGCATGACCGAGGCGCGGTCATAGGCGGTCAGCGCGCGCCAGTTGGCGTCCTCGTAGCAGCCGCTCGCCGTGGAGCGGGTGTGCTCGTGACGGAGGCCCAGGACGTGGCCCAGCTCGTGGCGCAGCACGCCCGTCAGCGTCCAGGCGCCGCCGCCGCTGTAGGCGCTGGTGGAGATGAGGATGTTGCGGCCCGAGCGGGCGGAGTTCGGGAAGAACGCGCGCGCCACGTAGGACGTGGTCGTGGTCATGCGCACGTCGAACAGCACGCCCGCCTGGGACGCGGTGCAGTTGCTGTCGTAGCTGGTGCTGTGAACGAAGTTCACGTTGGCGGTGCCCTCCCAGGCCGCGGTCGCGCTGTTCATCGCGCTGACCGTGGTGCTGTAGCGGCTGCCGAAGCTGCTGCTGCTCACGCAGTAGGTCAGGTTGCGCGCCTGGGTGGCGGTCCACTTGATGTCGCGACCACCCGAGTAATAGACGGCCAGGCCGCCCGCGCTGCTGCCGGTGTCCTTGGCGACGTTCTCGTCGAAGAACTCCTTGAGCTGCTCCTCGGAGTCGAAGGCCATGTCGCCGTCGATGATGTACTTGCCCTCTTCATCCTGGAAGGAGTTCGCGCGGAACTCCTCCCACGACAGCGCGGGGGCCTGCGTCTCGGAGGCCTCGGGGCCACCGCACGCGGTACCGAGAAGGGCCACACCAGCCATCAGCGCAATGGAGCGAAACTTGAGCATCGGAGATTTCCTCTGGAACTACTGCGGGGGACGCGCCGCCGCCTGACTCTCACCAGCCGCGACCGGCGCGCCCGGCCCTTGAGCAAGGCCCAGGCCATGAGCGCCCTCAGAGGGAGGAAAGCAGAAATCGCGGTATTCCCTGGAGTGCCCGCACTCCAGGTTCCCGGACCCAGAGTGTAAATCCACGTGACATGTCGCTCGCCAAGTGGGCGACAGCATTGGACATTCACCCCGTACGGCGGGGTGTCCCAGAAACACACGGGGCTGTCTGGTAATCAGTCACCCGCCCGGGCGTCGCGAGCACCCCGGGAAATGTCGGGGGCGCGACACACACGGACGGCGAGTGTGGGTCAACCAGATTACTGACTCAGACAGACTGCGTCAATCCATCGACGCAATGCGCCCGGAATTTCCACAACTCCAGTGCACCGCGCCATCCGGAGGACCCGCTGAATTTCGAAACGGCCACACGGAGGCGTCAGGGGGGCGCATTTTCGGGGTGATGTCCCCGCCGCGCGCTCTCAGGCGGCGAGGACATCCAGCCCGAAGTGCTTCGACTACGGATACAGCGCGCGAGCGCCGGTCTTGTCGAGGCTGGTGAGGATGAGGTCGCCGGTCTGCGTGCCGTTGCACTGGGGATAGTGCATGACGGAGGCGCGGTCGTACGAGGTCAGCGCGCGCCACGCACTGTCCTCGTAGCAGCCGCTCGCCGTGGAGCGGGTGTGCTCGTGGCGGAAGCCCAGCGTGTGGCCCAGCTCGTGGCGCATGACGCCCGCCAGCGTCCAGGGCGAGATGTTGCCGAAGGCGCTGGTGGACACGAGGATGTTGCGGCTGGAGCGAGCGGAGTTCGGGAAGAACGCGCGCGCCAGGTAGGACGTCGTCGTGGTCAGGCGCACGTCGAACAGCACGCCCGCCTGGGACGCGGTGCAGTTGCTGTCGTAGGTGGTGCTGTGGACGAAGTTCACGTTCGCGGTGGCCTCCCAGGCCGCGGTCGCGCTGTTCATCGCGGTGACCATGGCGGACTTACGGGTGCCGAAGCTGGTGGTGCTGATGCAGTAGGTCAGGTTGCGCGCCTGGGTGGCGCTCCACTTGATGTCGCGACCACCCGAGTAATAGACGGCCAGGCCGTCCTCGCTGCTGCCGGTGTCCTTGGCGACGTTCTCGTCGAAGAACTCCTTGAGCTGCTCCTCGGAGTCGAAGGCCAGGTCACCGTCGACAATGTACTTGCCCTCCTCGTCCTGGAAGGAGTTCGCGCGGAACTCCTCCCAGGTCAGCTCGGGGGCTTGCGTCTCGGAGGCCTCGGGGCCGCCGCACGCGGTACCGAGAAGGGCCACACCAGCCATCAGCGCAACGGAGCGAAACTTGAGCATGGGTGATTCCTCTGAACCTGACCACGGGGGACGCGCCGTCCATCGGGTGACTCCACCCGCCATGGCCCGGCGCGCCCTGGCCTTGAGCAACCCCCGGGCCAACACGCCGCCTAGAGGAGAAAAACCCGAGCAGACCGCATTGCTTGGACTACCAACAATCCACCGATGGAACGAAAACTGTAACGTGTCTTAACGTTTTGACCTCAAAGCATCTGAAATCACGAGGGTTCCCTCCCACGCGCGCGGGTGTTCTGAATCCGGGCAGGCTGTCCGCGGATGGAGCAACCGGCGCGGGCCGCTCCGAGGGCCGAGGTCGACGCTGAACGGTCCGGGCGCGGTGGGGGGAGAGCGGACATCGCCGGACCCGCGCGCGTGATAGGCGGGAGGGACCTGCCTCTCTCTCTATGGAACTGCTCGACCTGCCCGCCTGGATGGAAGCGGCGTGGCCGCATATCGCGGGCGTGCTGACGGTGCTCGTCAGCGTGCTGGCCAGCGCGCACGCGGTGCTGCACAAGCGGGACGTGCGGGCGGCGGTGGGCTGGGTGGGGGTGGCG
>NZ_JABBJJ010000345.1 GCF_012933655.1 Pyxidicoccus fallax | reverse complement strand
GTAGTGGGGGCGGGGGGCTCCTGGCCGCGGATCCGCCGCAGGGCGCCGCGCACGCCGAGCGTCAGCGCGGTGCCGGCCGCGAGGATGATCAACCCCCAGGCGAGGCCGCGCGGCAGGGGCGGGTCCACCACCGTGAGGCGCGCGTTGAGCACCTTCAGGCGCGTGTTCCGGTAGCGGACCTCCAGCTCCCATTCTCCGGGTGCGTCGGGGATCAACTCCGTGTGCCAGTTCACCCCCTGCCGCGTCAGCGTCCGCGTCACCTGGGCGGGGCCTCCGGCCGGGTGGAAGGCGAGGGTGATGGGGCCGTCGAACTCGGGGCCCTCGAAGTTGCCCACATGCAGGGACAGGGTGAACGGCTCCCCGGCCTTCGGGTGGAGGGGGTGGACCGTCCCCTGGAGGCGCTCCTCGGCGTCCGACCAGCTCAAGTCCAGCAGGTCCCCCCGGCGCTCCACGCGGATCTGATCATTCGCGGGCGCGCCGAGGGCGGCGCCGGCCACCAGCAGGCAGGCGGCCAGGACCCAGGTGGATTTCCGTGAGAGCCGCCTTTGCCTCGGCGGCGGGTGTCCTCTAAGATGCCATGCCCTGACGCATTCCACCTGAGCTGCTCCCCGCGGCCAGAGTCCCGGGATGAACCCTCAATCATTCGGGAAATACCAGCTTCTGAAGAAGCTCGCCACGGGCGGCATGGCCGAGGTCTGGCTTGCGCGCCAGATGGGCATCGAGGGGTTCCAGAAGAACCTCGTCGTCAAGCGCATCCTTCCGCACCTGGCGGAGGACCGTGAGTTCGTGGAGATGTTCCGGAACGAGGCGCTGATTGCCGCGCGCTTCAACCACCCGAACATCGCCCAGGTCTACGAGTTCGGCGAGGCCAACGGCACCTACTACATCGCCATGGAGTTCATCCACGGCGAGGACCTGGGCCGGGTCATGCGCAAGGCGGCCAGCACGGGGCAGTGGATTGCCCGGCCGCTGGCCATCCGCATCGTCGCCGCCGCGTGCGAGGGCCTGCACTACGCCCACAGCCGCACGGACGACGCGGGCCGGCCGCTGCGCGTGGTGCACCGCGACATCTCGCCGCAGAACATCCTCATCAGCTTCGACGGCTCGGTGAAGCTGGTGGACTTCGGCATCGCCAAGGCGGCGGATCAGGCCTCCCTGACGAAGTCCGGCGCCATCAAGGGCAAGTTCGCGTACATGGCGCCGGAGCAGGCGGCCGGCAAGCCGCTGGACGGGCGCGCGGACATCTTCGCCATCGGCCTCGTCCTGTACGAGCTGCTCACCGGGCACCGGCCGCTGAAGCGCGACTCGGAGCTGGCCACGCTGCAGGCCGCCATGGAGTGCGCCATCGACCCGCCGTCGCAGGTGGCGGACGTGCCGGAGGACATGGACCCGGTGGTGATGCGCGCCATCGCCAAGAACGCGGACGACCGCTACCGGGACGCGCGCCAGTTCCAGATGGCGCTGGAGGAAATCCTCGTCGGGCAGCGCTGGGTGGCCGGCTCGGTGCAGATTTCCGAGCTGATGGAGACGCTCTTCGCGGACCGGCTGGCCGAGGAGAAGGCCCAGGGGCAGGTGATTCCCGTGGGCGAGGACTCCGCCAACTCCGGCACGCCCCAGCCGCCCCCGCCGCCGCAGGAGCGGGGCCGGAGCAAGCCCTCGGCCGCCGCGGACATGAACTGGGAGGCGCCTCCGGGCGAGCCCTCGCACCGCGAGCGCCCCCGCGCCTCGTCCGCGCGCCCCTCGCTGCCCCCGCGCCGCGCCACGTCGGTGGCCGCCCCGGCGGTACCGCCCGAGGACCCCGGCGAGTGGGAGGCCCCGTCGGGCACGCACGAGGCGCCGGTGCGCCGCCGCGCGTCCTCGGATTCCGCGCCGCGCCGCGCGTCCAACTCCAACCCCAACGTCACGCAGGTGGCGCGCACGAGCTCACGCTCGGACCTGACGCGCGCGCCCGCCCCGGAGACGCCCCCCGCGCCGCCGCGCCGCACCAGCACGCGCGCGCCCGCGCAGGACGACGACGTCGACACGCTGCCCCCGCCGCAGTCGCGCTCGCGCGCCAACCTGCAGGCGGTGGAGGCCCGCGCCTCCCAGGATGCGGAGGACGACGACGAGCGCACGCTGTTGCCGCCGCCGTCCCCCGCGCCCCGCCGCCGCACCGGGATGCAGTCCTCCGTGGAGGCGCCGCGCCGGCGCACGTCCAGCCGCGTGGACAGCCGGGCGGAGATGCCGGAGCCGCCGCCGCGCCGCTCCTCGGTCTCCGCGCCGGTGGTGCGCGAGGACGACGACGCGCTGGACCGCGCCCTCGCGGCGGACTCGCAGCGCACGCGCCGCAAGATGGCCACCCGCAACGTGGCCACGGTGGGCTTCATCGTGGGCCTGCTGGCCGTGGTGGGCGTCTTCTACAAGCCCATCATCGCCGCGCTCGAGAAGAAGCCGCTGGACGGGCAGGACGTCTTCCTCACCATCAACTCCAACGCCACCGTCACCGTCTCCGTGCGCCACCGGCCGGAGTGCCACAGCGCCGAGCCGGTGACGGTGCTGGGCGAGACGCCGCTGACGCAGCGGGAGGGTGCCCACCTCCAGGACACCCTCATCCTGGAGAACGTGCAGCGCGGCATCTACCTGGAGGACGGGGAGGTGCTGGCCTACGGCACCCCCGGCGAGCTCAAGACCAAGCCCTACGAGTTCAAGTCCGGCAAGCTGCGCCTCAAGCTGCTGCCCAAGGGGCTCAAGGACATCGTCGTCCGCCGCCTGGGCGTCGAGGTGGGGCGCTACCCCGGCGCGCAGATTGAGCTGATGGAGGGCACGCACACGCTGGAGCTGAGCGGGGGCGGCCTCAAGGAGCCCATCGTCATCAAGGACGTCGTGGTGACGCGGGACAAGGTGACCGACCGGCAGGAGGACCTGTCCGTCTTCGTGGAGTAGCCGCGCGTCAGTAGCGCGGCAGGCTGGGGTCCACCTGCAGGGAGTACAGGTCGATGCCGCCCCGGAGCGACACGGCGTCCAGTCCGCGCGACAGCAGATATGCCGCGCCGTCCAGGCTGCGCACGCCGTGGTGGCAGTAGACGACGACGGGCCGGCCGCGCAGGGCCTCCAGCTCGTCGGCGCGCTCGTCCAGCTCCGGCAGGGGGATGAGCACCGAGCCCGGCAGCGCCACCCAGGCGTGCTCGTCCGGGAAGCGCACGTCGAGCAGCGCGGGGCGGGACTCGGCGGGGCCGGCGAGCAGCTCGGCGAGGCGGGCGGGGGAGATTTCGGGAATCGGCATGGCCGTGGCGTTCCTCGTGGGGGCTTCAAGCGCCGCGAGCGGAGGCGCAGAACTGCTCGTAGTCGATGAGCTCCACCTTCGCGCCCGGCGCGCACACGGGGCACTTCGCGTCGCGGCGCAGCTTCAGCTCCTGGAAGCGGGTGCCCAGCGCGTCGAAGGTGAGCAGCCGGCCGATGAGCGGCTCGCCGCGGCCGAGGAGGAGCTTGAGGGCCTCGTTGGCCTGGAGCAGGCCGATGAGGCCGGGCAGCACGCCCAGCACGCCGGCCTCCGCGCACGAGGGGGCGAACTCCGGCGGCGGCGGGGTGGGGTAGAGGCAGCGGTAGCAGGGGCCCTGGCCGGGGACGAAGGACGTCACCTGGCCCTCGAAGCGGAAGATGGAGCCGTGGATGTTGGGCCGGCCCAGCAGCACGCACGCGTCGTTGAGAAGGTAGCGGGTGGGGAAGTTGTCCCCGCCGTCCAGCACCAGGTCGAAGCCCTCCAGCACGCGCAGCACGTTGTCCGAGGTGAGCCGCTCCTGGAAGGGCACCACCTTCACGTCCGGGTTGAGGGCTTCGATGGCCGCGCGGGCGCTCTCCACCTTGGGTTGGCCCTGGAACTTCCGGGTGTGGATGACCTGGCGCTGGAGGTTGCTGACGTCCACCACGTCCGAGTCGATGATGCCCAGCGTGCCCACCCCGGCGGCGGCGAGGTACAGCGCCGCGGGCGAGCCCAGGCCCCCCGCGCCCATGAGCAGCACCTTCGACTGGAGGAGCTTCGCCTGCCCCTCCTCGCCCACCTCGGGGAGGATGAGGTGGCGGCGGTAGCGCTCCTTCTGCTCGGCGGTGAGGACGAAGGGCTTCTCCACGGGGAGGGCCGCGTCGCTCCAGCGGTTGAAGCCGCCCGCCAGCGACGCCACGCGCGTGTAGCCCAGCTCCTTCAGCGTCTTCACCGCCAGGGCGGAGCGGGTGCCGCCCGCGCAGTAGACGACCAGCTCCTCGTCGCGCCCGGCCCGCTCCTCGATGCGCAGCTCCAGGTAGCCCCGGGGGATGTGCAGGGCACCGGGCAGGCGCCCGCCCGCGTACTCGTCCGCCTCGCGCACGTCGATGAGCTTCACCGGTGCCCGGGCGTCCAGGAGGCGCTTCACCTCGTCCGCGGAGACCTCGCGAATCTCCTGCTTCACCCCGGCCAGCAGCTGTTGGAACGTTGGTGCCATGACGGCGGGTATAACCCGTAACCCCCGGTAGGGCCGTCCGGATGTACGCCCCCGGGCGTCCGGGCGGCCGGGCCCATGGATTTTCCCGGCCCGGGCGTTATAAGGCCCGTCAAGGAGAGCAATGGACATGGACAGCACGACGACGACTTCCGCCCCCGGCACCGCGCCGGCGGCTCCCCAGGCCACCCCGGGCGTGGCCGTGCGCCTGACCGAGGCCGCCATCAACCAGGTCAAGGCGGTCATCAAGGCCCAGGGCTTCGAGGGCTACTTCTTCTCCATCCGCGTGGTGCCGGCCGGCTGCAGCGGCCTGGGCTACGACCTGAACCTGGTCAAGGAGTCCAAGGCCGGTGACACCATCTGGGAGCAGGACGGCGTGAAGATCGCCACCGACCCGATGAGCGTCCAGTACCTGTCGGGCACGGAGATCGACTACGTCTCCGCCATCACCGGCGCGGGCTTCAAGTTCAACAACCCGAACGCGAAGTCCTCCTGCGGCTGCGGCACGTCGTTCACGACCTGAGCGGCGACCGTCGTTCGGAAAGCACCCGGGCCGGGGCGGGCGTAAAGGCGCCTCCCCCGGCCTTCGTGTGTGCTCAGGCCCCGGCCAGGGGCTTCATCACCTTCAGCCAGTTCTGGTTCTCCTTCTGGCGCGCCAGGCGCTGGGCGCGGCGGGACTGGGCCTCGTTGAAGGCCTCGCGCTCGGCGTCCGTCTCCATGGCCAGCGGCGGCACCGGCACCCGGCCCCCGTCCTTGTCGATGGCGACGAAGGTCAGCAGCGCGCTGGTGGTGAGGAAGCGCTCCCCGGTGAGCGGGTTCTCCGCGTGCACCGTCACCCCCACCTCCATGGAGGTGCGGAAGGCGGCCAGCACCCGCGCGTGCAGCAGCGCCACCCAGCCCACCTTGATGGGCGCGTGGAAGTGCAGGTCGTCCATGGAGGCCGTGACGACCACCTGCCGGCAGTGACGCTGCGCCGCCACCGCCCCGCAGATGTCGATCCACTCCATCACCTTCCCACCGAAGGCGGCGTCCAGGTTGTTGGCGTCCGGAGGGAGGATGAGCTGGGTCATCACCACCTCCGTGTCCTTGGCGTTCTTCGGGCTCAAGTCGGGCATGTCACACCTTCCGTTATAGGACGGGGAGTCATACGTACAGGCGCGATGTCGTCCTCTGGATGACTCCGGGGATTAACGCGGGAAACTGGAGAGAACTCGGTTGCCGTTCGTGGGGCCTGTCCCTATCAGTCTGGGCATCGCTTTCCACCCAGGAAGCAACCCCGACGTCCTGGAGGAGTTCCCCGTGTCCTCGACTTCCGCCACTCCTCTTTCCGCGCGGGCCGTGTTGCCCCTGGGCTCGGCCGATGAGCTGCTTCGTCAGGTGGACGACCTGAAGTCGGCGGACCTGGACACGCTGCCGTTCGGGATGATTCAGCTGGACCGGACCGGCCGCATCCTCAAGTTCAACCAGACGGAAGCGAAGATGGCCCGCATCAACCGGGACCGTCAGATCGGGAAGAACTTCTTCGACGAGGTGGCCCCGTGCACGAAGGTGCGCGAGTTCTACGGCCGCTTCCAGGAAGGGCTGGCCCGGCGCAACCTCTACGAGACGTTCGGCTTCGTCTTCAAGTTCGACCATGGCTGGCGCAACGTGGCCATCACCATGATGTACAGCGACAAGACGGACAGCGTGTGGGTGCTGGTGTCGCAGCAGTCGGTGACGCCGCCGCCCGGCGCGAAGTAGGGGGGCGGTGCGTCAGGCGAGGAAGCTGGAGACGCGGTCGAGGAACTCCTCGCGTCCCCGGCCCCGCCGGATGTCCTGGGTGGACACGTCCATGATGAGGCAGTCCACGCCGTACTTCTCCTGGAGGACGAGGGGGAAGCTGGCGTAGTAGCCGTTGAGGCCGCGCAGGAACTGGGGGCGGATGCCCTTCTCCTCCTCGCGGCCGCGGGTGCGGATGCGCTGCAGCAGCACGTCGATGCTGCCCACCTCGAAGCAGATGACCCGGTCCGGGCGGATGATGTGGCGCGACAGGCGCTGGAAGTACTCGTAGTACAGGTCCAGCTCCGCGTTCGTCAGGTGCCCCAGGCCGTGGAGGTACTTGGCGAAGATTTCCGGGTCCTCGTACAGCGTGCGGTCCTGCACGCAGCTGCGCTTGTACGAGTGGATGAGCTCGTGGTGCTCCACGCGGCGGATGAGGAACTCGAGCTGGAGCGTGAAGGACCAGCGCGACATGTCCGCGTAGTAGTCGCGCAGGAAGCGGTTGTCGATGACGGGCTCGTCGAACAGCTCGTAGCCGAAGTTCTGGCTGATGAGCTTGGCCGCCGTCGTCTTGCCCGCGCCGATGTTGCCCGCCAGCGCCACGAAGCGCCGGGCCTTGGGCACCTTCACCCGCACCGTGTTGCGGGGGCGGGAGTCCGGAGCGTCTTCCCTGGCGGGGGCGGCCGGTGGCACTGCCGAGCGCTGGCGCGAGGTGGGGCGAGGCATGGAACCAGGGCTTAACCCGGCTTCGGGAGGGCGTCCATTCGCTGCCGCAGCAGGTCTGGCCGGTCGGTCATGATGCCGCCGACCCCTTCCTGTAGCAGCTGCGACATCTCGGCCGGGTCGTCCACGGTCCACACGTTGACCCACTTGCCGCGCTCGGCGCAGGCACGGAGGAAGTCCGGGTCCACCAGGCGGATGTCCCCGAAGTACAGGGGCATGTCGAGCACGGTGAAGCGCGCGTCGTCGGGGGGCGTGTCCCCGCCGCGCAGGGCGATGACGAAGGCGGCCAGGGCGTCGCGTGGGTAGAAGTGGCAGGCGTCCGGGAGCCGGGCGGCGAGCCGCTCTCCCACACTGTCCTGCTCGCTGCCCATGCACACGCGCTCCAGGGCGCCCTCCTCCTTCAGCAGCAGGGCGAAGGCGTCCTCGATGCCGGGCACGTCCGGCTTGAGCTCCACGTTGAGGCGCAAGCCCGGGAAGGCGCGCAGCACCTCGCGCAGGGTGGGGATGCGGGCGCCCTGGCCCCGGAAGGGGAAGGTGCGGCCGCCGTCCGGGCTGAAGCGGTGCCCCGCGTCGAGCCGGCGCAACTCGGCCAGGGTGAGGGCGGCCAGGGGGCCGGTGCCGTCGGTGCAGCGCTCCAGGGTGTCGTCATGGGCCACCACCACCTCGCCGTCGCGGGTGAGGTGCACGTCCAGCTCCAGCATGTCCGTGCGGTAGCGCTCCACGGCCATGCGGAAGGCGTCCAGCGTGTTCTCCGGCGCCAGCGCCGCGCCGCCCCGGTGGGAGATGTGCAGCGTGGGCTTCAGGCCCCGGAGGAAGGGGGGGAGGGCAGGGGACATGCCGCCAGTTTAGTGGGTGTGGCCCGGTGTTTCGCTATCGGTTGAGGCGGTAGACGTGGATGCGTGGCCGCTGGCCGATCGGGCCGGCTTCGAACGTCACCCACGGGGTTCCGCTCGCATCCAGATCCATGTGGAACGCACCGATATCTTCAGAAATCGGAAGTACACCAGGAGTACCATCGAGCGTCGTCCACGAGGTTCCTGTCCACTGGCGAATGTGCAATCGCTGGGTGGTTCCATCGCTCTCGCGCCACGCGACGATGGGATTCCCAGTTGAATCGAGCACAAGCCTGGGACTGGTCGCGGGCGTATCGCCCAGGGTGGCATTAAGAGGGCTGCCCAGGGCTTGCCATTGGCTGTTTCGCCATCGCCGGAGGTGGACATTGGCAGCCGTGCTCTCAGCGCTTGGCGGGTTGGATTCAGACCATGCAATGACCGGGTTGCCATTGCCATCCAAGGCGAGTGCAACCTCATCTGCGTTGGTATCGCTGGGATGGGCCCTGATGGCGCCGCCAAACGACTGCCATCCTGAAGGGCTCCCTGCCCAGCGACTGACGTATATGCGCCCATTGATTTCAATGCGTGGATCGCTTCCGTTTCTGTCAAACTCAGTCCAGGCAATCACTGGCATGTCTCCATCAAGGGACATTGAGAGATTGCGGATTGAGGCCAGGGCCGCGCTTGTCGAGCGAAGGGCTGGACCGACATCATTCCATTGGCTCCCATTGGCTTTTCTTAGCCGGATGCTGGATGTGCCCTGTCCGAGTTCGACCGTGACGATAGCCATCCAGGGGAGTCGCCCAGAATCCAATTGAAGTTCGGGGGCATTCCATCCCCATCCAGAGGTGGGTTGCGCAACGTCCCGCCAACCGCCGTCAATCCACCTTTTCAGGAATACAGAGGCGGCAGAGTTGTCGTCGGTCTCAGCCCAGCTGGCATGGGGAGTCCCGTTGGCGTCGACCTGCAGCGTGGGCGGAGACGCAAAGATGGTGACGTCGTTGGCTTCGTGACCGAGGACACCACCGAGTGCCTCCCAGGTATTGCCGCGCCAGCGGCGTACCTCGATTCCTGTCTTTGTCTGCCAGGCGAGCAATGGGTCGGTTTTCGAGCCCAGCCGTAAGCGCGGAGACACGGCAACCTGGTTGGCCGCACTCACGCCGGAGGAGGGGCCAACGCTCAGCCACGCGGGAACATGCCAACTCCAAGATGCTTCCGTGGTGTCCAGTGGATTCCCTGCCGCATCCGTGAGGGCGTTGCTCAGGGCAAGCTCGAAGTGGTGGGGAAGAGGACCAGGAGCGGTGGGGGTGATGGTCAGAACCGTGCCAGTGACCGATAACTCAACGGTTCTTGCAACGAGAGAACCATCTAGGCGGAGTTGAACGGAAGCGTCGTTCAGCGTCGTGGCGGCCAGGGGTTCAGACAGCTCAACCCTGATGGCTTGTCCGGCCGGTGCTGCAACATCTCCCGGACTCGGGGCTCGTGCAACGATTCTGGGGGGCGTACGGTCCAGGAACAACTCGCGCATGTTGCTTGAGACACTGCGGCCGTTCTTCGTCGCTCGCGCCACGAGCACATGCCGGCCTTCTGGATAGGGCAGCGTGTCCCACGTGTAGTTGTAGGGTGGAAGCAGCGTGGCCAGCAGTTCGTCGTCAACGAGGAGTTCCACCTTGTCCGGCGCCTGCCCCTGGATTGTGACCTGGAGAGAAACCGAACTCCGCACGTAGGTAGGTTCCCCCACGAGCGAAAGACTGACATGGACCTCTTCATCGGGGCCCGCGTCGATGAGGCCACCATCTTGAGCGGGAACTGTTCCCGCATCATGTGTCGTTTCTGCCCCCGCATCATCCAAAGGCATGGGGTCAACGACCTCGGGCAGGTCGATGCATCCGGACAGGAGAAGCCCGAGAAGAGCGAGCAAAGGCGCGCGTTTGGAAAGATTCATGAAGTGACCTTCAGCAAATCCCGTTCCGGTCCAGGCAGAAGAACGGTCCGCGCCGCCACGTCGCTTCTCCGGTGGCATCCTCGTAGGATGTAGGGCGTGAGGGCACTCGGGGGCACGAGAGTCTAGAGTCGGGACGTACCATCTTGCTTCTTGGATGGGGAGCCCCCGACGCAGGCTCTGTCCCTCCCGCCTGCCAACGCTCTCGCTCGTCGCTCTGCTATGAAGGAGAGGGGGGATTTCCCGATGACTCGCCAGCGGATGCATCATCAGGACGCTGCGGCAAACGCATCGACTGGAACTGGGGGTTCTCGCCGTTCTCGGCATGGCGCACCCTGGCTTGAGGGGCGGGTTCCCCCGCACGGGCAGTCGAGTTCACGAGGGTGTTACCTTCGGCCGGCCGGGTTCCTTGCCGGCCCCCTCGGGGCGCCGGTATAACGCCCCATCCTCAGGCCGACAGGCGTCGGACTTCAAGAAGCGCGGCGCCACGACGAAACGGAGAATCGAGTAATGCAACTGCGCAAGACGCTGGGCGCGGCGGCGCTGATCACCGCCGCGACGATGGCTTCAATGGCTGGCTGCTCGGGCCGCGATGACGAAGATGGCAACACCCCCGACTCCGGGACGTGCGTGGGCACGTGCGCCAACGACGCGGGCACCGACGCCGGCACGCCCGACTCGGGCACCCCCGACTCCGGGACGCCGGACGGCGGCGGCGGCGTTGTCACGCTGACCGTGCGCGAGGCCCGGGACCTGGAGGAGATCCGCGAGGTCATCCTGGAGAACGTGGTCGTCACCGGCATCAGCCGCATCGACGCCCGCAATGCGGCCGGCGTCACCGCGGACTTCTGGGTCGCCGACCCGGCCAACCCCAAGGACGGCATCTTCGTCCAGAAGTTCCGGGATGATCCGCAGAACGACTACAGCCCCAAGGCGGGTGACGTCGTCACCATCCGCGGCTTCGTGCAGACCAAGAGCCGCTTCAATGACCGCGAGGGCTACCGCCGCGTCATCAAGAACAACTTCGACGTGCGTGGCTCGGGCCCCATCGTCCCGATGACCATCACCAAGGTGCGCGACGGGGAGCCCCTGGCCCCCGTGCAGGTCAGCGTGGCCAGCGGCTTCGGCAACGCGGACGGCGGCACCGGCCGGCCCAACCAGGACCACCTCGGCGCCCGCGTCCACATCGTCGACTCACTGACCATCACCAACGCCAACCCGGAGGCCTTCAAGCGCCTGTCGGCGGTTCCCAACGACACCGTGTACTACGGCTTCGAGGTGACGGGCGGCGTGCTGGTGAACAACAACACCACCTTCGGCTTCACGCAGGACGGCGGCACGCGCCGGTGCGACTACCGCGTGCAGATCAACAACGACGCGGGCACCATCACCTTCCCGCAGGGCATCAAGGGCGTGTGGGATACCTTCACCCATGCCCCCTGCGTGGACGGTGGCACCAGCACCTTCAGCTGCTTCAACGACGCGGGCGTGGTGCCGGGCACCGACAACCGGTGGACCACGGCGCTCTACCCCGACGGCTGCGAGGACCTCGAGCCGGTCCAGATCACCGCTCCCGGGGCGCAGTAAGATGACGGCCCCGGGCCCCCTGTCGCCCGGGCTCGGATGATCCGCCGCCCCTCGCCACGCTGGGAGGGGCGGCGTTGTTTTTCTGGACTGTCCAGTCTTGTCCGCAACCCGCCGGAGGGGGAGGGGGCCCTGGCTCCCTCAACCCGGTGAATGTGGGTAAGCTCCGGAAAAGTCCAATCCCTTCACCCCAGCCAGCCTCCCTTCCTCCGTGAGCTCGCCCCAGACGGCCATTCCGTTCGGAAACTACCTGCTGATCAAGCGGCTCGCCGTGGGAGGCATGGCGGAGCTGTTCCTGGCGCAGCGTCCGCCTGACACGGAGCTGGTCGTCCTCAAGCGCATCCTCCCGTACCTGTCGGAGGAGCCGGAGTTCGTCCAGATGTTCCTGGACGAGGCGCGCATCGCCGCGCAGCTCCACCACCCCAACATCGTGCAGGTGCACGAGCTGGGCGTCTGGGAGGAGAGCATCTTCATCGCCATGGAGTACGTGGAGGGCGTGGACCTGCGCCGCGTGGTGGCCGAGGAGGCCAAGTACGGCGCGAAGGTGCCCTACGGCGTGGCGGCGCGCATCTGCGCGAACGTGGCGGCGGGACTGGACTACGCGCACCACAGCCGGGGCGTGGACGGGCGCCCGCTGGAGCTCATCCACCGGGACGTCAGCCCGCAGAACGTGATGATTGGCTACGACGGGCGGGTGAAGCTCGTCGACTTCGGCATCGCCAAGGCCGGCGCCTTCATGGAGCGCAGCAAGCCGGGCGTCATCAAGGGCAAGTTCCTCTACCTCGCGCCGGAGCAGGTGTCGCAGGAGCGGCTGGACCACCGCGCGGACATCTTCGCGCTGGGCACCATGCTGTACGAAATCACCACCGGCAAGCAGCCCTTCGCCAAGCCCACCACCGAGGGCATCCTCTACGCCATCCGCTACGAGGACCCGGCGCCGCCGCACCTGCTCCGCGACGACTACCCGGAGGCGCTGTCGCGCATCATCATGCGCTGCCTCACCAAGGACCGGAGCCAGCGCTACCAGCGGGCCGCGGCGGTGCGGGCGGACCTGGAGGCCTTCCTCGAGTCGGGCGTGCTGCGGCAGAGCCTGGACGTGGCCGACTACATCGCCCGGCTGATGGGCGCGGAGGAGGAGCGCACCATCCTCCACATCCCCGTGGCCCGGGGCGCCGGCCGCAAGGACGCCACGCTGCCGCTGCCCGGCTCCAGGGTGCCCGAGCCCGCGCGGCCAGCCGCCGCGCTGCTGGAGAACACCTCGCCCACGCTGTCGGCCACCTCGCCCCACGCCGAGCCACCCGTGCCGCAGGCCCCCCTGGGCCTCACCTCCCGGCCCATGCCCCGCCGCGCCTCGGCGGACACGCTGCCGGTGGCCTCCTACGAGGACGAGCCCGAGCCCGCCACGCAGATGGCGCGCCCGAGGGATTTGCCCACCGGCGGGCCGGCGGACGACGACGGTGACGAGGACGTCGCCACCGCCATCAACACCACGCCGGAGGGCTACCGGCTCGCGGCGGAGGTGGCGGCGGAGCTGGACGACATGGACGAGGAGGCGGAGCACACCGTGCCCATCCGGGGCCGCCCGCGCGACGAGCGCCCCCGGGTGCCCACCGCGCCGCCGGTGCCGCCGCCGGCCGCGCGCCGCTCCGGCCCCCAC
>NZ_JABBJJ010000344.1 GCF_012933655.1 Pyxidicoccus fallax | reverse complement strand
CCACCCTCCCGCTCCGGCGCCACCACCTCCGGCGGCAAATCCAACAGGCCCACCTCCGCCCCGGGCCCCTTGAGCACCAGCGCCCGCTCGATGGCGTTGGCGAGCTGCCGCACGTTGCCCGGCCAGGGACAGGCGCGCAGCGCGGCACGGGCCTCCGGTGTGAAGCCCGACGCGCGGCGGCCGAGCCTCGCGCCCAGCGTCGCCAGGAAGCGCTCCGCCAGGGGCAGCACGTCCTCCGGCCGCTCACGCAGCGGGGCCAGGTGGATGCGCACGACGTTGAGCCGCCAGTAGAGGTCCTCGCGGAAGGCGCCCGTGCGCGCCGCCTCCTTCAAGTCCTTGTGCGTGGCCGCCACCACCCGCACGTCCACCGGGATGCCCGCGCGCCCACCCACGCGGTGGACGATGCGGTCCTGCAGCACGCGCAGCAGCTTCACCTGGAGCGGCGCGGGCAGGTCGCCCACCTCGTCGAGGAAGAGGGTGCCGCCGTCCGCCTGCTCGAAGACGCCCTCGCGCAAGGCCTGGGCTCCGGTGAAGGCGCCCTTCTCGTGGCCGAACAGCTCGCTCTCCGCCAGCTCCGCGGGGATGGCACCGCAGTTCACCGCGATGAACGGCCCCCGCGAGCGCGGCCCCAGCGCATGGAGCGCGCGCGCCACCTCCTCCTTGCCCGTGCCGCTCTCTCCGGTGATGAGCACCGTGGACTGCACCGGCGCCGCCGCGGCGGCCACGCGCATCGCCTCGCGCATGTTGGCGCTCTCCGCGACCGGTGACTGTGCCGGCGTGGTGGCGGCGCGAGGCTCGGGAGGGCAGAGCGAGGGCCCCACCGCCAGCGCCAGCGCGCCCGCCAGGGACAGCTCCTCGTCGTGGAAGGACTGCTCGCGCAGCAGGCACAGCGCACCGACGGGCTGGCCTCCGGCGTACAGCGGCGCGCACAGGACATGCGCCTCCGAGCGGCGCACGCGCGTCGTCTGGGCGTCGTGCTCCGGGCGGGCCTGCGCCTCCGGCATCGCCTGCGCGCGGCCGGAGCGCAGCACGGCGTCCACCAGCTCCCGGCTCACCGTGAGGTGCGAGCCCTGGGGCCGCGCGTGGCGGGGGCGTGGACCCTGGGGGCCCGACTTCAGCAGCACGAGCGCGGAGGGCTGGAGCGCGGACTCCAGCGCCTCGAACACGAGCGCCACGGCGGCGTCGGGCGACGTGCACGCCGCGGCGCGCAGGGCCAGCTCTCCGGCCCGCGCGAGCACGTCCGGCCCGGGGGCCTTGCCGACACGCGCCGACTCCGCGCGGCCGCGGGTGAGGACGAGCGTGGATTCGCCATCGCGGGCACGCAGCGCGTCGAAGGACGGCTCGTAGACGAGCACACTCTCCCCCACGGAGACCTGGTCCCCGGGACGCAGCTTCACGGGGACGTGGGCCTGGAGGCGCTCCCCATTGAGCCAGGTGCCGTTGCGCGAGCCCAGGTCCTTCAGCACGTGCCCGGGCCCTTCCGGGGAGAAGAAGCAGTGCTCCCGGCTCACCTTGTCATCGAGGAGCTGCAGGCCGCCCTCGGCGGCCCGGCCCACCGACAGCGGCGCGTCCAGCTCGCGCGCCACACCCCTACATGGACCGAACATCGCCACGAGTCTCGCCACGGTGGCGAGCCTATTACTTCTCGCCACGCCCGCGCGATGCCCCAGGGGCGCGGGTGTTCACGGACACGGGGAGCGGCCTACTTCTCGCGGGTGAGTGAATTGTTCGTCCCGCGCGTCTCCTGCTTCGGGTCGCCCTTCTTCCACGTCACCTTGTTGCCCACGCCCATGACGGTGATGGCCTTGGCGGTCTCCACTTTCACCTTGTTGTTGTTGCCGGACACCACCACGTCGCCGCAGTCGCCCGTCAGCTGGAAGTCATGGCTGGTGCCGGCGATGTCCACGCCCTGTCCGGGAGTGCAGCTCACGGCCTCCTTGCGCATGGCGCCGCTGACCTGCAGCCGGCCTTCCTCGTTCGTCTCGACCGGCGACGCGCCCGAGCCCAGCTGGGGCGCCATGGCCTTCTTCGCCGCGTCCTGCGACGCGGTGCCGCCATCCTTGCCCTGCGCCCCCGCCATCAGCGGAACCGCCAGCAGGCACGCCACCAACCCCGACAGCACCCTCGAACGTCCATTCCTCGACATGGGTGTCTCCTCACGCGCGGGACCACACAGGGGCGTCGCACGCCGTGCGGCGCCCCGAACGGAACACGTGGCTGTTGTCGCTCGTATTCACCCGGCCTGTCCACCCGCTTGGTGGGGGAGGGGCCAGCCGGGCGCGGACCTCTTCATTTCCGGGCGCCCCGTGTCCCGAAGAAGGTGCCGTGCACGGCCTTGCCCTTGGAGCGGAACATCTTCTTCTCCACGCCGTCCTTCGCGGTGCCGGCCGGGCCGCCCACGAACTGGTCGATGTGCTCCTTCTTCAGCGCACGGGCCTTGGCGCGGCCCTGCTCCTCGTGGTCCGCGCGGCCGGGCTGCTTCTCCAGCGCGGCGAGGACGTAGGAGGCCAGCAGCTTGCGCTCCAGCTTCGAGTACAGCTTCGGGCTGTCGAAGACGTCCACCACCTCCAGGTCGCCGTTGATGGCCACGGCGAGCCCGGCCATCCGCTCGTCGCGCGGCAGCTTCGCCTGGAGCTCATCGAGGTACTGGCCGATGCGCTGGCGCAGCGCCGCGTCCTGGAACACGCGCCGGTAGGTGCCCGTGGGGCTGGAGACGCCGGACACCTGGGACTTGCGCGCCACCTCGCCCCAGACGGCGCCCTGCTCGGAGAAGAGCGCCGCGCGGCGCAGGTCCGGGTGCGCCACCGCGAGGCCCGGCTGGAAGGACAGGCTCTGTCCGCTCCACCGGTTCTGCTCCACGCAGAAGACGGGCACCTTCTGCCGCTCGCCCGGGTCCAGCACCACGTCGCTCTGGACCATGCGGTCCTGCTTGCCGCCCAGCAGCAGCTCCCCGCCCACGAGGTACAGGGGGCGCTCGTCCTTGTTGTGCACCCGCAGCTCGCGCACCGTGCCGTCACTGTCCAGCTCGCGGATGGAGACCTTCTTCGCCGCCTGGGCTTCCTCCAGCACGGTGTAGTCGTCGTACGGCGGCCCCTTGCGCGTATGCAGCGGCACCACCGCGAGGTTGTAGGCGAGGACGGGCGCGCCGGCCTCGTAGTCGCCCAGGCTCAGCTCCGGGGCGGGGGAGTCGTTCTGCGCGAGGGCCAGCGGAGCGATGAACAGGGCGACGAGGGCCGAGAGGATGGGGATGCGGGACGTCATGTGGGCGGGGCCTCCTGGGTACGAGGCGTCCCATTGCAAACCTCCGTGCCAGGGCGGCTCCCCTGGGAGGAGCCAGGCGGCGTGTCACACGGTGTGACGAAGTGCAAAGCCGTGTGACACCGCCCTCGGGCTCACGGCGCCGTGACGCCGAGCACGTTGGGCAGGGCCCAGTAGCGGGTGTTGAAGTCGTTCTCGTTGAAGCCCGTCTCGTAGCTGCCCACCCGGCGCACCGTGCGCCCTGGTGCGGCGACGTGGAGCGAGGCTTCTGGCCCTCCTTCCAGGTACATCATTCGGGACAGCTTCAAGGGCAGCCGCTGAACCACCTGGATGAAGTCATGCGTGCGGTAGGGCGAGCGGGCATGGAGCAGCAGCAGCCGTCCTTGCGTGTCGATGCCCAGCGCCGCGGTGCTCCACTGGCGCGGCTGCGGCTGCCACGTGTTGCGGCCCTGGCAGTCCACCATGCGGATGGACTGGAGCACCGTGGTGTAGCGCGGCAGCAGGGACTCCACGTCGTCGCAGGCCCCGTCGAGGAGCTGTGCCGGCGGCAGGCCCTTCTCCTTCGGATGGAGCACCAGGAAGGTGCGGTAGTCCTTGCGGCGGGTGGGGTTGAGTGCCTTGCCCTCGCTGCGCGCCATGCCCACGGGGCTTCCTCCCGGATGGAACATGCCGGCGTTCGTCACCGCGATGAGGCCGTGGAGCGTGGCCCACTGCTCCGCGGTGGGCTCCGGGGCGTGGCCTTCCAGTGACGCGCTCAGCAGCCGTACCGGCCGCACGGCCACGTCCACGCGCAGCACGGTGACGCGCGAGTCGCCCACGGTGGACTTCAGGTGGGCGTCGAATTCCGCCAGCTCGACTCCTGGCGCGAGCGTCTCCCAGGGGGAGGCGAAGGCGGGGAGGGACAGGCAGAGGAGGAGGGGAAGGAGTCGCATCGGCCGAGCTCGTGGCGTTGGGGTTCGCCACGGCCGCACTGCAAGGGCCGAGCCCGCGTGGAAGGGCCAATGCGGGCTCCAGTTCCGACGTGAGTGCTATGGGCTGTAGACCAGGGGCAGCTGGCCGCCGTTCTGGTTGTAGGGGTTCGAGCTGCCGGTGGGCGCGTTCCAGCCGCAGTAGCCGCCACCCTTCAAGTCGACCACCTTGGCATCGGCGCTGTAGGTGGTCGTGCCGACCGCGCCGCTGCCCATGACGGAGAACGGGTTGGCCGCCACGGTGAAGGGGGTGCCGCGCAGGTCGATGTTGGCCACGCCCGCGACGGCCAGGTCACAGGACATGGCCGAGGCGTACGACATCGAGTTCACCGGGACGGTGGAGGCGTGCTGGAGGTGCCCCGAGGAAGAGGAGAAGGTCTGGTCCGCGGTGTTCACGCGCAGGGTGGCCGGGTTGATGCGCAGCTTGAAGTAGGTGGTGCGCACGGTAGTGCCAGGGGAGGCTCCGCCGGCGGTGTACTGGGAGTAGTTGTAGGAGCCCGTTTCCTTCAGCGTCAGGTACTCGGTGGGCGTGCCGGCCATGTCGTGGCACCAGGCCGTCCAGGGCTGGATGGGGTTGCCGTTGAAGTACAGCACGTACTCGCCGTCCACTGCATGGGGGTTGGAGTTCTTGAGTTCCTGGCAGGTGGCCGGGGCGATGTGCTGGAGCGCCTGCCACTGTTCGGGCAGCGGGGCGATGCTGGCCTGCGGCGTGGGAGCGGAGCGCGCCATCGTCTCGCTCATGTCTCCGGCCTCGCCACAGCTGGTGCTCAGCGTGACGAGGCTCATGAAGAGGGCAGGAGAGGCGAGCGACTTCTTCCAGTGACTCATTGCGGGGCTCCTTGGAGAGACGTCAGACATTCATGGAAGCATCTCTCGACCCCGGACGCGTCGAATCTGGAACCGCCCTGCGTTTCCTCGGAAGCACGGGCTAAGTGGTTGCCCGTAGCTTTCGGCCATGGTCCCGGCAAGTGGGGACTATCGCTGCTCACTCAACCAGCGGCGCACCTCGTCGAGGTACTCGCGCGGCAAGGCGTGCTCGCTGTCGAAGGCCTTGCGCGTCTTGCGCTTGGAAGGCGCGGCCTTGAACAGCGCCTGGTTGTTCTCCTCCGTGGAGAACTGGTCACGCGTCGCCGTCAGCAGCAGCCAGGTCTGCTGAATCCCGCCCATCCGGTTCACTGGCGCGGCGTCGCCCAGCACGGGGTCGACGTGCGGGGGCACCATCGTCACCAGATGCGTGACGCGCGGCTCGCGTGAGGCCACCAGGAGCCCCACCTGGGCGCCCATGCTGTAACCCGCGACGAGCACCCGCGGAGGCTTGCTCTTGGCCAGCACCCGCGCGAGGAGCGCCCGCGCATCGCGCACGGTGTCCACGATCATCGCCTGATAAGGCGCGGTGTCCCCTTTGTTCGCCCGCTTCGCGAGGGCGCCGGGCCGCGCGTCGGGATTCGCCCGTGCCCCGTGCAGCCTCGCGTCCAGGAGGTAGACCCGGTAGCCGGAGCGCAACAGGTGCTCCGTCAGCCCTCCGCCATACGTGGGCTCGGTGTCGGACAGCCAGTCCTCCTTCTTCCGCGTGAGGCCGTGCAGGAGGACGGCCACGGGCGGATTCGCGGCGTCCCCTTCCGGCTCCAGCACCAGGACGGGAATCCGTTCCCCATCTTCCGCCTGGACCTCCATCGGCACGGGGGGGCGGGCGGCGTGGGCCACGGAGATGGACAGGAAGCAGAGAGCCAGCAACAAGAAGCGCGTCATCGCGGTACTCCTCCGAGTGAGGGCACCCACACTGCCCGCGCACGGGTCAACCCCGCGTCAGTCACGCGTTGACACTCGTTTGACGTGGCCGCTGGTACCATCCTCGTCGCGTCCGGAAGAGGAGTCCGGCGCTCCCTCCATGCGCGTGCTCATCGTCGAGGACAATCGTGACCTCCAGGCCAACATCGCCCGGTTCCTGGAGCCGGACTTCCTCCTGGACTTCGCGGCCACCGGCCCCCAGGGGCTCGCGCTCGCGCTGGCCAACGCCTACGACGTCATCGTGCTCGACCTGATGCTGCCCGGCATGAGCGGCATCGAGGTGTGCGAGCGTTACCGGCAGCTCGCGCCACGGCTCGTTCCCATCCTCATGCTGACGGCCCGGGACACGCTCGAGGACAAGCAGGAGGGCTTCCAGGCGGGCGCGGATGACTACCTCGTCAAGCCGTTCTCGCTCCGGGAGCTGCGCTGGCGCCTGGAGGCGCTGGCACGCCGGCCCGTTCCCCCGAGCGGGCGGCGACTGACGCTGGGAGGACTCGCACTGGAGCCAGAGGGCGGACAGCTGCGCTGGGGCGAGCGCACCGTCCGGCTCCATCGCACCGAGGCCCTCATCCTGCGGCTCCTGATGGAGGCCGCGCCCGCCGCCGTCTCCACGGAGACGCTGGCGGAGCGGCTCTGGGGTGACGAGGCGCCGGACTCCAGCGCGCTACGCACCCATGTCTACGCCCTGCGGAAGGCGCTCGCCGGGCTGGGAATCGACGATGCCATCACCACCCGCCGAAACGAGGGGTACTGCCTGGATGCGAGCAGGTGCCAGACCGGTCCGTAGCCTCCTGCTGCGGTCCATGTGGCTCTCCGCGGCGTTCGCGCTGGTGCTCATGGGCGCGTTCTTCACGCTCTTCAGCTACGACCTCGAGGACGTCATCTTCAACCGGCTCGTCGCCGCCGAGGCGGACCGGTCCGAGCCGGGGCATATGCCGGGCATCACCACGTACTCCGGCCATGCCTCGCTGCCTCCCTGGTTGAGAGAGCGGCTGGCGGAGGATGCGCCCCAGGCCGAATACGAGGTCTCTACCCGGGGCCACGGACACTTCCACGTCGCGGTGCGCCCCGGCGCGGCGGATGGGAAGCCCCGGTATGTCGTATTCGACGTGACCGAGCTGACGAGCACCACGTCCCATCTCCGGCGGACGTCCGGCCTGCTCCTCACCAGTGCGCTGCTGGCGCTGCTGGCCGCCGCGCTGCTCGGCCATGTCGTGGCCCGCCGCCTCGGTCGGCCGCTGGAGCAGCTCGTGGGACGGCTGCGGGAAGAGGACGGAGCGCTTCCCGAGGACGATGGCGGAGTGGCCGAGGTGCGCGCGCTGCTCGAGGCGCTGCGAGCGCGGGACGAACGTATCCAGGAACTGCTGGAGCGTGAGCGGCGCTTCAACCGCGACGCGAGCCACGAGCTGCGCACGCCCCTGGCCGTGGCGCAGGGGGCGGTGGAGATCCTGGAGCTCGACCCACCCCGCGACGCGGAGACGTTCCGCCGCCTTCGCCAGGCGGTGAGCCAGATGGGCCTGCTGACGGAGGGCATCCTCTGGTTGGCGCGGGAGCGGCGCTCCGACGAGCGCTGCGAGCTTCTCCGGGTCTCACGTGAGCTGGTCGCGCTGTATGCGCACCTGCGCCAGAGCGACCGCATCGAGATTTCCATCGAGTCCGCGGGGGAAGTCCTGGCGCCCATTCCAGCTCCCGTGGCCCGGGTGATGCTGGGAAACCTCCTCAAGAACGCGCTGGCCTACACGAGCGAGGGGCGCATCGTCATCGGCATCGAGCCCACGGCGTGGACCCTCTCCGACACGGGCGTCGGCTTCGGCTCGGTCGAGCCAGGGCAGGAGGGCTTTGGCATCGGGCTCTCCCTGGTGGAGCGGCTCGCCCGACGGTTCTCGTGGGGACTGGCCATCGACACGCTGAAGCCCCATGGCACGCGGGTGCGGCTGACCTGGGACTGCACACGTCCAGATTTCTCTAGCGGCGAGGAGTACGGGACTTGAACCCGTGGGCAGGGCGATAGCAAACCCCAAGCAGGACGCGCTGTTACCCGCTATCGCCTTGATTCTCCTAGGGTTCATCATCCCGCCCCGTTCCTCACCGTTCCCCGGTGTTCCGCGTCAATCCACGCTGGAGGGGCACATTGAGGGCACACGCGGCCCAACAGGGGCAATCCGCTTATGGTTGTGATCGGCCCGAGTTCCCCATTCTCGCAGGGCTCGAGAGAGGCCCGTGGGAGGCTGACGGGAGCGTGTGCCCTGGCGAGGTGGAACTGTGGAGGGGCAGGTGGAGGAGCGGGGGGGAGGCGTACCGGCGGAGATAGCCAGAGGGGACGGTGCTGTATGAGGCGGTGAGGGAGAACCTTGCCTCGCTGCTGGCGGAGGGGAGCGACGTGGGGCGCGGCCTGCCCCGGTACGTTCAAAGAACTCGCTCAATCGAAACTGTCACGGTTTCCAAGGTATGCGCCGGCCGATAGCGCTGGCAGGCTTGACCTGACCGTTCGACGAATCGTGCACAACGATGTCCCGCTGGTGGAAGCCATCCCGGTCGTAGTCCACACGACCGCGTGCGGCGATGTGGAGGGCAGCAGCAGTCGTGGGCTGGGACTCGAGCAGGACGTTGTCTCTCCGGTCAACGATCCGGAAGACGACTGGGATGTCGCGATTGATGCCGCCGGTCGAGACGCCGAAGTCGGCCAAGTGGAACCGCCCTGTGGCAGTCTCCCGTATGTCGAAGCACCGGACGTTCGTAGGAGTAGCAGTCGCCAGCCGTGACTTTACGGCGCGAACGGATTCGGCCGCCGCAGGAACGGGAGCCTCTTCCGGCATGCGCAGCTTCTCGGCGTGCTCTTCCCCCAGATGGAGCCAGTTGGGATTCCACCCGAATCCTTCCGGACGGGACAGTTCGACGAACTCGCGAAACACGCCCGGGCACCTTCGAGCCATCCATGCCGCGGCCACATGCTGGTATTCAGGCGCGCTGTTCTGCTCGGCGTCTCGCGTCAAGCCCGCCGGGAAGAGGAACCAGTTCACCGGATGAACGAGTCGGAGAAACTTCGACGTCACCTCGGAACGGGTCAGTCTCGAGTTGTTCGTGCGATGCGGGAGGCCGGCATCAAAGATGTGCTTATGCCGCTTCGCGGTACCCCACGGGCGCGCGACAGTTTCGCAGTGGAAGGTGCCATCCCCCTCGGCTTTCGCCCGGCTGTCGGCGACGGGCGCGATTCGCTGCTCGAGGAGCGACTGAAGACTCCGTTCGAAGAACCCGGGCGACCCGAAGCTCCGATACAGCCAGACCGGAAGCTCGTTGTCGCAAAAGACAACGTCTCGGGCTGACGCTGCCAGACGCACCCGGCGTGCCCGGTGCTCACGTGCAGGAACTCGCTCGCCCCCGTCTTCAAACGAGCCCGTGTCGCGAAGGGGAAGCACGCTGCTCTCGCGCGCGAGATGGTCCAGGAGCCACACATGCGCGTGTTCGATGACGCGCGCAGGAAGCGTGTTCTGCTCTAGGAAGTCGATGAACCGGGTCATGGCGGCCCCCTGCGTGAAACGCCAGCATACAGGCCGCTCGGGCACGATGCAGTCGCGACCTATGATTCCCCCATGTCTGCACTGTGACGGTGAGGAGGCTCCACCGTCCTTCCGCAGAGCTCCCTCAAGCAGGTGAGGAGGAGGCGAGCGCGGGGCTTGAGGCAGCGGCCAGGAAGGAGTGGATGAAGGAGAGGACACCGCGAGTGGACTGGCCGAGGTGCTCAGGAGGACGTTCGACTTCGACGGGTTCGCCTGCGTGAGGTGTGGAGGCAGGCTTGAGGGTGCTGGCGTACGTGAAGGAAGTAGGAGGGGTGCGCGTGATTCTGGATCACCTGGGCTTGCCCACGGCATGTGCGAGGTGGGCCCCAGCGCGAGGGCCACCCCAGGCCGCGTGGTGCTGAGGTGTCAGGGGCCGGGGTAATGGACCGCGCCAGGGTCGGCCAAGCGGATCGCGACTCCTGATCGCTCAGAACTGGCCGCTGGCGGCCGGTTGCCCTGCGCCCGCGCGCGGAGGGAGGATCAAGGGCGCAGAACCGTTCAGGTATCGGCGTAGCCGACCCTTGACGCTCCCGAGCACGCGGGCTCGCGGTCTGATCGAGACAGCGATCCGAAGGGGTGACCCGCGAGCGATCCGATGGGGCGGCCCCTCACACCGCCTCAGGCTCGCGGAGTAGCACCTGCTTCTGCAGCAGTTGGCCACGGAGAAGCCAACGCACGGAGGAGGCGTTCCTTGGGGCGTGACCCTCAAACTACTCCCTTGATAGACTCGCCCCTTCAACTGGTAAGCACAGCGCCATCAGGGCACCAGGAGTGGGGGCATGCAGCGCATCCGAGATTTTGCAGCGCGCCATTGGTCAAAACTCGCAGCCTTCGCCCCGAATTTGCACATTCGCCGCCGCTGGTACCACATACTGGGCCTTGCTCTCATAGGAGCTGCGGGCGCCATTCCCTTATTAGGTCTCACCTCATTCTGTACATATGCTGACAAGACCATCTTCTTTGCGCCTGTTGCGCTAGCAGCGCTTATTGCAGCGATCCTAACGGGCCGCTTCCCTTCGCTTTCGGGACTTAGGCACTTCGCGACATATCCTCCTACGTGGATCAGCGCTATAATTGGTTTGCCGATCATCTCCATCGCCTATTTCACAGTGCCCAAGCTTGAAGGACGATGTGCCGGACTCGGCAAGCTGTCCGGCTCGTTGCCCGCAGGTGAGTTGTGTCTCTGGGGGGCCGCCTTCATCTGCTCGATTTTTGCTATATGTGTCATAGCTGGACGAGTAATGAATGGTGCCAAGACGCGCAGCGAAGTCGCTGCATTGCTTAAGGAACTCGGGCGCGACAGTCGAGAGGACCTGGGCAAGCCGAACACATCTCCAGGCAACTCTCTTTTCATCAAGAGCATCGAGAGCGACGCCCCAGCAGCGAACTTGGGAGTCGATGCCTTCTGCCGACGTGATTTCGCACAGCGCATTGTCGACCACATTGCCGCCAAGACCGCAGCGATAGCAATCATTGGTTCACGAGGTGCTGGCAAAACATCGCTGTATAATTTCGTTCGAGAATTCGCAGTGGGCCGAGCAACCACTTCGCGGCCTATTCTGTTCGTCAGGGCATCTCTATGGCCCTATGGGACCGTTGAGGCAGGAGTCCGAGGAATTCTTGAGCAGGCCGCGGGCGCCCTATCATCGCACATAAACATGAGCATGATCTGGGGATTGCCCGATGCCTATATCGACGCGATGGAGACAGGGGGATTCGGACTGGCGAGACTGCTTCGACGAAGCAGAAGTCCCGAACAAATCCTGGGCGACTTCAACTCAATTTGCAGTGCGGCTGGAATTACAATAGTTCTTTGGGTGGAGGATATTGACCGGTTCGCAGCCACAGCCGGAATCGACAAAGAGGAGCGCCTTGAACCCGTTCGCGCCCTCCTTCACGCATTCTCGACGTCATCGGCGGTGTTGCCCGTTCTGGTTGCCTCACGGCTTGGGCAAGGGTTTGACCTGGAGAAACTTGTCAGGCGTGTCGAATACATCCCCAGCCTTAGTCGCGCAGCGGTCCTCGACATTTTGGCCGGTTTCACCGAAGAGCAGGAGAAGACGAACCCTCTCGTCAATCTCGGAATCAAGCCCAACCGAGCGTGGTTGGAATTCAATGCGCATTTTGAGCGCACTGGCCTGTCCAAGCCAAGTCACTCGCTCGCTGACCTCCTGAGGACCCCTCGAATACTAAAGCACGCCCTACGGCTCGCCAAGGATACATGGGACAGGCTTGCTGGCGAAATTGACCTCGACGACGTCCTGTGTCTCAGTGCGATTCAATCAACACATCCACGAGTCCTGGACTTTGTCCGCCACAACATTCGTTGGCTTCAAAACCCCTTTGGTGAGGATGAGAAGGAGCGCAACGCCCAATATGCTGAACTGACTCGGCAACTTGAAAGCCTGATGAGTACAGCGCCCGGCGACATGCCCGCACTTCTGGAGGTGCTTAATTTCGTGTTCCCCGGAGGGCTTCAGCCTTCCGGGTTCGGAATGCGCTCCAAGAAATTGCAGGGTGTCTCTGTTCGATCCCGACATGCCGACTATTTTGAACGCTTCCTGATTCGGGAGGCTCCCACAAACGCGGATGTCGACACAATTGGCGAAATTCGCAAGTTCCAATCAGCCCAATCTGCCGAGCTTCCAGCTTTGCTCTTCAGTGCAAGGCAGGAATCGGTAGCATACTTCAGCAAGAGACTCCTGCTGGAGGCCGAAGCGTCTAGATTGCTGGAGTTGGCATTCTCTTTAGCCATCGACCTCCTCGGAACTGCAGCAATGACGCCCCTGGTCGATTCGGGCCTAAGGGAGGCAATGTCCATCTATGACGATGTGCACGACTCCGCGCCGTTCGACTCAAACGTTCTCTTCTCAGTGTTGGCACGCGCGACCTCAAGACTTGATGTTGTGCTCATGGTGGTAGACCACTACGCAGGCCCCAGCAATCGACCGAAAAATACCGAAGTTGTCGCCGCGCCATTTCGCACGGAGTTGAGGAACATTCTTGCGCGCGAACTCTCGCCCGACATCTCCGCCGCAGTCCTGGCGACCAAGCTCAGAGGGTGCAATCCGTTTATGCTGAGAAGCATTGTGTGGGATTACAGCCCAAAGGAAGAGGAACCTATCCCAGAATGGCCTCGCGTGCGAGAGTCTCTTGTCCAAGCTGCCGGGGAAAGCAGTGACATTCTTGCCCATATTTCCCGGCTCTTTGTGAGTGAAGGCGCGGGACTCTCTGCGAAGGGGGCGTTCACCGAGAGATATGCCGTTCAAGAACCGGCATTTCGTGCGCTATTTCCAGAGCGGCATGTCATTCTTGACATTCTGGCCGCGCAGGAGCATTCGCGCTCCGACGATATCTATATCCAAGCCGCGCACCAATATTCAGTCGCACAGCTTGCGAAGGAATCCGCCACGCCGAATGCGTCATAAGAAACTGTTTCAAAAATGCCCGTTGCGCGGCCTGCCCACTGGCCGGGAGCATCGCTCGGGCGGCCCCGTCAGCGGCCCTCCTCGGCCCCTCTGCACCCGTCGCTTATA
>NZ_JABBJJ010000343.1 GCF_012933655.1 Pyxidicoccus fallax | reverse complement strand
GTCTTCGCCCGCCACCCCTGGCCCCCGCGCCAACGCTCGCGGCCCGGAGTCCGCGCCAGCCGGCACCGGTTCGCGCCCGGGTATCCGTGCATCGGACTCCTCTCCTCCCAGCAGCACGCGCCAGGGCGCCCGCGCGTCGGACTCCTCGCCTCCCAGCAGCACGCGTCAGGGCGCCCGCAACGCGGACTCCCCGACGATGTCCGGCGCCCGCTCGGGAGCCCGCGTCCTGGACTCGCCCACGATGTCCGGTGCCCGCTCGGGCGTCCGGGCCGCGCTGCCCACCCAGCCCGTCATGCGCAAGGCGAAGCGCCGCTCCGTGCTGAGCCTGGTGCTCCTCACCCTGGGCGGACTGGCCCTCGGCGCCGGCGGGACGTACCTCATCCTGCGCTTCGTCCGTCCCTCCGTGACGGCGGCGCCGGTGTCCCCCGGAAAGCCGGTGCCGGCGCGGCAGGCGCCGCCCTCGCGGAACGAAGGCGAGAAGGCCGCCACCGCACCGGCGGAGGGAGCACCCGCCGTGGCCGCGCCCGTGGGGGACTGCCCCTCGGGCATGCGGCTGGTGACGGGCGGCGCGTTCAAGCTGGGCACGCCGGCCAACGACGCCATGAGCTTCCCGAACGAGCGTGCACTCACGAGCGTCCAGGTGCCCTCCTTCTGCGTGGATGAGTACGAGTACCCCAATCGAGCCGGCGCCTCGCCGAAGGTGAACGTGGCGTGGGAAGAGGCCCGGACCCTGTGCGAGCAGGCCGGGAAGCGGCTCTGCTCCGAGGAGGAGTGGGAGAAGGCATGCAAGGGCCCCGGCAACGCGCGCTTCCCGTACGGCAACGAGTACGACCCGGCCGCGTGCAACACCGAGGCGCCCCAGGGGGCGGACCGGGCGCTGGCGGCGTCCGGCACCTTCCAGCGCTGCCGCTCCGCGTATGGCGCGGTGGACATGTCCGGCAACGTGGCCGAGTGGACGTCCACGCGCTTCGACGCGACGGAGGACCTCACGCACAAGGGCGGCTCGTTCGACCGGCAGGACTACACGTCGCGCTGCTCGGCGCGGAAGGGCGCGGCGCCGACGGAGCGCTCGGAGTCGGTGGGCTTCCGCTGCTGCGCGGACGTGCGGCCATGAACCCGAAGGTCGAACCGGGAGCGCTGGCGGTGGCGTCTCCGGTGGCGTTCGACCTGTTCCTCACCCTCACCGTCACCACGAAGTCAGGTCCGTCCTCCGACACCGTGCGCGAGCCTCTCCGGCGCGCGGCGCGGCGGGACTTTGCCATCAGGGTCTACGAGTGATTCCGCGATACAGCCGACAAGAGATGTCGTCCCTCTGGTCCGATGAGGCCCGCTACCGCCGCTGGCGCGACGTGGAGCTGGCCGCGCTGGAGGGCATGGTGGAGGCGGGGCTCGCCCCTCGCGAGGCGCTGGAGGACTGCCGCCAGCGCGCCGGGGACTTCACCCCCGAGGACTCCGCGAAGATTGAAGAAATCGAGCGCACCACCAAGCATGACGTCATCGCCTTCCTCACCTTCATGGAGCAGCGGGTGGGGCCCAGCGCGCGCTGGCTGCACCTGGGCATGACGTCCTCGGACGTGCTCGACACGTCGCTGGGCCTCACGCTGCGCGATGCGCTCGACCTCATCCTGAAGGATTTGGACCGCGTCATGGCGGCGGTGGAGAAGCGCGCCTTCGAGCACAAGCACACGCTCCAGATGGGCCGCAGCCACGGCATCCACGCCGAGCCCATCACCTTCGGCCACAAGCTGGCCATCTGGTACGACGAGCTGCGCCGCGCCCGCACCCGCCTGCAGCACGCGCGGGAGACCATCGCCGTCGGCAAGATTTCCGGCGCGGTGGGCACCTTCGCGCACCTGCCTCCGGCGGTGGAGGAGCACGTCTGCCGCAAGCTGGGCCTGAAGCCCGCGCCGGCCTCCAGCCAGGTGGTGCAGCGTGACAGGCACGCGGAGTACTTCACCGCGCTGGCGCTGCTGGGCTCGAGCATCGAGAAGTTCGCGGTGGAGATCCGCCACCTGCAGCGCACCGAGGTGCGCGAGGCGGAGGAGCCCTTCACCGCGGGGCAGAAGGGCTCCAGCGCGATGCCGCACAAGCGCAACCCGATTCTCTCGGAGAACCTCACGGGCCTGGCGCGCCTGCTGCGCGGCTACGCGGTGAGCGCCATGGAGGACGTGGCGCTGTGGCACGAGCGGGACATCTCGCACTCCTCCGTGGAGCGCGTCATCGGCCCGGACGCCACCATCCTCGCGGACTTCATGCTCATCCGCTTCGCGCGGCTGATGGAAGATTTGCGCGTCTACCCGGAGCAGATGAAGAAGAACCTGGACCTGCTCGGCGGCGTGGTGAACTCGCAGCGGCTGTTGCTGGAGCTGGCGCGCAAGGGCATGGACCGGCAGGCCGCGTACGTCATCGTCCAGCGCAACGCGATGAAGCTGTACGAGGAGGGCGTGGACTTCAAGAAGGCCCTGCTCTCCGACGCGGACCTCCTGAAGATGATGACGCCCGAGGAAATCGCCGACTGCTTCTCCCCGGGCTACCACACGCGGCACATGGACGACGTGTTCCGCCGCGTCTTCGGCCGGAGCGAGTAGACGCCCCGCCGCCACGGAGGGCTACTTCAGGTAGCCCTTCGCACGCAGGTTCCGCTCGATGCGCGCGTGCACGTCGCCCGGCTGCAGCGCCAGCGGCGTGCCGGTAATCCGCTCGTACGCGGCGATGTACTTGGTGGCCAGGTCCATGCGCACGTCGTCCGGGATGACGGGCGGCGTGCCCTGGCCGGAGAAGTTCCGCTCGCGGATGAGCCACTGGCGGATGTTCTCCTTGTCCAGCATGCGCTGGTCCTCGCCCCTGGCGAGGCGCGCGTCGTACTCGTCCGCCACCCAGTAGCGGCTGGAGTCCGGGGTGTGCATCTCGTCGATGACGTAGAGCGTGTCGCCCACCTTGCCGAACTCGTACTTCGTATCCACGAGGATGAGGCCGCGCGTGCGCGCCCACTTCTGGCCTTCCAGGAAGAGCCCCTTGGCGGCCTCGGAGATGCGGGCCCAGTCCCGCGAGCTGGCCAGCCCGCGCGCGAGCAACTCCTTCTCGGAGATGGGCTCGTCGTGCTGCCCGTACTCGGCCTTGGTGGACGGGGTGATGATGGGCTCGGGGAAGGCCGCGTCCTTGCGCATGCCGTCCGGGAAGGGCACGCCGTAGGCCGTGTGCGTGCCCTTCTGGTAGTCGCGCCACAGGCTGCCGGTGAGGTAGCCGCGGACCACCACTTCAATCGCGAAGGGCTGGCAGGCGCGCGCCACGGTGACGTTGGCGTCCGGCACGTCCAGCACGTGGTTGGGGCAGATGTGCTTCGTGCGCTCGAACCAGAAGGCGGACAGCCGGTTGAGCACCTCGCCCTTGAAGGGGATGGTGGTGAGGATGTGGTCGAACGCGGACAGCCGGTCCGTCGTCACCAGGATGAGCTGCTCGCCCTGCCGGTACGTCTCGCGGACCTTGCCGCGGTACTGCTGGCCGAGCGACGGCAGGTCCGTCTGCTTGAGGGTGAGGGACAGCTGAGCGTGAAGTGCGGAGGTATCCACGAGCGCCTCGCGACCCACCCCCTCGCTGGGAGTGGCGAGAGAAAGGTGGGCCTTCCGGAAGAGGCGCGCGACTCTACTGGACGCTGGCCGGCATGGAAGCGGGACCGTACGCCGCCGCCAGATACAGGAAGGCCGGGTTGATGCGCAGGATGCCGTCCACGTAGGCGACCGCGTACGGCGCGCCCGAGGCCCGGTCCACCTGCACCGCGGCCTCCGGCTGGATGCCCCAGTGGACCAGCAGCGTGCGGGCCACCAGCTCCGCCGCCTCGCGCTCGGACAGGCCCTGCAGGCTCTCCCGGCGGTCCTCCGGCCAACGCTCGCCGTAGCGCGCGTCCAGCACGAGCTGGATGCCGCCGCCCGCGTCCGGAGACTGGAAGAGGTCCGTCTTCGCGTCGAAGCCCGGCGCCGCCAGCAGCTCGCCCTCGCGGGTGATGGGGAAGAGCACCAGCGCCTGCGCGGCCTGACCGGACTCCACCACCGACTGCCGCGCCACCTCGCGGTACAGCTCCAGCCGCATCGTCGGGGACTCGAACTCGACGAACTCCGGCGGGTTGGTGAGCGCCTGGCGGGCACTCAGGGTCGCGAGCGCGGGCCTGCCGGCCTCGCCGCAAGCGGTGAGGACGGTCACGAGAGAGAGGAGCAGCCCAGGAAGCCAGCGACGCATACGCCTGGGAATATACCGATCTCTTCCCGGATCAACCAGCTAAACTCGGAGGCATGCGTCCAGGGGAGTATCTCACCGTTGTGCTGCACCAGACGCGCTCTCCGGACAACCTGGGGGCCGTGGCGCGGGTGATGGCCAACTTCGGGTTTTCACGGCTGATTCTGTCGGACCCGGCCACCTACTCCTTCCGGGGAGCCGAGCGCCTCGCCGTGAAGGGCGACGCCGTCCTGGAGCGCATGGCCGTGGCGCGCGATCTGCCGGAGGCCCTCAAGGACTGCGTGTACGCCATTGGCACCACCTCTCGTACCCAGCTCAAGGGCAGGGAGGCGCTGACGCCAGAGGAGGCGGTGCGGCGGCTGGCGGAGGAGAGCGCCCGGGGCCGGGTGGCGCTCGTGTTCGGCGGCGAGCAGCGGGGCCTGTCCGACGAGGAGCTGGCGCGGTGCACGGACGTGCTCGTCATCCCCACATCGGACGTGCAGCCGTCCATGAACCTGGCGCAGTCCGCCGCGGTGCTGCTCTACCTCTGCCACCGGCAGGGCCTGGGGCCGGCGCCCGAGCCGAAGGCGGACGTGGGGGAGCCCGGCGCGCGCATGGGCACGCTCAACGCGCTGGCGGCGCGGATGCGTGAGGTGCTGCTGAAAGCGGAGTTCCTCAACCCACAGGCCCCGCAGCACGTGCTGAACGAGCTGGAGTTGACGTTGATGCGGGCGCGGCTCACCCAGCGCGAGGCGGAGCTGTGGCTCACCGCCTTCAAGCACCTGGGCCGCGCGGTGGCGCGGGGCGCCTCCACTCCCTGAGAGGGAAGGGACGCCCCGGCGCCGCGAGGACAGCGACGGCGACTTAAGCCGCCGCTTCCTTCTTGTACGTCTCGCCGTAGTGCTTCTCGCACATGCCGCCCTTGAAGGTCTTCACGCGGCACTCCGCCTTGGAGCAGGTGCGGTAGCGGGAGTGGGGCAGCTCACCCTGCCGCCACTTCTTGAAGTGGAAGAAGCAGTAGCTCTTGGCGCGGTAGGGGCGCTTGCAGCCCTCCACCGTGCACGCCTTCTTGCCATTGCCCTTGGCGGTACGCGGCCAATGGGTGAGCTTCGTCGTCTGGGCCTCGGCCATCTGGAACTCTCCTGCGGAACGATGCGGAAACTGCGGCGCCACACGGAGGTGGACCCGCCGCCGGGTACGAAAAAGGCGCACTGTCTAGCGCCCATGCCACCCGAACGCAAGAAGGCCGGAGAAACCCGGGAGCCGTCAGGCCCGTCCTCCCGTCAGGGCACGGGGGCGCCGTCCTCTGAACCGGTGGCGTCGGGCAGGGCTTCCTCCTCGCCGGGGGCCGCCGGGAAGCTCTTCGAGCGGGGGACCGGCGACAGCAGGTCCTCCAGCACGGACTGGCCCCGGGTGGGCTGGCGGCCGGGCGAGCTGGCGGCCAGGGCGGGGGCGGGCGCCTCCTCGGCGGGCATCTCCTCCAGCTTCACCGTCACCTTCATGGGGCGGCCCACCCGGTGGACCTTGAGCTTCACGTCGCGGCCCGGCCCGCGCGCGGCCACCTGCCAGCGCAGGGTGTGGGCGCGCAGCACGCGCCGGGCGTCCAGGCCGACGATGACGTCGCCGGGCACCAGGCCCGCCCGCTCGCCGGGGCCGCCCTCGGCCACGTCCGTCACCACCACGCCGCGCCCGCGCGGCAGGTTGTAGGCGTCCGCCACCTCGGGCGAGAAGTCCTGCACGCTGATGCCCATCCACCCCCGGCGCACGCGGCCGTGGGCCTTGAGGTGCGGAATCACCGTCTTGGCGATGTCGATGGGGATGGCGAAGCCGATGCCCTGGCCCGCCACATTCACCGCGTTGGCCACGGCCACCACGTCACCGTGCAAATCCAACACGGGCCCGCCCGAGTTGCCCGGGTTGATGGACGCGTCCATCTGGATGTAGTCGAAGTCACCATCGCGGCCGTTGGGCGTCACGTCCGTGCGGCCCATGTAGCTGACCACGCCCACCGTCACCGAGTGCGCCAGGCCGAACGGGTTGCCGATGACGACAATCCAGTCCGCCGAGCGCACGTGCGACGCGGAGGCCAGCTTCAGCACCGGCAGCTTGCGCGGGGCGTCGATTTTCAGGAGCGCGCAGTCGGTGCGCACGTCCTCGCCCAGCACGCGCGCGACGTACTCCTCCACGCCGCCGCGCGGGTGCAGCACGGAGATGAGCACCTCGGTGGCGCCCTCCACCACATGCGCGCTGGTGAGGATGTAGCCGTCCGGGTGGATGATGAAGCCGGAGCCGATGCCCTTCTGCGGCTCCTCGCCGGACACGGCCGTCTCCAGGGTGCCCTGTTTGGTGGTGATGGACACCACCGCCGGCATCGCCCGCCGGGCGACCTCACTCAGCGTGGCGCGCTGCTGGTGGAGCGTGCGGTTCTTCGACTCCAACCACAGCCGCTCATTTCCGCGCCCGGTGGCTTGCGCTGGCAGCACCAGCGCGCACACCAGCGCGGCAAAGAATACGACGCCCCTCACTCGCGCCCTGCCCATGGCCCCGCCTCCGCCCCACGTCCGCCTGCGGCAAGCTAGGGAGTGGGGAATTCCAGCGGAAGCGGGCCTGGGGTACGGGCTACTTCTTTTGAGCGATGATGCGGTTCACCGCCGCACGGTCCTCGTCGCTGATGCGCTCGCGCGGGGGCGCATTCGTCGGCCGGGCGACAGCGTCCTTCGCGTCCTCGTACGCGTCCTCCAGCCCGTCCTTCACCCGGTCCACGGCGGACGAATTCACGCCGCGCTTCCACGCCCGCTCCATGTGGTCCAGCGGCGTCCGCCCATCCACCTTCCCCGTGGCCAGGAAGATGCCCAGTCCCACCGCACAGGCCGTCCAGACGATGAACTTCAGTGCACCCATTCTTCACAGCCTCCTACCTCTTCGTACATCGTTCCGGGGCGGCTGGCCAGTTTCCGACCGCGGGTGTGCGCAAGGCGCTGACAGGGCGGGGTGGGGCCCTTAATGTCCGCGGGCTTGCAACCCGAAGAGCTCTTCCAAGCCGCCCGTGAGCGGGCCGCGACGCTGGATGTGGGACGTGGAGACGCGGCGGTGGAGCGCGTGCGCGCGGCGGCCTCGTCGCTGTTCGCCCGCATCCCCGAGCCGCCGGTGTACCGCCGCGCGGAGGACCCGTCGCGCAAGGCGGCCCAGGCGCTGCTGCCGGAGGTGGAGAAGGTGCTCGCCGAGGCACTGGCGGCTGGCAGGGACCCCGCGGCGCTGCCGGTGCTGGACAAGCTGGTGAAGGCGCTGCTCGCCCATGGCGAGGCGCTGTGCCACACGGCGGACGGCCGGCTGGAGGCCGCGGAGACGGCCTGGCGCAAGGCGCAGGAGCTGGAGCGGGCGGCGCACCCCACGCGGCACCTGGTGACGGCGCCGCCGCGCCCGCCGCCGGTGTTCGAAAAGGAGTCCGGCGCCTCGCGGTACGACCCGCGCCCGGCGCCCCAGGCGACGGTGAAGCTCGTGTGCCCCAACACCGGCTGCAAGCGGGTGAACGACTTCGCCTTCCTCACGAGCCACCCCTACAACCGCTTCATCTGCCCGGCGTGCAAGACGCCCTTCCTGGCGTACTTCGGCGAGCTGCGCGGGCTGGAGGTGGAGGTCCGCCGCAGCTCCAAGCGCTACTTCTTCACGGTGGACGAGGTGGGCCCCGCGGGCACCACGCGCATCGAGTTCGAGGAGGCCAGCGGCCAGGACTTCCCCGCGGCGCGCAGGGACTTGCTCGCCTTCCTCTACACGGAGGCGCGCGAGCTGAAGGTGGTGGTGAACCTCACCAACCAGCGGCTCATGTGGGTGAGCCCGGCGGCCTCGTGCTTCGTGGCGACGGTGGCCTTCGGCGAGGGCGCGCCGGAGCTCGTCGCGTTCCGCGCGTACCGGGATGACGTGCTGCGGAAGAGCGTGCTCGGCCGTGCGTTCATCCGTGGCTACTATCGGTTCGGCCCCGACGTGGCGGCCTGGGTGTCACACCGCCCGGTGGCCCGGAGCGGCGTGCGCTGGGTGCTTCGGAGGGTGCACGGCCGCCTGACGAGGAGTGGATTCGCGTGACGCAGAATGGGATTGGGGCTCCGCCGCCGCCCCCGAAGACGGCCCGGGGCATGAAGGTGGTGCTGGGCCTCGTGGCGGCGCTCGGGCTGGGAGGCGTGGTGTACCTCGGGGTGCTGGAGGCGCAGCGCGCGAAGCTGGTGCCGGACGGGGTGTCCGTGCCGGAGCTGGAGATGCTGCGCCACGACGGCGGCACGATGAAGCTGTCGGACCTGAAGGGCCAGGTGGTGATGCTGGACTTCTGGGCGACGTGGTGCCCGCCGTGCCGCGAGGAGATGCCGGCGCTGGTGAAGCTCGCGAAGGAGTACGAGTCGCAGGGCCTGGTCTTCGTCGCGGCCAGCCGTGACGACGGACCGCGCGCGCCCAAGCTCGTGGAAGCCTTCATGCGGAACAACCTGCCGGACCTGCGGCCCTACGTGGTGTACGCCAACGACGAGATTGCGTACTCCTTCCAGGTGACCGCGCTGCCGACGCTCTACTTCCTGGACCGCGAGGGCAAGGTGATGGACGCGCAGCGCGGCGCCCTGTCCGAGGACGCCCTGCGCCGCCGCATCGAGCGCGCGCTGAAGCAGAAGTAGGCCCCAGGTCCCGGGGCCTCACGCTGGCGCCGCGGACCGCGACACCGGGCACACCCGCGAGGACTTGAGGCGGCGGGGGCGAGCACCACGCGGGTGCCCGCCCCAAGGACTTCGCCGCTACTTCGTGGGAGCGGGCTTGTTCGCGGGAGCGGGAGCCGCCCCGGAAGGCTCCTTCTCCGGAGCGGGCTTGTTCGCTGGAGCCGCGCCGGCCGGAGGCTGCTGGCCGGCCGGGACGACGGTCTCCTTCGGCGCCGTCTCCACCTCGGAGCGGATGAGGCGGAAGTCGACGCGGCGGTTCTTCGCGCGGCCCAGCGCGGTGTCGTTGGTGGCGATGGGCCGGTCGAAGCCGAAGCCCTTCGACGTGAGGCGCTTGCGGTCGATGCCCTTGCTCACGAGGTACTCGAGCACGGAGCGCGCGCGCTTGTCGGACAGGCTCATGTTGAGGGCGCGCGAGCCGCGGTTGTCCGTGTGGCCTTCGATGAGCACGGGCCCCAGGGTGGGGTTCTTCCGCAGCACCGTGGCCACCTCGTCCAGCAGCGGGTACGAGCGCTTCTGGATGATGGCGGAGCCCGTCTCGAAGAGCACGTTGCCCTTGATTCGGATGCGGTCCGACTCGACGAAGACGTAGGGCGGCGAGTCGAACGGGCAGCCGTTGTTCTCCGGCGGGCCGAACATGTCGGGGCAGTCGTCCTCGTTGTCGGGCACCTCGTCGCCGTCCGAGTCCGGGCAGCCGTCGTAGTCCTTCGGGCCGGGCTTGTCCGGGCACTTGTCGAAGTCGTCGGTGACGCCGTCGCCGTCGCTGTCCTTCTCCGGGCAGCCCTTGCGCTCCTTGGGGCCCTTCTCCATGACGCAGCCGTCCTCGCCGTCGACGATGCCGTCCCCGTCGTTGTCCGGGTCCATGCAGCCGTCGTTGTCCTGGAAGCCGTCCACGTCCTCGGCCTCGGTGGGGCACCGGTCTCTCACGTCGGGCACGCCGTCGCCGTCCGAGTCGACGAACTTCTCGTCGTAGCGCAGCGAGAACATGACGCGCAGGGCCTCGCGGCCGTAGCCGCTGGACAGGTTGATGCCGCGGCCCACGTTCAGCTCCAGGCCCCAGTTGCCCCACACCTTCGCGCGGGCGCCCACCAGCAGCTCCCACGGCGTCTTGAGCGAGTCGGACTGGTCGAAGTTGAAGGGCCGCACCAGCGGGGTGCCCAGGTGCATCTCGGCCACGCCCTCCACGTCCATGAGTCGGCCCACGTTGGGCAGCTCCGCCACCGCGCCGGCGCCCAGCGTCAGCTCGTCGTCCACGAGCAGGTTGAGGTACTGCGCATGGGGCCGGATGCGCACGCCCACGTTGCCCAGCACGCGGAAGGGAATGGGGAGGAAGGTGAAGCGCTGCTCCACGGCGAGGCGCGGGGCCCAGAGCACGCCGCGCTCGCCGGTGAAGCTGTCCGCGTCACCGGTGGGCAGGCGCACCTCGGCGATGAGCGACACGCCGACGGGGAACTTCTCGCGGTCCAGCAGGTGGACGCGCGGCAGCACGCGGATGTCGCCCAGCGTGGTGCTGCTGACGCCCGCGGCGCCCGGGAACTCCGGTGCGTCGAGCCTGTCACGCAGCAGGTTGAAGTTGTCGCCCTGCAGCAGCGTGAAGGGCAGGTCCACCGCCAGCTCCAGCCGCTCGTGGAGCTGGTACGCGAAGAGCAGGTGCGCGTCGAGCCGGTAGGGCAGCAGGTCGCCCACCTTCTCGTCACCCAGCTTCAGCGCGAGGATGCGCCAGTTGAAGTCCAACAGGAGCGCGCCCCGGAAGCTGCCAACCGGCTCGTTGGTGGTCGTGCCTTCCAGCGCGATGCCGCTGCGCTGCGCGGGTGTGGCCTTCACCGGCACGGCGTCGAAGCCGCGCGAGAAGGGGTCATGTTCCGCGCGGGCCGCCACCGTGGCCAACAGCAGGCCGAGGGTCGCGAGTCGGATGGTGCAAGCGCGCCACCACGAGAGGGGAAACCCGAAGCTGATGCCTCGCATGACCTCGGCTCTTAGCATTCGATACCGGGGGGCGGAAGGAAATGACCCACCCCGCCGGTATCGCTACAGTCCTGTTCTATTTCTCCATCACCGTCTGCACGGGGACGACCTGGATGGCGTCCGGGCGCAGGGGGAGCTTGAAGGTGGAGATGGCCTGGTCCTGCTCCAGCAGCGCGGCCTCCTTGGGGGAGGCGTAGGTGATGGGCGAGGGCTGGCCGGAGCGCAGCGCCTGGGCGAGGCCTTCGGCGTCCTGGGTGACGAACGCGAAGTTGAGCGCATCCGGGTGGACGCGGCGGCGCAGGGCGTCCTGCACGGACTGGGGCGTCATCTTCGTGAGGGCCTGGCGGTACTGGTCCAGGAAGTTGGGCGTGCCGTAGAAGAGCGAGTCGATGGCGTAGCCCAGGCGCCGCTGGTCGGTCTGCTCCCAGAGGCGGGTGTAGCCCTGGAGGTAGCCGCGCATGAGGTCGAAGCGCTCCTGGGTGAGGCCCTCCCGCACGAGCTGGTCGAGGAAGTACACCGCGCCGCGCGTGGCGAAGACGCCATTGGCGGGCACCACCGGGCGAATCCAGATGCTGTGCAGCTGCTGGGTGCGGGCGATGTTGGTGCGGTTGTACGTGGAGCCGGGGTCCTCGATGAACTGCTCGGCGTAGGCGTAGTTGCCGTAGTTGAGGCCGCGCTTCTCGCGCAGCTCGTTGAAGAGCACGCCGAGGAACTGGCGGTGCTCACCGAGGTGCGAGAAGGCGAGGGCCAGCGGGAAGAAGTCCGGGTCCCCGCGGCGCACGGGCGTGACGTAGCCCATGCTGATGGCGGTGGAGAGCGTCGGCTTCTGGACGATGACGGCGCGGCCGGCCGTGGTGGGCACGGGCGGCAGCTCCACGCGCGGAGCGCCCTGCGCGGGCAGCGCGGACAGGCGCGAGGTGAGGGCCTGCTTGAGCGCGTCGTCCACCGGGCCGGCGAGGCCGACGACGAGCCGGTCCTGCGTGAAGACGCGCTTCGCATGAGCCTTCACGTCGTCGAGCGTAATCGCCTTCAGCCCCTGCACGGTGCCGCCGACGTAGTGGGCGTACGGGTGGCCCTGGTAGAGGAGGGCGTCGAGCGCCACCTTGCCGAGCGCCTCGTCATTGGCGCTGCGCAGGCCGTTCTCCACGTCGGAGATGGCGTTGGCGCGCAGGCGCTCCAGCTCGGCGGCGTCCAGGCGCGGGGCGAGCAGGACGTCGGTGAAGATGTCCATGAAGCGCGGCAGGAAGTCCTTGTGGACGCGGCCGGAGAAGGAGGTGAACTCCTTGTCGGTGTACGCGGAGAGCTCCGCGGCCATGGGGTAGAGCGCCTCCAGGAGCTGCGCGGAGGTGAGCTTCTGGGTGCCGCCCTCGGCCATCAGCGTGGCGGTGAGGTCGGTGAGTCCCTCCTTGCCCTTGGGGTCATCCACCGAGCCGGTGTGGAACACGAGCCGGAAGGAGACGATGGGCGAGTCCTGGCGCTCCAGGACGACGAGCTCCATGGGCTTGGGCTGGCGCAGCGGCGTGGCGGGCACGGCCTCCGGGCGCGCGGGGGGCGCGGGCGGCTGCGCGGGGGCCTGCTCCAGCGCGGCGGAGGAGGGCACCGCGGGAGGCGGCGCGTTGGGGTCCGTGGGGGCCTTGGGCGTGGAGGCGCAGCCGGCGAGTCCCACGAGGGCGGCGAGCGAAACGAGAGCACGCGTCTTCATCACTTCGTCCCTCCGGCGGCGGTCTTCGGGGTGAGGCCGAGCACGATGAGCCTGTTGGCGGTGAGGTACTTCTTGGTGAAGTCCTGGAGCTGGCCGGGCGTCACCTTGGTGAGGTTCTGCAGGTGGCGCTGGAACGCGTCGGGCTGGCCGAGGATGCCGGCGTACCAGGCGAGCTGGATGCCGACGTCCCGGGGCGTCTGCAGCTCCATGAGGGCGCCGTAGCGCCGGTGGTCCTGGATGGCCTTGACGCGCGCGGCGTCGATGCGGCCGGCCGCGAGGTTGCTCACCTCCTTGAGGAGGGCGAGGCGCACGGCGTCGCGGTGGCGCTCGTTCTTGAGGGTGGCGGTGAGGGAGAACAGGTGCGGGTCGCGGTGCTCGGTGAAGTCACTGCCGATGCGCTCCACGAGCTGCTTGTCGAGCACGAGCGACTTGTACGCGGGGCTGGTGGGGCCGGTGAGGTAGTCGACGAGGACGGACTGGAGGGCGGCGTCGAGGGTGTTCACGGACGCGGCGGGGGTGCGCCACGCGAGCACGAGGCGGGGC
>NZ_JABBJJ010000342.1 GCF_012933655.1 Pyxidicoccus fallax | reverse complement strand
GGTGGGGCCCGTGCCTGGGGACGACGTGGCAGGTCCTCCGGTTTCATGCACTTCGTTCCCGCCACCGAGGGCCGAGGGTGGGGGCAGACACGAGCGCGCGGGCTCGGGAGTCATGGGAGCGCATCGAGTGTCCCCGGCTCGTGCGCCCCCTCGATGCGTGGACGGGACAGGGCTGACCTGGAGAGGGCAGAAGCCGTGACTGGAGGTATGTGGTGCCGCGGGACGAAGCCCTGACAGCAACGGACGCTGCGTAGGGGGCACCTGGCTCCACGCTCACGCCGAGGGGCGCCTCCGGATGCAAGGACGATTCACGCCTCGAATCAGTACGGGACGGGCTCGACGGTGGTGTGCTTCGACGGGGAGGCGGCGCCTTTCATGAGCCGCAGGCCCCTGCGCTGGGGCGTGGCGCTGCTCCGGGCGCGCAGGCGAGACTCGGTGACGCACCACCCGGCGATGAGCGCGGACTCGGCCACCGCGTCGAGCAGGTAGACGGGCGAGATGCGCCGCTTCGCGGTGTAGACGAGGTCCACGGCCGTGAAGGCCGCGGCGCTGCCGGTGCCGAGCAGTCGTACCTCCGGGCCCACGCTGCGACGACGGCCGGCGAACATCAGCGTACCGCCGATGACGGTGATGAGGGCGCCCACCGTCTTCACGAGCCAGCCCTCCAGCTTGGGGCCCGTCACCGCCTCGAAGCTGCGCAGGTGGACGATGGGCCACAGCCCCGTCGCCACGTAGAAGCCCCCTTGGAGCAATGACAGACGCTCGCTCCACTCCCGCTCCATGTCCCGACCTCCGCGCGTCATGCGTCTGGAGGGAGGGTGGCCATTCGCGCCTCGGAAGGCGGGTGGCCGGGGCGCGAGCGGAGCCGAGGCGATGACGCCTGCCCGCTGGACAGGCGGCCCGGCGTGGGGCCGCATCCTGCTACCCGGGGAAGTGGCATCAACACACGTTGAAGGGATGACGTGGCCACTGACGACGCAGCGCCTGGGCCTGCCCGTGCTCTCGTGGATGCACGAGTGCGGGAGCAGGGCGCGTCCAATCCTGCTCGGGCTCTTCAGGAACCCGACGATGCCGCGTCCGAAATCGTCTTTGTTGCCGGGTCGCAGGTGGACACCGGGCACGAAGCCTCTGAGGCGGTCCACGGTCTCCAGGGCGCTCCTTGGCGGCAAGCGTCGGGAGTCGCTTCCCCGTCTGCTGTCAGTGCTCGGGCCTGGCAAGCGCGCCCTGATGGGGGCGACGCTCGCCTTCCTGGTGGCGCGGATGCGCTCGCGGCGTGTGCGAGTCCACCGGGTCGAGGTGGCGGGGGCCACGGCGCACTGTCACGTCGCGGGCGAAGGCCCCGACCTCGTCCTGCTCGCCAGTCCCCTGGTGAGGGCCCGGACGTATCGGCCGCTGCTGTGGCGGCTCGCGCGACACTTCCGGGTGACGGTGGTGGAGCTGCCGGGCAGCGGGCGTGCCTCACCGGTGCGGCGTCCGTGGGCCGTCCCCGAGTACGCCGCCTGGACGGCGGAGCTGGTGCCCAGGCTGGCGCCCACGCGTCCCTGGTTACTGGGACACTCCGACAGTGGCGCCATCGCGCTACTGGTGGCGGCGTGGTGCCCGGAGCGAGTGCGAGGCCTGGTGCTGGCCGACACGGTGGGCGCGCGGCGGAAGCGCTCGGTGCCGCGCGTGGTGCTGGCTCGATTCCTGGACGGACTGCTGGAGCCGGGCCTGGACGTGCGCGCGGGGTGGCACCTGCTATCCAACGTGCTGAAACACACCCGCAGCTTCTTCCACCGCGTGCGGGAGTCCTCGCGGGTGGACGTGCTCACCTTCGCCTCGTGGGTGTCGGTGCCCACGCTGGTGGCCTGGGGACGGCACGACCACGCCATGCCGCCCGATTGCGCGAGGAGACTCGCCTCACGGCTACCCCGTGCGAAGCTGTACCTGGGGCCCGGCAGTCACGACGCGCTCATCACCCGGCCGCGGAGCTTCGCGCGGGCCGTGCTCGACTTCACCCGCGCCGAGGCGCCGGGCCTGAGCGGCTGACGCCGATGCAGGAGCCCAGTCCGAGGCACTGAGCCTCAGCGGTTGACGCCGACGCAGGAGTCCAGTCCGAGGCACTGAGCCTGAGCGGCTGACGCTGATGCAGGAGCCCAGTCCGAGGCACTGAGCCTGAGCGGATGACGCCGCTGCTGGAGCCCGGGCCGTGAGGGCCGGGGCTCCGACGTCCGGTTCAGCGCAGCGCCTTCTCGGACGTGACGATGCCGTCCGCGTCCGCGTAGAGGTGATGGCCGGGGCGGAAGGTGACGCCAGCGAAGCGCACCTCCACGTCGCGCTGGCCCTCGTTGCGCTTGTTGCTCTTGAGCGGATGGGTGCCCAGCGCCTTCACGCCGATGGCGGTGCGGCCCACCTCCTCGGCGTCGCGGATGCAGCCATTCACCACCACGCCCGCCCAGCCATTCTTCTGAGCGAGCGCCGCGAGCTGGTCACCCACCAGCGCGCAGCGGCGGCTGCCGCCTCCGTCCACCACCAGCACGCGGCCCTGGCCGGGCTCCTCCAGTGCCTTGCGCACGAAGGAGTTGTCCTCGGGCGCGCGCACGGTGCTGATGGGGCCGGAGAAGGAGCGGCGGCCGCCGTAGTCGAGGAAGCCGGGCTCGGCGACCTGGAAGTGCGGAGTGCCCGCGTGCTCGTCGCAGAGGTCGGCCGTCTTGAGGTCCATGGAGTCGCTCATGGCGCGAAAGCCTGCTCAGGCCTCCCGAGAGGACGCAACGTCCAACGCGCGAAGGTCCTCGGCGTCCAGTTTCAAGGTGAACGCACCGAGCAGCTCGCGAACCTGGGCAACCGACGTCGCACTGGCGATGGGCGCGGCCACCGTGCGCTGCGCGCCGAGCCACGCGAGCGCCACCTGCGCGAGCGTCGCGCCATGGCGCCGGGCCACGCCCTCCATCGCATCCAGCACGGCCCAGCCGCGCGCGTTGCCGTACTTCTTCAGCACGCCACCCGCACGAGGCGACGACGGAGGCGGCTGGCCCTCGCGATACTTGCCGGTGAGGAAGCCCGACGCGAGCCCGTAGTACGGAGCGGTCGCGAGGCCCTCGCGCTCGCACAGGCCGAGCAGCGTCTCCTCGAAGGGCTTCCGGGCGACGAGGTTGTACTCCGGTTGCAGCACCGTGTACCGGGAGAGCCCTCCGCGCCTCGACGCCTCCATCGAGTCCGCGAGCTGCTTGGGGGAGTGGTTGCTCGCTCCGAGCGCGCGCACCTTGCCGGCGCGCACCAGGGAGTCGAAGGCGGACATCGTCTCCTCGACGGGCGTCTTCGTGTCCTCGTAGTGCGCGTAGTACAGGTCGATGGTGTCCACCTGGAGCCGGCGCAGCGAGGCCTCGACGCTGCGCACGATGTGCTCGCGTCCGAGGCCGGTGCCCAGCTCCGTCTGCGCGCCCACCTTGGTGGCGATGACCACGCGGTTGCGCACCCCACGTTGCGTCAGCCACTTGCCGAGAATCGTCTCGGACTCACCGCCCTTGTTGCCCGGAACCCAGCGCGAGTACACGTCCGCCGTGTCGATGAAGTTGCCGCCGCCTTCGAGGTACGCGTCGAGCACCGCGAACGAGGTCGCCTCGTCGCACGTCCAGCCGAACACGTTGCCCCCCAGGCACAGCGGCGAGACCTTCAGGCCGCTCGTCCCGAGTGCGTTGCGGACTTCCACCGTCTTCTGAGTCATGCGTGTTGCTCCCTGCTCACCGTTGCTGTCGCGGAATAGACCGGGTCGTCGCGCGCGAAGGTAACGGGCGAGAGGGGAGGGTGCTCTGCTTTCACGGCCCCGCGCGGGTAAACAGGGCGGCGCGTGTCGTTCAGCGACGTTCCAGTCGCAGGTGCTGTCCGGGGGCGAACGACACTCGAGCGCCGGAGCTTCAGCCACCGCCCGCGTGTCCGGTGAGCGCTGAAAGGGAGCGTCGCTGCCCGTGCGTAGGATTTCCGCTCGCGTGGCGGTTCCAGCGGGCCGTGGCGGATGCCCGCCGTCCGGTCAGCGCCGTGGCGCAGCGGCCTGGGCATCGCGGGCGCGACGGGCCTTGTCCAGCAGGTCCCACGTCTGCGGCCGCTCCGCCAGCAGCGCGAGCCACTCCTCCACCTCCACCTTCATCTCCGGGTCCACGCCGCGCAGCTTCTCCAGCACGGGCACCGCCCTCGTCAGCCCCAGCCGCGAGATGGACTCCAGCAGTGCGCCGCGCACGCTCTTGTCCGTCTCCGTCACGTAGCGCGCGGCGAGCGCATCCATGCTCGCCGGCAGCTCCGATACGGGAGCGGTGCCGAGTGCCCGCGCCGCCGCCGCGCGCACCTCCGGGTGCTCCGAGGACTGGAGCAGCTTGCGCACCTGCCCCACCGATGCGCGGCCCGCCGCCTCGATGGACGTGGACGTGAGCAGCCCCGCCGCCGTGCTCGGGTCATCCGCCACCGCCGCCAGCGACACCGCCCGCTCCGCCACGCCCCGGAAGCGGCCGAAGTTGCGCGCCGCCTCCTCGCGGAAGTTCTCCACCACCGCGCCGCGCACCTCGGGCGATGGGTCCTTCACCCAGTCGCGGTACACGTCACGCCCCTTGAGCACCCGGTTCCCCAGGAGCTCCGTGGACGGCTCGCCAGTATGGGCCAGCGAGCGCACCAGTGTGGCCCGCAGCGCAGGGTCCCGCTCCTGGCCCAGGTGTTCCACCAGTCGCTCCAGCACCGCGGGCTTGCCGTCCAGCGCGTAGCGCAGCACCCACGCCTCGGCCACCACCGCCAATGTCTCCGGCTCCCGCTCCGTCCGCAGCCGGGACCAGAGTGTCTCCTCGGGCAGCGACTCCACCAGCCCGCGAAGCTGTTCGCGCACGTAGCGGCGATACGCCGGGGACGCCTTGCCCTCGCGGTACTCGTCCAGCAGCGTGGACAGCTCGCAGGGCACGGCCTTCAGCGGCTCCGCGGTCGGCGGCACCGCGTGGACCGCGACCGAGGCGTCCGGGGGGGGCTCCAACGGCGTGCTCGCGACTTCAGCGGCCACCGTGCCGCCTGTCACCAGGGCCGTCGTGCGGCTCCAGCGGAGCCAGCCGGCGACGGCCATCACCACCACGGCCACCGCCACTGCCGCCCAACCGAGCCTCCTCGTCGTCTTCGTCATGGCGCTCAGCCCCTCTCAACGGCCATTGCTACCGCCGCCCACCGCCACCGCGACTCGCCCGAACCTCTTCCGCGCCTCTGCCATCGAGGCCACCCAGGTGTCTCTGTCACAGCGCTCACGTGCCCGACTCGTCCGGGCACCGGTGCCGCATCCGCTTGTTCGGCCACAGCCGGTCGAAGTCCGTGTGGCCCGCGTCGTACAGCGCCTTGAAGTCGGCGAAGTCCTGCTCGAAGCGCCGGTCCAGCCGCGCGTACTCCTTCACCTGGGGCAGTGCCTCCGCGCCACCCGCCCGCAGCGTGTAGCGCAGGAGGGCCGCGCGCACGCAGAGGGACTTCTCCCCGCGGAAGGACTCGGCGTAGTGCTGGAGCACCGCGTTCGTGTCACGGCCGTTGGACATCACCAGCGCGGCCATCTCCCGGACGGCCGCGTCCGGGTCCTCGCGCATCAGCCGCGCCAGCTCCGTCACCGTCTCTGCTTCCAGCCGCGCCGCCGGATACGAGCCCATCTCCACCGCGAGCCTGCGCACGTCGGACACCGTGGAGACTCGCGCGATGTCCAGCAGCCGCGTCATGTAGGGCGTCACCGTGCCCGAGGCCTGGAAGTCATTCTGCATCACCCGCCCGAGCGTGCGCGCCGCGAGCATCCGCACGCCGGGGACTCGCGTGCCCTCCTTCGCCATCGTCGCCAGCCGGTCCATGGCCGCCGTGTCGAAGTGCTCCTGTGTCTCCAGCGCCACCAGCGCCGCCCCCTGGTGCTCCAGGTCCGCGTGTCCCTCGGCCATCGTGAAGAGGCGTGCCGCCACGCGCGGGTCCTTCACCGCCTCCGAGTTCCGCAGGCCCCCCAGCAGCACGGACAACTCCGGCTCCGAGGCCAGGGCCGCCCACGTGACGACCTGGAGCGCCGCCTCCACATCGCGGCCGATGACCTCGGACAACCGCTCGCCGAGGAAGGTGAGCGCGGCCGGGTCGTTCTGCTCCAGCGCCTGACGGATGGCGGCGCGCACCCCCTCGAGCCCGTGGACGGCTTCGAAGTCCAGGTAGCCCGCCCGGCAGGTGAGGCGCGGCATGCGCTGCTCCGGAGGCCCGGAGCGCTGCGCGACCGCCGTGCCGGCCACCAGGCAGGCGGCCACGACTGCCGCTCGCATCGTCCACGTCCCCACCAGGTTCCTCCCGGGTTCACCACCACACGCACGCCGCCCCGCCTTCCGACAGGGTCCGCCAGAAGAGTCCAATCTATTACGAATTGCTTACAAGCCTGTTTCTTCCAGTCCCTCCGGGAGCATCCATAATCAGGTGACCACGGAACGAGTAAGCGGCGGGCATGGGAGCGGGTGCGAGTGGAAGGGGGCGGGCACGTGCCGCGTGTTATGGAACGCCCCATGAACCACGCTCACAGTCAGGCTCTCTTCGCTCGCGCGCAGGCGCGAATCCCGGGTGGGGTGAACTCGCCGGTCCGCGCCTTCCGGGGCGTGGGGGGTGACCCTGTCTTCTTCCGCGAGGGTGCCGGCGCATGGCTCACGGACGTGGACGGCAACCGCTACGTCGACCTCGTCGGCAGCTGGGGCCCGCTCATCCTCGGCCACGCGTACGCGCCCATCGTCGACGCCGTCATCGACGCCACCCGCCGGGGGACCTCCTTCGGCGCGCCCACCCCCGCCGAGGTCGAGTTCGCCGAGCTCATCTGCGCCACCATGCCGGCGGTGGAGATGGTGCGTCTGGTCTCCAGCGGCACCGAGGCCACCGTGGCCGCCATCCGCGTCGCGCGCGGCTTCACCGGCCGCGACTCCATCCTCAAGTTCGAGGGCTGCTTCCACGGCGCCGGAGACCCGTTCCTCGTGAAGGCGGGGAGCGGCGTGGAGACGCTCGGCCTGCCGGACTCGCCGGGCGTGCCGCAGTCCGTGGCGAAGCTCACCCTCACCGCGCCCTTCAATGACCTCGGGGCGGTGGAGCGCATCTTCGCGGAGAAGGGCAAGGACATCGCCTGCGCCATCATCGAGCCGGTGGTGGGCAACATGGGCGTGCTCGTGCCGAAGCCGGGCTACCTCGAGGGCCTGCAGGCGCTCTGTCAGAAGCACGGCGTGCTCTTCGTGCTGGACGAGGTGATGACGGGTTTCCGGCTGTCTCGCGGCGGCGCGCAGGAGCTGTACGGGCTGAAGCCGGACCTGACCACCATGGCCAAGGTGCTGGGCGGCGGTATGCCGCTGGGCGCGTACGGTGGCCGCAAGGACATCATGTCGAAGGTGGCGCCGGCGGGGCCGGTGTACCAGTCCGGCACGCTGTCGGGGAACCCGGTGGCGGTGGCGGCGGGCATGGCGTGCCTCAAGGCGCTGGCGGCGCCCGGCACCTACAAGCGGCTGGACGAGGTGAGCCGCATGTTGGAGGAGGGCCTCATCGCCGAGGCGAAGGCCGCGGAGGTGCCCGTCACCGTCAACCGCGTGGGCAGCATGCTCACCGTCTTCTTCACGGGCGAGCCCGTGTACGACTACCCCAGCGCGAAGAAGGCGGACACCGCGCGCTTCGGACGCTTCTTCCACGCCATGCTGAATGAAGGCGTGTACCTGCCGCCCAGCCAGTTCGAGGCGGCCTTCGTGTCGCTGGCCATTGGCGAGCCGGAAGTGGCGCACGTGCTCGCGGCGGCGAGAAAGGCCTTCCGCTCGCTTGGCAAAGCCGGTTGAACCCGAGCCCCTCGGAGGGCCCCTTCGCTTCGGTCCCTACACCCTCGTGCGCCGCATCGGCGCCGGGGGGATGGGTGAGGTCTTCCTCGCGCGAGAGGAGTCGCAGCGCCGCGCGTGCGTGGTGAAGAAGGTGCTCCCGCGCCTCATGGAGAGCCCGCAGTTCGTCGGGCGCTTCCGCGACGAGGCCCGGGTGATGGTGCGGCTGGCCCACCCCAACATCGCCCGCGTGTACGCCATGGGCGAGGTGGACGGGCAGCTGTACCTCGCCATGGAGTACGTGCAGGGCAAGACGCTCAGCCGGCTGGCGTACCGCCTGCGGCAGCTCGGCCGGACGATACCGCTGAACATCCTCCTGCACCTGGGCGAGCGGATGTGCGAGGGCCTGGCCTACGCGCACGACGTCACGGACGAGGAAGGCCACCCGCTGCACCTGGTGCACCGCGACCTGTCCCCGGCCAACGTGTGCATCAGCTACACGGGCGAGGTCAAAATCATCGACTTCGGCGCGGCGCAGTCCACGCTGAAGGAGCAGCAGACGGCGCCGCGGGTGGTGATTGGCAACCTGACGTACATGGCGCCGGAGCAGGCCCGCAAGCGCTTCGTGGACCGGCGCGCGGACGTGTACGCGGTGGGCGCGCTGCTGTGGGAGCTGGTGGCGTGGCGGCCCCTGCCGCAGCGGGGAGACCCGGTGGAGCGCTGGCGGCGCGCGGCGTACCCGACGTGGGAGCCCGCGGGGCGCTTCCGCAAGGGCGTGCCCACCAGCCTGGATGCGCTGCTGATGCGGGCGCTCGCGTCCGAGCCGGAGCACCGCTTCCCGGACGCGGCGGCCCTGGGCGCGGAGCTGGCGCGGCTCAAGGCGAAGCTGACGCCCGGCGCCGGTGACGCGGACCTCGCGCGGCTGATGGCCGCCGCCTTCCCGCGTGAGAAGGCCATCGAGGAGAAGGCCCTCCAGGAGATGCTGCGCGGAGACGCGTCCCGCCTGCGCACCGAGCGCGAGTTCGCCGCCGTGCTCACTCCGCCCAACGCGCTCGCCTTCGAGCACAGCGGCATCGACGCGCCCGAAGACTTCGTCCCGCAGGCGGGCACCGGCGGCGAGTCGTCGCTCGGTGAGTCCGTGGGCAGCGGAGCTTCGGCGATGCCCGGCGTGTCGGGGCGAGCGGCCTCGGGTGCCGTCGCGAGGACGGCCATGTACGGCGTGAGCGGGCGCGGAGCGGATGCCGCTGCCACCGAGACGCTGGAGGCGTCGAAGGTGCAGGGCGCCCTCGATCGCGCCGTCGCGGAGGCCATGGAGTCCTCCCGAGTGCGAGGGGCGCTCGACCCCGCGGCCACGGAGGCACTGGAGGCCTCGAAGGTGCGCGGCGCCCTCGACCGTGCCGCGACCGAGACACTGGAGTCCTCGAAGGTGCAGGCCGCGCTCGACTCCGCCACCACCCAGGCAGCGGAGTCCTCGAAGGTGCAGGCCGCGCTCGATTCCGCCACCACTCAGGCGCTGGAAGCGTCGAAGGTGCAGGGCGCCCTCGACCGGGCCGCCACCGAGGCGCTGGAGACCTCCAAGGTCCTGGGGGCCATCGCCCGCGCCGAGGCCGCGCGGGCCATGCCGTCGAGCGACAACGAGGACACGGTGACGGCGACGGCGCCCCGGGGCTCCTCGGTGAGGGCGGCGCGGATGACCCGTGAGACGCAGGTGGGCTTCGGCGTGGACATCTCGCAGCAGGTGGACTCCGCGGCCGTGGAGGCCCGGCGGCTGGAGCTGGTCCGCGCCATCACCGGCGAGGGCGAGGCCACCGTGGCGCCGCACCCCTGGCTCCGGGACCGGCGCCTGCTCGCCGCGGGGCTCTTCGCCGGCGCCTGCGCGCTGGGCATCGGAATGGCGTGGGCGCTGCGGTAGGCCTCAGGCGCTGTCCAGCGATGCCGACAGGGCGGCGGACGCGTCGAGCGGCAGGTAGAGCCGGAAGGTGGTGCCGCGGCCCGGCTGCGAGTCCAGCGCCACGCGCCCCTGGTGCGACTCGATGATGCGCTTGACCACCGCCAGCCCCAGGCCGGTGCCCTTGGCCTTGGTGGTGAAGAAGGGCTCGAAGATGCGCGCGCGCACCTCGGGGGAGATGCCGGGCCCGCTGTCGGCGAACTGCACCTCCACCTCCGGTGAGCCCGGAGCGCGGCGCACGCTCGCGCGCAAGAGGCCCCCCTGCGGCATGGCCTGCACCGCGTTGATGGCCAGGTTGAGGAAGGCCTGCCGCATCATCCGCTCGTCCACCGTCACCGACGGCACGTCGTCCGACAGGTCCAGCTCCACGCGCACCTTGCCGGCCGCCTCGGCCAGCGCGCCGCGCACCGCGTCCTCCACCAGCGGCGACAGCGGCACCGCGTACGGGTGCGGCGCGGGTGGCCGGGCGAAGGTGAGCAGGTCCGCGACGATGCGGTTGAGCCGGTCCGCCTCCTCGCCCACGATGTCCACGAGCTGGATGGCCGGGCTCTCCGGGCCGATGATGCGGCGGATGGACGCCACCGAGTTGAAGATGGCGCCCAGCGGGTTGCGCACCTCGTGGGCCACCACCGCGGACAGCTCGCCCAGCGCCGCCAGCCGCTCGCGGCGCACGAGCTGCGCCTGCGTCCGGGCCAGCTCCACGTAGCTCGCCTTCAGGTCCTCCACCAGCCGCGCGCCCTCGCGGGCCAGCGCGAGCTGGTTGGCGATGGCGCTCGCCCGCTCCACCTCCGCGGGCGTGAAGCGGCGTGGCCTGCGCGTCTCCGCCGCCATGAGGACGCCCACCGTGCGCTCGTGCACCACCAGCGGCAGCACCAGGAAGGCCGTTCCCTCCGAGCGGCGCCGCACCTCCTGGTTGACGCGCAGGTCGGCCTCCGCGTCCTCCACCATCACCACCTCGCGCGTCTGGAACGCCAGCGCGGCCAGCGAGGACCAGGCCGGTATCGTCGGCATGGTCTGCCCCACCATCTCCGGATGGGCGCCCGTCGCCGCGCGTATCACCAACTGCTCGCCCGTGGCGTCCGGCAGGAGCACGTACGCGTCCGGCGTGTCCACGATGCGCGCCAGGCTGGTGACGCCCGTGGCGAGCAGCTTGTCCAGCTCCAGCGTGGCCGCCAGCGCCTTGCCCACCTCGTGCAAGAGCGCCATGTCCTCGGCGCGCCCACGCAGCTCGTGCAAGAGCCGGTGGGACTCGATGGCCGCGGCGAAGTGGCTGCCCATGGCCTGCAGCGTCTCGCGCTCCAGTGGGGTGAGCGGCCGCCGCTCGCGGAACAGGATGGCGAGCGTGCCCACCCCTCGCGAGCTGACCCGCAGCGGTACCACCGCCACCGTGCGGAAGCCCTGCCGCAGCAGCTCCTCGCGCAGCGGGCCCCGGCAGGACTCCACGTCCCGCGCCAGCACCGTGCTCTCCCGCTGGGCCTGGGTGCCCAGGCCCCCGGCGAGCCACAGGTGGGTGAAGAGCTCCGCGCGTTCTTCCTCCAGCCCACGCGCGTACGCCAGCTCCACCTCGGGCGCGTTCACCACCGGCAGCAGCAGGGCCACCGCGTCACAGCCCAGCAGGCCGACGATTTCCGCCGTGCCCGGGTCGAAGAAGGCGCGCGGATGCGGGGCCGACGCCGCCTCCGACGCGAGCCGGTTGAGCGCCGCCAGCGCCGTGTTCTGCGCGGACAGCCGGGAGATGGTGAGCGCCGCGTCCAGCGCCGCGGACACCTGCGCGCCGAACAGCCGCGCCGACGGCACCTCCTCCTCGCGCAGCCAGTCCGCCCCCAGCGCGAGCAGCGCCCGGGGCTGGCCCTCCACGTCGATGCGCACCGCGATGACGTGCGGCTGCCCCGCCCGCTGCAGGCTGGAGCGCGCCGCGTCCGCGAGCCGCGGGTTGCCCGCCTCGAGGAATCCGGCCACCTCCTCCGGCAGCTCGGGCGAGTACGCGGCGCCCTCGCGCCAGGCCCGCTCCAGCAGCGGGCACCAGTGGCCCACCACGTCCCGGATCCACCGCCCGCTCAGCGTCGCCGACTCGGGCGGCAGCATGGCCTGGGGCACGAAGGTCTGCCCCAGCCGCACGCCGGTGCCCTCGGGCGACAGCCACGCGAAGCCGAGCCCCGTCTCCTCCAGGCCGGAGAACATCCGCCGCAGCACCTCGCCCTCGGTGCGCAGGGACGGCAGCCCCGCGCCCAGCTCCGCCATCCGCTGGAGCACCGCGCGGCGCAGGCACCGGGGGGACACGTCCCGCACCAGCACCACGTAGTCCTCTCCATTGGGGATGACGGTCATCTCCGTCCGGTGGTCGCCCCGGGTGGTCCTCACCGTTGCCTCGTAGGTGGTGGGGACGCGCTCGCCCCGGATGCGCCGTGAATGCCGCCGGGTCAGCTCCTCCGCGCTGGTCTCCTCCAGCACCGACGTGAAGGGCTGGCCCAGCAGCGCCTCACGCGGACGCCCGAGGAACTCCACCAGGGCCTCGTTCACGTACACGAAGCAGCGGTCGTGGATGGCGCAGGCGCCCACGCTCATCGCGTCGAAGGGGGCGTAGGCATCCCCGGATGCGGCAACAGGTTTCACGGCACTCCGAACTCTTCCATCCCTGGCAAGCCGGGAGGAAGCCATGCTTCGCATACTTCGCCCACCAGCCTACAACCCGGGCTCCGCACCTGTGGTTTCCCCCTAGGTCCGCGGGGCGGCGCAGCACCCGGTGGAAGACACACGAAGCCCCCGCTCCCCAGGAGGAGCGAGGGCCCGAGGGACGTCACCCTGGCGTGACTCAGTGAGGCCTGCCGCCCGCGTTCCACTCCGCGCTGCGGTGGTGGACCTTCTCGTACGTGCCCATCAGCGTCGCCTCGCCGACGATGTGGTCCTCGATGGCGGCCCGCAGCTCCCGGCGCGTGGGCCGGCCCAGGTCGGGCAGCACGGTGTCCAGCGCGTACAGCCGGAAGAAGTAGCGGTGGCGGCCAATGGGGGGCATGGGGCCGCCGTAGCCCTGGCGGTTCCAGTCATTCAGCCCCTGGAGGGCCCCGGCGGGCAGCACCTCTGGCGCCGCCCCCTCGGGCAGGCTCTGCGCGCTCACCGGGATGTTGTAGACAAGCCAGTGGCACCAGGTCATCTGCGGGTTGTTCGGGTCCGGCGCGTCCGGGTCCTCCACGATGAGCGCCAGGCTCTTCGTCCCTGCGGGGATGTGCTCCCACTGCAGGGGAGGCGACAGGTCCTCGCCCTCGCCCGTGTAGGCAATGGGGATGATGTCTCCGTCCGAGAAGCGGATGGACGAGAGCACGAAAGGCTTCGGCATGGAGTCCTCCGGTGATGCGCATCTGGGTCCTTGAGCAAGCTGGCGACGCGCGTCCCCGGACGACGAGGAGCGGTGGGGGCGCCGCTGGCCCCCCGGGTGCCAGGGGGACGGGG
>NZ_JABBJJ010000341.1 GCF_012933655.1 Pyxidicoccus fallax | reverse complement strand
CATCAGATGTGTCTAAGAGACAGCATCCGCGCCCATCTCCGCGAGGCAGCCGCTCCAGGTCGAGCTGTCCGGCCAGCTCCCCGCGCCGGGGGACTACACGGGGCAGGTGGTGCTGTTGCACGCGGGCGGGCGTGAGACGACGGCGCTCACCGTCACGCGGGTGCGGGCGGTGCCCACGCTGCAGTTCGTCGCCGCGTCTCCGGCGGTGGCCTCGTCGGGCTGGGGCTGGCACACGGTGGACGCGACGGTGCGGCTGCCCTTCAAGGAGACGTCGGGCGTGGGCGGGCGCATCGCGGCGCCGCAGCTCCTCCAGCTCCAGCGCAAGGCCCCGGACCTGGGCGCGGTGCTGGTGCAGCCTCGCTACGACGAGGCCCGCTTCACCCTGGAGGGCGCGCGTCAGGACGAGGGCTCCCAGCAGGGCGGCTTCCTCGTGGACGCGCACGGCAGCGGCGCGCTGGTGCTGGCGCTGCGCGGGCTGGACGGGCCGGGCGAGTACACCGGCACCGTGCGGGTGTCGGTGCCCGCGGGCGTGCCCGTGGAGCAGACCTTCACCGTCTGGGTGCACTCGCCCTGGACGTGGGGCGCGCTGCTCATCGCGCTGGGGGCGCTGTCCTCGTACGGGGTGCGGCTGTACTCGCAGCGCATCCGTCCCCGGGCGCTGCGCCTGCAGCGGGCGCTGGGACTGCGCGGCCGGCTCCAGGCGCTCATGGCCGGGCAGGACGACAAGGCCCGCGACGTGGGGCAGGCGGTGCTCGGGCGCATCGACGCGCTCGTGTCGGAGATTCGCAGGCCGGTGCGGGGCATCCGCGTGGGCGACGCGGAGCTGGCGGCGTGGGAGCCCCGGCTGCGGCTGTACGAGGCGTGGCGCGACACCTCCCGCAAGGTGCGGGCCCTGCCGGAGGAGGTGCGCCCGCCCCAGGCGAGTCAGGTCCTCGATGGCGCGGAGGACGCGCTGCGCGGCGAGGACACGCCGGTGGACCAGCTCGACGCGCGGCTCAAGGCGGTGCGGGAGCTGGACGTGGCGGGGCTCGCGCGCGCGGGGCTGGAGGCGCGACTCCAGGAAATCGAGCAGCAGGCGCGCACGCTGGCGAGGCAGCGCGGGGAGGAGGACACCCTGGGCTTCCGTCTCACGTACGAGCTGCTGCCCTTCCTGCAGACGGTGCGCAATGCGCTGACCGGGCAGGACCTGGGTACCGCGAGGCAGAAGCTGGAGCTGGCCCGCCGCGCGTACTTCGACATCCTGTGCGAGGAGCTGTCCGCCGCCGTCGCGAACCTCGCACCACCGCGCGGCTTCACCATCGACGAATGGAAGGAGCTGACGACGGACGTGAAGGAGCGGCTGCGTCAGGCCCGGAGCCGCGCCGACGCCAACGTGGACGAGGCCTTCCGCCTGTACCAGGGCGCCCACGCCATCTATGTGCGCGGGCTCATCCGCGAGCTGCGCAAGGAGGTGGACGAGGCGCGCGCGGAGGCCACCACGGACGAGCAGCGCGCGCTGCTGGAGGGCGTGAGCGCGAAGCTGCGCGAGGCCGCGGAGGCGCTCACGGCGCAGTCGCCGCACGAGGCGGCCACGAAGTACGGCGAGGCGCGGGACGCGCTCCAGCGGGCGCACTCGGCCCAGGTGCGCCAGCGCATCCTGGAGCTGCGCGCCCAGGTGGCGAAGGCCCGGACGGAGACGACCGTGCCGCACCACCTCCAGGAGCTGGATGCCATCGAGACGCGGCTGGAGGAGGCCCGGGCCGCGCTCGACGCCGACGCGCCAGCGGAGGCCGCGCTGAAATACGAGCGGGCGCGGAGGTCCTTCCAGGGCTACCCCAGTCCGGGACGGCTGACGGCTGGCCAGCCCATCCTGGAGTCCTACTCGGCGCCCGGAGCGGAGGCCTCGGCCACGCCCGCCGCCAGCGCGCCGACGGGGGGAAGCCTCCCCTCGCTCCCGGAGTCGCCCATGGAGCTGTCCGGACTGGGCGAGCTGGAGGGACTCCCGCTGCCGTCACCGCGTCACATGTGGGTGGTGGAGCTGGGCATGTTGCTGCTGCTCACGGGCGTGGCGGTGGCGCTGGGGCTCCAGCTGCTCAATGTCTTCTCGCCCACGTGGGGCGGCTTCGGCGCGGGGATGACGGCCTTCCTCTGGGGCTTCGGCCTGCACCAGGTGGGCAACGCCACCTTCGAGGGCCTCACGGGCCTGCTCACGCGCGTGGAGAAGCAGGGCGCCTCGTCGTCCGGAGCGGGCGGAGCGAGCTGAGCGCCACCGCCACGCCCGCTGTCAGGACCGGGGCTCGCCCGCCGAGTCACACTCGCGTGTCCGCCACTCCAACCAGGAGAGACACCCGAGCCAAGGAGGGCTGACATGAACGCCCTTGAAGTCATCCTCATCGGTGCCCTGGGCAGCGCGCTGCAGGAACTGCTGCACTGGTATGGGCTGCGCGAGCACCTTTCGACGCCGCGCTACAAGCAGGTCATCAAGTCCGCCTCGTACTGGATTGTGACCGGCCTGATGATTGTCGGCTCGGGCGTGGCGGTGTGGCTGTGGTTCGCGGACGAGGGGGACATCCCCGCGCGCCAGTACCTCGTCCTGGGCGCGGCCCTGCCGCTCATCTTCAAGAAGGCGGTGGACGTCGTGGTAGGCGCGAAGCCAGCGGACATGTCCAGACAGGCGGGGCCTCGCTCCACCCTGGGCGCCTACTTCCGGGGAGGCGTCGGGCTGGGGGAAGAGCGCCTGGCCTGAGCCGGAAGCAGCGGCCTATCGCCGCCGGTGTCGCACGGCGCGGGCGGCGATGCGGTCCAGGAGGCCGGGGGCGAGCAGCTTGACGTACTTGCCCACCCGGGCCTTCGCGGTCATCACCACCTCGCGCTCACGGCGCTCGATGGCGCGCAGCATGATGGCCGCGCAGGTGCCCGCGTCCATCTTCTTCATGCCGCCGTCCTCGTCCGCTCCCGTGGGCTGGCCGTCCGTGCCCAGCGCGTTGAGGCGGATGTTCGTGGCCACGAAGCCGGGGCACACCACGGACACGTCCACGCCGGTGCCGCGCAGCTCGATTCGCAGCGAGTCGAAGAAGCCGTGCATGGCGTGCTTGCTGGCCGCGTAGCCGCTGACCGTGGGCACGCCGGCGAGGCCCGTGAGCGAGGAGACGGCGACCACCAGCCCCTTGCGCGCCTTGAGGTGGGGCAGGGCGTGGTGGGTGCAGTACACCGCGCCCAGGTAGTTGATGCGCATCAGCCGCTCGTAGAGGCCCAGGTCCGTCACCTCGTCCACGCGCGCGCCCATGGACACGCCCGCGTTGTTGACGAGCACGTCGATGCCGCCGAACGCCTCCACCGCGCGCTCCATCAGGAGGCGGCACGCCTCCGCGTCACCGACATCCGTGCGGACCGCCACCGCGCGCCCGCCCGCCGACTCGCACCGGGCCTTCACTCGCTGGAGCGCCTCCTCGCCGCGCGCCGCCAGCACCACGTGGGCGCCGCGTCCGGCCAGGAGCACCGCCAGTTCCTCTCCGATGCCCGAGGAGGCACCGGTGATGACAACCGTCTTTCCTCGCATGCGGCGCATTCTCGCCGCCCCGCTCACACCCCGTCGAGCGCTACCTCCACCGTCACCGGCCACCCCCGCTTGTGCGGCCAGGGCAGGCCCGTGAGCGCCTCCTCGATGCAGCGCCCCGCCACGGTGCCCGCCAGCGGACCCTCCACCTTTGCCTCCGCGTGGCCGGTGCCATCCAGTTGCAGCAGCACCCGCACCCGCTCCCTGGCGCCCGCCAGGCAGGACACGGCGCGGGCCTGACCGCTCCGGGCCACCGCGGAGACCTCCTCGACGAAGCGCTCCCGCGTCTTCGCCACGTTGGCCAGCACCCCCATGAGGATGAACAACAGGAAGCCCCCGTACAGGAGCATCCGCCGCGGATGCGAGACGAAGCGCGTCGGGGGGACCGGAGGCGTGGGCACCCCCTGGACCTCCCGTGTGGAGGCTGGCGGCGGTGACTGCCGGGCCCGCTCGGCGTCGGCTTCGGCCGCGGCCCGCGCGAGCAGGTCCGACAGCGAGGGCACCCGGGTGCGCGCGCGGATGCGCTCCTCTCGGAACACGTCGCGCAGGAACGCGCTCAGCTCCTCGCGGCCGTCCGCGGGCGTGAAGGCCGTGCGCAGCGCTTCCAGGGCCCGGGCCAGCTCCGCGGCGGTGGCGTACCGGTCCTCCGGCCGGGGCGCCATGGCGCGCATCACCAACGCGTCCACCGTGGCCGGCAGCTCCGGCCGGTGGTGGCTCGGCGGAGGCGCGTCTCCGCTCATGGCCGCCTTCAGCGAGTCGTAGTCCAGCGGGCGCCGGAACGGGTCCACGCCGGTGAGCGCCTCGTAGAGTGTCACCCCCAGCCCGTACACGTCCGCGCGCCGGTCCACCTGTACCTGTCCGCCGCCCTTGCGCTGCGCCTCCGGAGGCTGCGAGCCCACGTGCTTGAAGATGGGGCCGCTCATCAGCCGCACCGCCGTGTGGGCGATGCCGAAGCCGGACAGCTTCACCCCACCGTCGTACGTCAGCAGCACGTGCGCGGGCGCCACGTCCCGGTGCAGCACGCCCAGGTTCTTCCCCTGCGCGTCCGTGGCCTCGTGCGCGGCGTGCAGCGCGTGCGCCACCTGCGCGGCCACCCACAGCGCCAGCGGCACGGGCATCCGCTCGCCCTTCGCCTCCAGCGCCACGAGCGTGGAGGAGAGCATCTCCCCCGCCACCGCCTCGGTGACGAGCTGGAAGAAGAGCGGCCGGGGCGCGCCGCTCTCGGGCTCCGGCGGGGTGTCCAGCCACCGGTCCAGCGTGCGGAGGATGTTCGGATGGGACAGCCGCGTCGCCCGCCGCCACTCCTCCTCGAAGACGGAGGCCGACGACTTCGCCAGCGCGGCGCTGGTGGGGAGCTGGTGGATGAGCACGTCCTCGTGCTCGGTGCCGTCCGCGTCCACGCGCCGCGCGAGCAGCGCGCCCGTCGTCCCGAACTCGGGCCGCTGGTACACCGCCACGTAGTCGCCGAGCCTCCACAGCAGGGGCTTCCCATCCGGGAAGACGGCGCGCTCGCGGGACGGATAGAGCAGGAAGGACAAGAGGGGGGTCTCCTGCGAGGAGCGTAGGCTATCGTCCGGAGGACATGAAATCGTCCACCGGTCGCCTTGCCTGTCTGTCCGCGCTCATCGTGGTCATTGCCGCCCCAACGGCGCGCGCGCAGACGAGCTGTCTCTGTGAAGTCGACCTGTACCCCAAGGTACTGCTGGGCAAGGCCACGCCGGAGGAGCTCGCCCGGTGCTCGGAAGGCCGCCCCAGCCGCGAGGACGCGCTGAGCTGCATGCGCGGCCTCTCCTACAAGAACGTGCGGCACAGCGAGCAGCCGGCCGAGTCCTTCCGGCTCGGCGTGGACGCGCTGGTGGCGGCGACGAAGGACAAGGCCCTGTCCAAGGGGGCGACGAACCTGCTCCTCTCCTCCCAGTCCTACCTGGACACCACCGTGAGAGCGAAGGTGCGCCCCATCATGATGGCCGCCGGCCGCGCGCCGCTGTGGGACACGCTGGTGGCGGCGTCGGACGGGGACGCGGCCGCCTTCACCCGGGCGCTCTACGCGTACTGCGAGCACTACAACGTCATCTCCGAGCTGGCCCTGGAGGACGTGACGTTGGATCAGCTCTGGCCCCCGCCTTCCGGCATGAAGCCCGCGGACGCGCGCAAGCGCCTGTCCTGCCCCTACGGGCAGAACCTCCTGATGGCCGCCGCCATCCGCTCGCTCCAGGGCAAGGTGCCGGCGGACGCGCTTTCGCTGCTGACCCCCGCCCAGCTCCGCCTGCTGCGCAACGCCGTGTATGCCCGCCACGGCCGCGTCTTCCAGGCGAAGGACCTCCAGGACTTCTTCTCCCAGGAGTCCTGGTACCAGCCGGACCCCGCCTACACGGACGCACGCCTCACCGCCGAGGACCAGCAGCACCTCAAGCTCATCCAGGCCGCCGAGGCGAAGGCCGGCAAGAAGGGTTGAATGCCCGGCGGGTGACACATTTACCGGGGGTCGGTGTTCCCTTCGCGCAAACGCGGTTCACGAGGGGAACTACATGTCGTCCATCGCTGTCTTCGCCCAGGCGCAGGCCGAAGGGTTGGGCTGGCTCAGCAGCAAGCTTCTCGGGGTGACGCTCACCTCCGCTGAGTGGGTGTTGTGGGTGTTGGTGTGCCTGTCGGTGCTCTCCATCGCCATCATGCTGGAGCGCACGCTGTACTTCGCGCGCAACCGGCTGCCGGACTCGGAGGCGCTGGCGGTGCGGCTGGCGCGCGGGGAGATGGACGCGGTGCGCGCCGCCATCCAGGGCCGCAAGGGCATGGAGGCCGCCATCCTCCGCGAGGGCCTCGCCTCCGCGCCCCAGGGCGCCGACTCGGTGGAGCAGGTGATTGCCTCCACCATGGCCCGCGAGCGTCCCCAGTACGAGCGCTTCCTGTCCTTCCTCGGCACGCTGGGCAACAACGCCCCGTTCATCGGCCTGTTCGGCACGGTGCTCGGCATCATCAAGGCCTTCCACGACCTGGGCAACATGAACGCCAAGGGCGCGGCCATCCAGCAGACCGTCATGGCCGGCATCTCCGAGGCGCTCGTCGCCACCGCGGTGGGCCTCGCCGTCGCGATTCCGGCGGTGGTGGCCTTCAACATCTTCAACCGCCAGCTCAAGACGCTCACCAGCCGCGCCAATGCGCTGGGCCATGCGCTCGTGGGCAGCCTGCGCGCGGAGCGCCCGGCGTCCGGCGCGGAGGGCCGCTAGGTCATGGCCGGCGGCGCGCAGCAGGACAACGAGGAAGAAATCACCGGCATCAACGTCACCCCGCTGGTGGACGTCGTGCTGGTGCTGCTCATCATCTTCATGGTGACGGCCAACTTCATCGTCCGCGAGACGGTGGAGGTGGACCTGCCCCGCGCCGCCAACGGCGGTGAGACGGTGCAGGGCCTCGTCAACGTGGTGCTCGACAAGGACGGCAAGCTCTACTTCGACGGCACCGAGATGAGCGAGGCGGACCTGTCCACGAAGGTGGCCGAGCAGGTGGCCAAGGACAAGGACACGCGCGCCATCATCAGCGCGGACCAGTCGCTGCCCTACGGCCGCGTCATGCGCCTCATCGACGTGGTGAAGGGGCAGGGCATCGCCAAGTTCGCCCTCAACATCGAGAAGGACGCCGCGCCCGCCGCGCCGCGCGGCTGAGGCCAGAAGCCATGAGTGAGATGGTGCTCGACGACAGGGCGTGGCAGCTCCCGAAGCGCGGGGGCAACGGGGTGCTGGTGGGCTTCGTGGCCGGCTCGCTCGCGCTGCACGGGCTGGGGCTGGTGGTGCTGCACGCGAAGCCCGCGGAGCGGCCGGCGGCGCAGCGCCCGGTGGAGATGGTGATGGTGGAGGTCCAGAAGCCGCCCCCGCCACCTCCGCCGCCGGTGGAGGAGAAGAAGCCCGAGCCGCCCCCGCCGCCGAAGGTGCGCGTGCGGCCGCCGCTGAAGGTGGCCGAGGCCCCCAGGCCGCTGCCGCCCCCACCGGTGGACGCGCCGCCTCCGCCCAACGAGACGCCGCCGCCCGCCGCGAAGCCCGCGCCGCTGGTGGTGGGCATGACGATGTCCTCCACCACGAGCGGCGGCAGCTTCGCCGCGCCGGTGGGCAACACGCTCTACGGCCGCACCGCGGACCGGGCGAAGGCGCCGCAGGAGGTGAAGGCCTACAGCGCGCCGAAGTACACGCCCATCTACCAGGTGGACCGGGAGCCGGAGCTCGCCAACGAGGTGAAGATTCCGTATCCGGAGGAGGCCCGCCGCGCCGGCATCGAAGGCACGGTGACGCTCGCCATCACCATCGACAACGAGGGCAGGGTGGTGGCCGTCAAGGTCATCAACGGCCCGGGTTACGGCCTCAACGAGGCGGCCCGCGACGCCATCCGCCGCTTCCGCTTCAAGCCCGCCATCAAGGGCGGCGAGGCTGTCTCCACGGAGATGAAGTACTCCTATACCTTCCTGCTCGACTGACGCCCCCGCTCCCGCTGAGCGAGGGGCGGAGTGAGGGAATGCTGGGCGCGGCTGGTTCCACCCCTCTCCAGCCGCTGACGCCAGAATTCTCCACGAGGCCTCTGCTCCGCCCCTCCCTCAGTGGGAGCGGAAACCCGTTCTCTACCCGTATGCTGCTCCCCGCTATGTCCCCGAATGTGAAAGCCCGAAGCGCGCTCGCCGCGGCCTCGCTCCTGCTGGCGGGCCCGGCACTCGCCCAGGCACCCCAGGCCGACGCCGCGCAGCCCGAGGCGGCCGCGCCCGCCCAGGCCCAGCCCACCATCACCAAGCCTCCCGAGCTGCTGCAGCAGGTGGAGGCGCAGTATCCGCCCGAGGCGCTCACGCAGGGCCTCACCGCCTCCGTGCGCCTCATCATCACCATCGCCGAGGACGGCACGGTGTCCGACGTGCAGCCCACGGAAGCCGTGGGCAACGGCTTCGACGAGGCGGCCATCGCGGCGGTGCGCCAGTTCCGCTTCTCGCCCGCCGAGGTGGACGGCGTGTCCGCGCCGGTGCAGGTGGAGTACGTCTATCACTTCACCCTCAACGCCCCGCCTCCCGCCGAGGGCGCGCAGGCCGAGGAGCAGGAGGCCCCGAAGGCCACGCTCACCGGCCAGCTCATCTCGCGCGGCAGCCGCTCGCGCGTGGCCGGCGCCACGGTGCGCTGCGGTGACGACCCGGACGCGCCCGAGGCGCTGTCCGACGCGGACGGCCGCTTCACCCTCCAGGTGCCTCCGGGCGAGTGCGCGGTGCGCGTCGTCGCGTCGGGCTACCAGCTCTACCAGACGAAGGAGCAGCTCAAGCCCAACGAGACGACGGAGGTGAACTTCTACCTCGCGCCGTCGGGCGGCGCCCTGGAGACGGTGGTGCGCTCCGAGCGCCCGAAGAAGGAAGTGGTGCGCCGGACCATCACGCGCCAGGAGGCGCAGAAGACGCCGGGCACCTTCGGAGACCCCATCCGCGTCATCCAGGCGCTGCCGGGCGTGGCGCGCGCGCCGTTCATTTCCGGCGAGCTGCTGGTGCGCGGCTCCAACCCCGGCCAGACGGCGACGATGATGGACGGGGTCCGCATCCCCATCCTCTTCCACCTGCTGGGCGGCCCCTCGGTGGTGAACGCCGAGTTCATCGACCAGCTCGACTTCTACCCGGGTGGCTACGGCAGCCAGTACGGCCGCGCGGTGGGCGGCATCGTGGAGGTGGGCACGCGCAAGGGCGCCGCCGACACGCTGCACGGCTCGGTGAAGATTGACCTGATGGACGCGGGCTTCTTCCTGGAGACGCCCATCACCGACGGCATCAGCGTGGCCGCCGCGGCCCGCCGCTCGTACATCGACACGCTTCTGCCCGCCTTCCTCCCGAAGGACGAGGGCAGCACGCTGTCCGTCGTGCCGCGCTACTGGGACTACCAGTTGCGCGTGGACTTCGGCGCCAAGCGCGGCGCGGCCTCGGAAGCGGAGGCCCAGGAGCAGGCGGGTGGCGCGCGCAGCTCCGGCTACGTCATGGCCTTCGGCAGCGACGACCAGCTCCGCGTGGTGTCCTCCGGTCCCAAGGTGGCCACCGACATCGAGCTGGACACGCGCACCACCTTCCACCGCGTGAAGGGTGACTGGACGTACCGCAAGGGCGCGCTCACCTCCGTCTTCACGCCGTACGTGGGCCTGGACAACAGCAGCTTCGACTTCGGCGCCGCCCGGCAGGACGGCAGGCAGTACTCGGTGGGCGCGCGCGAGGTGCTGGGCATGGAGCTGTCCCCCATGCTCACCCTGCGCACCGGCCTGGACCTCGTCTACGAGTACGAGGAATACGACGTGGAGTTCCCCGCCCCGGAGGACCTCGAGTACGTGGCCTTCCCGGGCGCCGAGTCCGTGGGCGAGATGCTGAAGGAGTCCATCTCCCTCGACGCCTTCGACGGCGCGCTCTTCCTGGAAGCGGACGTGAAGGTGGGCAAGTTCACCTTCACCCCGGGCGTGCGCGGCAACCTCCAGCTGGTGGACGACACGCGCAACCTGGCGTTGGACCCGCGGCTGTGGGTGCGCTACGCCGCCACCGAGCGCACCAGCCTCAAGGGCTCGGTCGGCCTCTACAGTCAGGCGCCGGAGACGTTCCGCTTCGTCATCGAGCCCTACGGCACGCCGGACCTGGTGTACCAGCGCGCCTTCCAGACGAGCCTCGGCGTGGAGCATCGCTTCACGGACGCGCTCGACGTGGACCTGACGGGCTTCTTCAACCGCCGCTTCAAGAACATCGTGGAGCCCGGTCAAATCATCCAGCGGGAGGGTGGGACCTTCTTCCAGGAGCGCTACTCCAACGACGGCATCGGCCGCGCGTTCGGCGTGGAGCTGATGGTGAAGAAGAACCGCGCCTCCGCGCAGGACAAGTGGTCCGGCTGGCTGTCGTACACGCTCAGCCGCGCGCTGGACGGACGCGCCGGGCCCAAGCCCGCCCGGGATGGTGGCTTCGGCGGCGGCTTCCTGGACGACCAGGACGCCACCTTCGGCCTCAGTCCGTGGGACCAGACGCACATCCTCACGCTGGTGGGCAACTACATCCTGGGCAACGGCTGGGAGCTGGGCGGGCGCTTCCGCTACACCACCGGCCGTCCGGCCTCGCCGCTCAACCACACCTACGACGTGTACAACTCCGAGCGGAACGGCTACTCGCCCACCTACGGGCCGTTCTTCTCCAGCCGCACGGACGGCTTCCACCAGCTCGACGTGCGCGTGGAGAAGAGCTGGCAGTTCCAGAGCTGGACGCTGGCGACGTACCTCGACGTGCAGAACATCTACAACGCGAGCAACGCCGAGTTCCTCACCAACGACTACCGGTACCGCAAGGAGTACGAGGTGCCGGGCATCCCCATCCTTCCCGTTCTCGGTGTGAAAGGAAGCTTCTGACATGAAGGCCCTGCTCAAGTACGGCGGCCTCCTGCTGGCGCTCGGCGCCAGTGCCTGCATCGACATCGACGACCAGCCGTCCAAGGTGCATGACTTCCGCGTGCTCGGCATCTCCACGGAGAAGCCGGAGCTGATGGCGCCCGACTGCGAGCGCACGCCCGAGGCCCTGGAGGTGCTCACCTCCGAGGTGCGCTTCCGTGCCCTGCTGGTGGACCCCGCCGGCGGCGGCCGCCCCATCCAGTACACGCTGTGGGCATGCGCGGACGTGGAGGACGAGCTCTGCGCGGACGAGGCCAACCGCGTGAAGCTGGCCGAGGGCACCACGGCGGAGGGCGAGCTGTCGCTGGCCATCCGCCCCGGCGCGGCCACGGTGGGCGAGGACATCCCGCTGCTCCTGCGCGTGCAGGAGGCGGACCCCTTCAAGGGGCTGGGCGGCATCCGCATGCCGCTCGTGCTCCACGCGGTGGCGGGAGACGAGGAGGTCTACGCGCAGAAGCTGATGGTCTTCTGGTGCCCGATGGTGGAGGGCATGAAGGAGAACGTGCAGCCGGTGATTCCGGGCCTGCGGGTGGACGACGCCCCGTGGACGGTGGACGCGCTGCCGGAGCTGCGCGGAGAGGGCCCCTTCGTGATGACGGCCGACGACGTGGCTCCGTTCGAGGAGACGTACGTGGTGCCAGGCCTGCGCGAGGAGTCGGTGACGCTCCAGGAGGCCTGGGAGATTGCGTGGTACGCGACGTTCGGCGAGTTCAGCCCGCAGGTGACGGGTGGCGCGGACCTGGGCGGCCAGAAGGGCAAGCACCGGACGGAGTGGGAGCCCCCCGAGGACGCGAAGGAGGCCCGGGAGGTGACGTTCTGGGCGGTGGTGCGCGACGGCCGGGGCGGCATGTCCTGGGTGAGCCGCCGGGCTCGCTGGAGCCCGTGAGCGGCGGCTCGCGGGGGACGGTGAAACGCTGTATGCCACCGGCGCTCATGTGACGCCGGGCCGGGGTTGGCACGGAGCTGGACGGGGATGATGAGACGCACCACAACGGGGGGATGGGGACGCGTGGTGGGCCTGCTGGCCGTCATGGGGTGGGCCTTGTGGTGCGCGCCGGAGGCGGAGGCCGCGGCTTCCGTCGAGGCACCGGAGCAGACGCTGCGCCGCTTCGCGCTCATCGTCGGCTCCAGCGAGGGCGGCGATGGCCGCGAGCGGCTGCGCTACGCGGGCTCGGATGCACTGGCCATGTCCCGCGTGCTGGAGGAGCTGGGCGGCGTGGCGGTGGCGGACCGGGTGCTGCTCCTGGAGGCGGACCGCGCCGCGCTGACGAAGGCGCTGGAGCGGATGAAGGTGCTGGTGGAGTCCGCCGCCTCTCCGAGCGTGCGGCGCGAGCTGGTGCTGTACTACTCGGGCCACTCGGACGGGGAGGGGCTGCTGCCGCGCGGCGAGCGGCTCCCCTACGAGGAGCTGCGCAAGGGGCTGGCCGGGATTCCGGCGGACGTGCGCATCGCCATCCTCGACTCGTGCGGCTCGGGCGCGCTCACCCGCTACAAGGGCGGGGTGCGCCGCCCGGCCTTCCTCACGGATGCGTCGTCGCAGGTGCGCGGCCACGCGTACCTCGCGTCCAGCTCCGCGGACGAGGTGGCGCAGGAGTCGGACAGCATCGGCGCGTCCTTCTTCACGCACTTCCTCGTCACGGGCCTGCGCGGCGCGGCGGACACCAGCGCGGACGGCCGGGTGACGCTGCACGAGGCCTACCAGTTCGCCTTCCACGAGACGCTGGCGCGCACGGAGCGCTCGCAGGGTGGCCCGCAGCACGCGGCCTATGACATCCAGCTCGCGGGCAGTGGCGACCTGGTGATGACGGACCTGCGCGGCTCCACCGTGCGGCTGGCGGTGGCGGAGGACGTGCAGGGCCGTCTGTTCGTGCGCGACTGGGGCAACCAGCTCGTCGCGGAGTTGCAGAAGCCCGGAGGCCGGCGGCTCGCGCTGGGGCTGGAGGCGGGGCGCTACCACTTCGTCCTGGAGCGGCCCGCGCAGCGCTTCGAGGCGGAGCTGTCGGTGTCTCCACAGGGCGGCGCGGAGCTGCGGGCGGAGCACTTCGTCCCGGTGTCGCTGACGCGCACGGCGGCGCGAGGTGGCGAGGCGGCTCAGGCACCGGAGGTTCACGAGCCGGTGGTGGACGCGCCCACGGTGGCCGTCAACCTGTCGCTGGTGCCGCCGCTGGCCACCAGCTCGTTGTGGGGTGGCAATGGCCTCAACCACGTGGCGCTGGGCGGGCTGGCGGTGCGCTCGCTGCAGCTGCGGGGGCTGGGGG
>NZ_JABBJJ010000340.1 GCF_012933655.1 Pyxidicoccus fallax | reverse complement strand
CGTCAGATGTGTACAAGAGACAGGGGTCTGGGTGTGGCGCTCGCGGTCCTCTCGGGATGCGGAACAGCCCAGGATGGGACAGGAAGTTCCACGGACGTCCCAGAGTCACCGCGCACGCAGCGTGCCGAGCTGATGACGCAGACGGTGACGGTGGAGGCCGCGGCGGACACACACGTCGTGGCGACGACACCGACGACGAGCTACGGCTCCTCGCCCACGATGGAGGTGGACCTGTCGCCCGAGTCGCAGGCGTACCTCAAGTTCTACCTGGGGGACCTGCCGGGAACGGTGACGGCCGCGAAGCTGCGGCTGTTCGCGCTGGATGGGTCCGGCAATGGGCCCCAGGTGAGTGACCCGCCGGGCGCCCGGAACTGGAACGAGACCGACACCTGGAACACCCGCCCCACCTGGGACGGCTGGGTCATCGCGAACGCGGGCGCCGTCGCCAGCGGCACCTGGATGGAGCTGGACGTCACGCGCACGCACTTCTACGACAACGCCCACATCAACTACTACCTGTCCGCGGACAGCACGGACGGCGTCACCATCGCCTCCAGCGAGCACCCCGACCCGGCGCTCCGCCCGCGGCTCGTCCTCACCGTCGAGTCCGGCGAGGACCACCCGATACCCGTCCCTCCGCCGCTCCTGGCTTCCGGGCCCGCCGTCTCCTTCGCGCCCGTCGCCGACACGTTCGTCGCCGAGGACGCACCCGGTGCCGTCAACGGCGCGTCCGCGTCGCTCACGGCGGACGGCTCGCCGCGGCAGGAGGTGCACCTGCGCTTCTCCGTGCAGGGGCTGACGGAGACGGTGCAGCGCGCGGTGCTGCGCCTGCACGCCAGCGGGGGCACGGAGGATGGGCCGGCGGTGTACGCCACGCAGGGCAACTGGAGCGAGTCGAGCGTCACCTGGAGCTCCCGCCCGGCGAAGGTGGGCCAGCCGCTGGGTGACGCGCAGGTCATCGCCTCCGGCGTGTCCGTGGAGTACGACGTGACGGACCTGGTGCGCGGCAACGGCGAGTACTCGCTCGGGCTGTACGGCACGTCGGGGGATGGGGTGACGTTCCAGTCGCGCGAGGCCACGGACGCCTCGCGCCGCCCCCAGCTCCTCGTCTGGACGGGCGCGCCGAAGGCGGCCCCCACGGATGCGTGCCTGACGCGCACGGAGTTCTTCTCGCGGGTGAGCTACGCGAGTGACGACACCTACGTGACGCAGGAGTCACCGGCCGGGAAGTTCAACACCCAGGCGTCGCTGCGGGTGGACGCGGAGCCGCGCGCGGAGAGCTTCCTGCGCTTCCACGTGACGCTGGCTCCCGAGCGCATCCACCGCGTGGTGCTGCGCCTGTTCGCGCTGGATGCCACGGGCAACGGGCCCCGGCTGTACCAGGCGTCGACCTTCGACGGGGCGGTGACGGACTGGGACCACCGCCCGGCGTCGATGGCCAACCCCCTTGGCGACCTGGGCGCCGTCGCGAGGGACTCGTGGGTGGAGTACGACGTGACGAGCCTGGTGACGAGGAGCGGCGAGTATGCCTTCTCGCTCCTGCCGGACAGCACCGACGGGACAAGCTTCGCCTCGTACGAGGCGATGTACGAGGGCATCCTCGGAGGTGGCGTGGCCCCGCAGCTCGTCGTGTTGTACGAGACGGGCAGCTTCTGCTCGTACCGGGGCACGCAGCCGTCGGGCACCACGGCCTGGACGCGCCAGTCGGGTGGGCCGCTCGCCGAGCGCTCCCGCCACGTGGCCTCCGCGCCGGACGGCGGCTTCGCGGCGCTGAGCACGGTGGAGCAGGCGCCGGGCACCTCGCCCTGGGCCGAGCAGACCGACGTCGTCACGCTCCACCGAGCGGACGGCAGCGTCGCGTGGACGCGCGACTTCGCGCAGCCGGGGTTGGACTTGCGCAGGGTGGTGGTGACGTCGCTGGGCAACGTGCTGGTGGCCGGCAGCTATCACGGCGCGCCGGACCTGGGGAAGGGCGCCCTGCCCCAGGGCAGTGGCATGGTGGTGGTAAAGCTCACGCCGTCGGGCGCGGTGGATTGGACGCGTGGCTTCGTCGCCTGGTTCGACACCTACGACGAGCACATCAACAACCCCATGGACGTGTTCGACCTCGCGACGGACGCGCACGGCAGCGCCATCGTCGTGGGCACGTTCTGGGGCTACACGGACTTCGGCGCCGGACCGCTGTACTCGGGCAAGCCCTACCCCTATGACGACGATTACCCGAACTCCTTCCTCCTGAAGCTCCAGTGGGACGGAGCGCACCTCTGGTCCAAGGCGCTGAAGGCCACCACCCTCCGAGGGACGCGGGCCAGCCACGTCGTGGTGGACGCCGAGGAGAACATCATCGTCGGCGGCTGGGCGGGCGCGAACACGGACTTCGGCGGGGGCGCCGGTCCCGGCTCCGGGCCCTTCGTGGCGCGGTGGACGGCGAGCGGTACGTACACCTGGCACCGCGTCATCCCGGTCTGGTGGAGCGACCTCGCCGGCGTGGGCGTGCTGCCGGACGGGCGCGTCGCCTTCGCCGGGCACTTCGGCGGGCGCTTCACCTTCGCGGGCCAGTCGTACGCCAGCAGCGACCCGGACGACTACGAGGGCGGCTCGAGGGATGGCTTCCTGGGCCTGCTCTCCGAGACGGGACAGGACGTGGCGCTCCGCCAGTTCGCCCTGCGCCCCTTCAACGACCTCGTCGTCGACGCGGCCGGCACCCTCGTCACCTCGCGCTCGGGCGGCAGCGACCTGGGGCTGGGAGCGGTGGGGTGGACGGGCGACGAGTGGGCCGACCGCCCGGCGCTGGCGGCGTTCGGTCCGGACCTGGAGGCGCGCTGGGTGCGCGTCCTCGACAAGCTGGACCCCTGGATGCAGCTGACGGCGACCCCGGACGGCCTCGTGGTGTCCGGCCACTTCCGCGAGCCGGTGGAGATGGACGGCACCTGGTTCACGCCGATGGCGCGGCGCGAGGACCTGCTGCGCTTCAAGCTGCGGCCGTAGGCGGCGCCTCGCGCGGGGCCGTGGGCTTCACGGTCCCGCGCCTGGGGAACGCGCCGTCCGCGCTACCACGTGACGACGTAGGTGCAGGACGCGTCGCCCTTCGTGCGGCAGCCCGTGTCGGGGACATGCGTGAGGGTGGCCTGGGGCTGGAAGCGCTGGGCCATGCCCTTGATGAGCCCCTGGTCGAAGCGGCACGGACAGGGGTTGTCGCACACCAGGAGGGCCTCGTTCTTCCCGGCCACCGGCTGGTACCGGTAGTGCCCGATGCCTTCCGTCATCTCCCCCGTCAACGGGTTGAACATGGGCTTGCCGTCCTTCCGGTGGTTCATGTGGAAGGCCACGTCGATGGAGGCGAGCGCGCCGTGGATGTCCTGGATGTTCGGCGGGAACTCGGCGTTCTTCGGAATGAAGGAGCCGACCTTCTCCAGTCCCCGTCCACCCAGGAGCGTGTCGATCTTCTTGTAGACCGGCATGTAGTGGTCGAGGTCGTACCAGGCGTTCGTGTCAATCATGAGCGCGCCGCTGGCGTCCCGGGTCTGGACGTTCATGGCCTGCATCAGGTCATTGACGAGGACCGAGAACGTGTTGATGGCCGCGACGACGGAGTAGATGCTCGCGCCTTTGACCTGGATGCCTGTGAACGAGAACGAAGCTGACATGGGGAGCTCCTGGCGCTGGGTTCCGCTGGACACGGTTGTCGGTGACGTCCGTGCTACCAGGTGACGACGTAGGTGCAGGATGGATCGCCCTTCGCGCGGCAGCCCTTGTGGGGGTCATGCGCGAGGATGGCCTGGGGCTGGAAGCGCTGGGCCATGCCCTTGATGATTCCCTGGTCGAGCCGGCACGGATAGGGGTTGTCACACACCATGATGCCCTCGTTCTTCCCGGCCACCGGCTGGTACGCGAAGTGCCCGATGCCCTCCTGCATCGTCCCGGTCGCCGGGTCGAACATGGACTTGCCGTCCTTGCGGTGGTTCATGTGGAAGGCCACATCGATGGAGGCGAGCGCGCCGTGGATGTCCTTCACGTGCGGAGGGAACACGGCGTTCTGCGGAATGTAGAGGCCGACCTTCTCCAGACCCCGCCCGCCGAGCAGCGTGTCGATCTTCTTGTACACGGGCAGGTAGTCGTCCATCGGGTACCAGGCGTTCGTGTCGAGGGTGAGCGCGCCGCTCTCGTCCCGCGTCTGGACCTTCATGGTCGTCATCAGCTCCTGGACGAGCACCGAGAACGATTTGATGGCCGCGACGATGGAGTAGATGCTGATGCCGCTGACCGTGATGTTCGAGTACGGGGATGACATGCGGAGCTCCTAGCCCTGGCGCGAGGCCGACTCGAGGGCGCGCAGGGCCGTGGGGTTGTGCAGGTAGCGCAGGCACTCCTTGAGGCCGTCGCGGAGGCTGCCGAGCGTCTTCACGCCGCGCAGGTCCACGCCAATCTGGACCAGCGTCTGGGCAATGGGCGGGCTGATGCCGGTGATGACGCAGTAGGTGCCGAGCAGCCGCGCCGCGTTGACCATCTTGATGAAGTGGTTGGCCGTGGACGTGTCCACCACCTCCACGCCGGTGATGTCGATGATGGCGCAGCGGGCCTTGCCCTGGGAGATGCGGTGCAGCAGCCGCTCCGTCATCTCCAGCGAGCGCTGGGTGTCCATCACGCCGACGATGGGCAGCGTGAGGATGTCCTCCCACAGCTCGATGATGGGCGTGGACAAGTCGCGGATGGCCAGCCGCTGCTGCTCGATGGTGGCCAGCTTCTCCTCCAGCTCGCGCCGCGCGGAGTCCAGCTTCAGCAGGGCCTGCTCGCTCTCGTGCACGGAGGCGTGCAGCTGCCGGGCGAAGAGGTTGATGGTCTCCTCGAACGGGGAGAACGCGTCCTCGCCCGCGATGGGGATGAGGTGCTGCGCCGGGTCGAACTCACCCAGCGAGATCATCGCCAGCAAATCGCGGATGCGCTCGATGCGGTCCTGGTCGACGGTGACGGTGGAGGCGGCGGGTTGCGGCTGGGCCATGGGCGCGCCACCGGGAAAGGGGGAGGGGAGGCCCAAACCCGATGGGGTGATTTGTTATGCCCAAGACAAAAAAATGCATCAAGAGGGGTACTGGTTGACCCCCAGTTCCCCTGGCTGCCCCTATTTGAAGGGTAGGGAGAGGTAGTGCGCGCCCAGCTCCGTCAGCTGCCCGTTGGCGCCGAGCAGGCTCGCGAAGCACGGGTCGTTCGTCCAACGCCCCGTGAACCAGGCGTAGCGGAACACGTCGTCGCGGTTCTCGCAGACGGCGACCATCTCCGTCATCTGGGCCTTCTGCTTGGCGACGGAGTCGATCTGCGCGCCGTCGTTCTGGCTGTGGCAGTTGGCGAACTCGGTGACCCAGAACGGCTTGCCGTACTTCTCGAGCCGGTCGAGCTGGCCCGCGAGCCCGTAGTCGTACCAGTGGAAGGCGAGGTAGTCGATGCGCGGGTCGCGGTTGCCGTTGGCCGCGCGGTACGCGGCGTAGAAGGCGTCGAGCCAGACGACCGGGTCCGAGTAGTTGCGCATCGTGCCCCAGTTCATCGCGGGGCCCACGAGCTTGACGCCGGTGTTGGCGGCGACGGCCTCGTACCGGGGCCACAGGCGCGCCGCGTCCTGCGGCGACATGTTGGCCTGGTCCACGAGGTTGGGCTCGTTGAGGAGCAGCAGGTACTGGATGTGGGGGTTGGCCTTGAGGGTGGCCTCGATGCTCGCGGCGTTGAAGTCGCCGTTCCACAGCATGGGGATGAAGTCCATGCGGTAGCGGGCGCGGAAGTCCGCGGGCACGTTGCGGTGCGGCTGCGGGCTCCAGTTGTACCACCAGCTCACGCCGGGCGAGACGGCCGCGAGGTCCTCGGGCGTCGCGAGGTCGAAGGCGATGCCGCGCTTGGCGCTCTTGGGCGGGGGCGGCGTGCCCGCGTCCGTTGGAAGCTGGGTGCCGGCGTCGGTCTGGGTGCCGGCGTCGGTCTGGGTGGAGCCCGCGTCGGTCCGGGTGGAGCCGGCATCGGACGGGTTGGAGCCGGCATCGGACGGGTTGGAGCCGGCGTCGGTGGTGGCCTGGGGGTTCTCTTCCTTCTCGTTCGAAGAGGCCGGATCACAGCCCAGCAGGATGAGGGCGGCGATGAACGCGGGTGCGATGACTCGTCTCATGGATCTTCACCTCGGGACCCCAGCTTAGTCCAGATGGTGAAGAAAGCCCGGTGGTGCGCGCTCAGAATTTCAGGGGGTGCACCAGCTCTTGGACGGAGCCGCTCTTGAAGTAGACGCGGACGCGAAGCGGGAAGGTGCCCCATCCCGTCATGGTGAGCGGGAAGGCGTGTGCGCCGTCTCCCCGCTCGCAGACCTCTTGAACCGGTGCGGGGTAGGTCTCGTGGAGTCGATACTCCACACATTGAATCTGTCGCAGGGTTTTCTCGGGCGCCTCGATGAAGGCGGTCCACCGCCAGGTGTTCTCCCCGACTCGCGTGGCGGTGTTGTTCACCCGGACAGCGCTCTCGTCCGCTCGGAATGGGGCGGGGGCGAACGAGAGCGCATGCATCAGGGTGGTTCTCGAGCCGTCCTTGAAGTTCACCGTGACGGGGATGTCGAAGGTCCCCCACCCGCGAGCACTGAGGGCGAAGGGTCCGCGTGGGTCTTCTCTGTCGCGGCTCTGTCGCTTCCTGGGGGAGAAGGTCGGGTGGAGCAGGTACTCGACGCTCTCGATGCGGTCCAGGGTGTCATCGGAGCCTTCCAGGAACACCGTCCACTCCCACTGGTCGTTCCCCAGGTACCGGGCTGTGTTGCGTGTCGAGAGCCCGGCGGCGGCGTCCGCTGGAGGGGACGTCAACAAGAACATGGCTCCGAGAATGACGAGGAGGCACCTCATCGTTCGAGCTCCGCCGACTGGGTGCTTGGCTCCTCCGTCATCCGCAGTGGGACCGCGGGGACCTCGAATCGCTCGCTCTTCCAGGTTCGACTCCCCTCGGTGGCATGGAGTCGGACGACGTCTCCAACGCGGAGGCCCTGCACGGCGACCTTGATGCCCCCCGGGCCCGGCTGCACCACGCTGGGTATCTCCTTCATGCCCGTCTGGTCCTTGGGCGACATCAGCGCCTTCACCTGGACCTCATCCGGGTTCGCGGGGGCGGCGTCCTCCGGAAATTCGAGGCCGAAATGGATGCTCATGAGCCTGAACTGGTCGAGCACTTCCCGGACCTGCTGGCGCTCGTCCTCCATGGCGATCTTCAGCGCGGCGTTCTCCTGCTCGGACGCCTTCAGCCTTCCCCTGAAATCGGAGAAGCGCATGAAGAGCACCCCACCGACGAGGACGAACCCGATGACCGCGAAGAGGCCAATGAGGTTGGTCCGGAAGGAGAAGAGGTCCTTGATGGTGATGACCTGGTCTCCGCCGGCCCCCTTGAGCCGCTTGTGGCCCAGCGCGGCCAGGAAGATGAGCGCGAGCCCGGCGACGATGAGGACCGCATACAGGACCACCTCGAAGACCCACTCGGGTCCGAGTCCTGGTGCAGGGAGCGCCTGTCCAGGAAGCTGAGCGAGCCCTCTCATCGCCGTCCCCCCTCGGCCAGCGCCCCGGTACGACTCCGCCGAGGCGCGAGCAGGTTCCATCTGGAAGCCTGGGCACGCTCAGTCGGATTGCAGCAGGGAGCCGCATTTCCGCTCGTCGCCCCGTGCTGGGGGCGTCACCTCAGTCGGCCGTCGTCACGCCCGTGAAGGTGGCGCCGCCAGTGCGCAGGCGCTTCACGTCCATCCGGCCCAGGGTGTCGTTGTGGGCCGGGTAGGCGACCGCGGAGAAGCGCAGGAAGGCATTACCCACGATGTCGACCGACTCGAACGTGTAGCTCAAGTCGTTGGTGCGCACCGAGTCACGGATGAGGGGGAACTCCCCCGACGCGCCGAGCAGCAGCTCGTAGTCCACGGCGTCCCTGGCCTTGGACCAGCTCACGGCCAGGGGCGAGCCGGTGGGACGCTCGGGCTCACCGTGCAGCGTCAGGTTGAAGTCGCCGGGGACCTTCAGCGTCCGGCAGAGCACCTCGTTCCCACGCATCACACGCAGCTCCACCGACCCATCCACCAGGAGGGTGCTCATCCCGATGATGACGTTGTGGAAGGCGCCCACCTGCTGCACGTAGGGCACGTTGAACCCGCTGAGCATCACCTTCGCGTCCGTCACGTGCACGTCGTCGTTCTTCACCTCGACCCGCACCTCGTTCGACTCCCAGGTGAAGGTGTTTCCGGCGGAGTGGATGAACTCACCCTCCACCGTGAGCGCGCTGCCATCGGTCACCGTGTCGCACGGCGTGAAGGAGATGGGCACCTCGCGCATCCGCCGCACGACGAAGCCCTCGGTCGCCACGGCCACCCCGACGCGGACCACCGCGCTTCCTTCGTACGCCTCGGTCGCGAGCTTCAGCCCGCGCTCCCTCGTCACCCCGGACGCGAGCACCTCGTCACCGGCGACCACGCTCACCTCGTAGTCGGTGGCGCCATGGGACTGTGTCCACGCCGCATGCACGGTCTCCCCGGGGCTGTAGCTCATGGGCGCGGTGGGCTGGAGCAGCTCGAAGCGCGAGGGCACCACCACCGTCCGCGCGACGGCCTCGTCGCCCTGCTTCGCCATCACCGTGACGAGCCCGGCACCGAGCAGCGCCGAGGCGTTCTCCAGGTGCAGCGTGTAGCGGTCCAGCGTGGCGTCGTACGTGGCCACCTCGTCGCCCACCGTCACCTGCGCGGCCTCCACGCTCGCACCGTCGCGGCGCACCTCGAGCGTCACGTCGGCGCTGTCGCCGTTGACGACGAGCTCGCCACCGAGCGTCAGCACGCCCTCCACGGGCTGCTCACCCAGCAGTCCGCAGGGGGCCTGGTCCGAGGTGTCGTCCCAGGCCGCCTCGCAGACGAACACGTCGAGCAGCGGGTCATCGTGCAGCGACAGGGGGATGGGCGTGGTGAGCGGCACCACGCCGGAGCTGTGATTGTCGTCGAGGCGCACCAGGTTGAAGCCCTGCGTCAGCCCCGTGCCGGCCGGCTGCGCGGAGTCGAGGTAGACCACCACGAAGGCGGGCGGCCGGGTCCACGCGAGCGAAGCGCCGAGCACGCGGTCCACCGGGGTGCCATCCGCGGGGATGGTGTCCAGCGCGCCGTTGCCGTCGCGGTCGTTGTAGGCGAGGAGGATGCCCATGGCGCCCTTGCCGTGCATGCCGTTGCCGAGCTGCACGAGCGCCTCGGCCGGGGGCGCGCTCTTCACGTCGAAGGTGTAGCTCGCGGGGAAGCCGCCCGAGTACGCGATGTCCTCGGTGACGATGCCGAGCGGCTTGCTGACGGGCCCGGACTCCTCGGAGAGCATTCCGGGGTACCACGCGAGCGCGAGGCGGACGGGGCCCGTCAGCTCGGCGCCCGGCTCCGTCGCGAGCTGCCCGCGGAGCGTGGCGAGCGGCTTCTCGGTGGGGGCGGGAACCGGGGCCGGCGGCGGGGCGTCGTCGCCGCAGGCGGAGAGGGTGAAGAGGGACAGCAACAGGAAGCTGCGGGAACGGCGGGATGCGACGGTCATTCGAGACTCCGGTTCGAGAGAGAGGCCCCGGCGTCCGGGGCGCTCACGTCTTGAAGACCGGGCGACCATTTATTTTTGGGAACCCCTTTTTCTTCAGGGCACCACGGTGAGGGGCCGCGTGCGCACGCACTCCACTTCCAGCCACCCCAGCCGCGACAGGTCCGTGGGCCGGGAGACGGCGGCGACGCGGAGGGTCGCGGGCCCTTCGGACGGCGGGGCCCGCAGGGGCGTGCTCGTCTCGGAGACGAAGGCGAAATACCCCTGCTGCCCGTCCGGAGCGAGCAGCGTCGCGGCGTAGCCGACCGCGCCGGTGGAGGCGGTCCACTCCACGTCGAACTCCGTGCCGGCGCGCACCTGGGCTCCGGGAGCGGGTGAGGTGATGGAGAAGCCCTCGGGGACGGTGAGCAGGCGGCGGGTGACGGTGTCTCCCCAGCGTGCCACCAGCTCCACGGTGCCCCCTTCGGTGAGCAGCGTGGAGTCCGCTTCCTCGAGGAAGTAGGCGCCGCGCTCGTTCGTGTACGGTATCGGCCGCCCACCGAGGGTGACGGTGGCGTCGGACAGCCAGACGTCGTCACGGATGACGGAGAGGTTCACCCTCACGGCGCGGACCTCCAGCGACACGGTGCCCTCCACGCGCAGGGTGCCCGGCTGCGGCGGGGGCGGCTCGAAGGAGAGGCCGCAGGGCAGCTCCGAATCCGGCAGGCCGTCCCAGGCGGTCTCGCACGCGAGCAGGTCCAGCAGCGGACCGCCCGCGCTCAGCGCGAGGGGAATGGGCGCGTCGAGCGGCAGGACCTCGCCGCCTTCGGGGGTGACGTGCAGGAGGTTGAAGCCGCGCTTCAGGCCCGTGCCGGGGTCCTGCGCCTCTTCGACGTACAACAGGACGTAGGAGTCGACGCCGCCCCACGAGGCGCCCACCACCCGGTCCTGCGACGGCCCGGCCCCGGTGGATGGGCGCGTGTCGAGGCGCTCGTTGCCGTTGAGGTCCCGGTAGGCGAGGAGGAAGCCCGTCGCGGCGCGGCCACGCACCTGGCCTCCCACCGCCACGCGCGCTCCCGCTGGCGGCGGCTGATGGAGCGGCAGCGCGAAGTCCGCGGGGAAGGTGGCCTGGAAGGGAACGTCCTCGGTGAGGATGGATGCGGGGGCGCTCGGTGGCACGGCGGAGTCGTCCACGAGACCCGGGTACCACGCGAGCGTCAGGCGCACCGGGCCGTCGGGCCGGTCGGTCGCGGAGAGGCTCGCCTCCCCGCGCAAGGTGACGAGCGGGTCACCCGCGTACGTCGCGTCCACCGGATTGCCGCACGCCGCGGCGAGAAGGAGGAGGAGAAGGCCAGTCAATCGGTGCATCACGGCGTGTCCTCTTGGCATGTATTCACGGGCTCGGCGCGAGCGGGGAGCGCCCCCTCAGAAGCGGAAGCCCGCGCCAGCGCTGATGAGCGGCGCCAGGCGCAAGGGAGGCACTGACTCGCTCGGCGGCGGCAGGTATCGCACCAGCAACTGCCCCTGCACGAGCGCGAAGGCCGAGCCGGGCAGGGGCACCTCCACGCCGGCCACGGGCCCGACGGCCACGCCCAGCGCATGGCGCGCGGACAGCGCGGGCCGGCCCAGCGTGTCCTGGATGTCCTCCTCCCGGTCTCGGTGGAAGGACTGACGAAGGCCCGTCAGCTCCACGGAGAGGCCCACCTGCGGCACCAGCGCCCACTCCATCCACCGATAGCCCGCCGAGACGCCCAGGCCCAGGGAGCCCTCGGAGATGTCCATCCCCACGCCCCGGTAGGAGGCCCGCGCGCCCGCCACCGTGCCGAGCGCCCACCACGAGCCCCGTGTGTGCCGGTAGCCCAGCGCGCCCGAGACTCGCGTGCCCGTGCGCGGAATCGCCGCCCCCTCCCAGCGCCCGAGCGCGAGCACCGCCGAGCTCTTGAGCTCCAGCGCGCCGCCCTTCATGGCGACCTCCTGGTAGCGGCGCCACTCCAGCGCGGCCTCGTTCACCGGCCGCTCTCCGCCGAAGGGCAGCTCCACCTCCAGAAGCCCCGTGCTGGCGCCCGCGCGCTTGCGCACGAGGTAGCGCCCGGGCGGCACCGCGAGCCGCAGCGGACGGCCGGGCTCCTTCTCCACCTCCGCGACGACGTCCGGACGCGGCCGGCTGGAGACGACGTAGCGCCCCGACGCGGCGGCGGGGAACACCAGCGCGCTCTTCGCCCCCGCGGGCTCCGTGAGCACCAGCTCCCCCGTGCCGGCCAGCTCCAGCGAGTACGCCGGGTGCTGCCCCGCGCCGGCCGCGCCCGCCACCGTGCGCCGGTACGAATACGCATACGCCTCGGACAGCGACACCTTGCCGTCCGAGTCCGCATCCGCGTCACCGCGCAGGCCCGTGAGCAGGTGGTGCGTGAAGAGCGAGCCCTGCAGCGAGTCCCACTCCTCGCTCACCTCGGCCGGGCCGCTGGACGAGATGACCACCTGCCCATGCAGCGGCAGCTTCTCCAGGGAGACGTCGTAGGCGGGCGCCGCGCGGCCGCCCTTCTTCTGGGCCAGGGTGCCGCTCTCGCACGCGTCCACCATCACCACCGTGAGGCGCGCGCCGGCCGCGCGCGCGGTGTCGCGCAGCTCGGCGAGCGGCAGGTGCGTGCCCGCCAGGTGCAGCACGCCCGCCTTCGCGTGGGAGGAGACGTAGACCACCAGCACCGCGTCATGTCCCTGGCCGCGGAGCTCGGCGATGCGGCCCGCCACCTCCGCCAGCTTCTGGCGCACGCGCTGCGCCGGGGCGTCCACCAGCACCGAGGCCCGGTCCGCGCGCACGCCGCCCAGCTCCACGAAGAGCTGGCGCACCCGCGCCGCGTCGTCGTCCGCGAAGCGCAGCACCGCGTCGTCCGGGTCGCCCACGTTGGAGCCGATGGAGACGAGCAGGCGCACCGTCTCGGCCGGCGCGAGGGCCGGCCACAGGAGAAGACACAGGAGAAACAGCCACCGCATGGGTCAGGGCGCCTTGCGCAGCCGCAGCGCCGTGACGCGGCAGCCGTCGCAGGTGAGGGTGGGCTCGGCGCGGCCGGCCTGCTCGCGAAGCTGGGCAAGCAGCGGGGCCGCCTCGAGTGGACGGGGAGCGTAGACGGCGAAGAGCCACTCCGTGCCCGGGGCGTCGTCCAGCTCCACGCTGCCGGGCAGGAAGTCGCGCTGGGCGGCGGCGACCGGCGCGGATGCCGTGCCTTCGAAGGGATGGAAGACGCTCGCCCCGCCGCGGCCGTCCAGCTCCAGCACCAGCAGGTGTCCGGCCTCCGGCGTCTCGTAGGCGAAGCGCAGCCGGTCCCCTTCCTTCACCACGCTGTCCTGCTCCAGTCGCACGGCCTCGGCCCCCGCGCGAGAGGCCACCACGCGGAAGGCACCGCCCTTCCAGGTGACACCGGAGCCGTCATCGAACAGGCGGGGACCGAGCACCAGCACCAGCACCAGCGCGGGCACCGCGGCGGCGAGCACCGGGAAGAGCCGGCGCCAGGGCGAGGGCGCGCGAGGAGCGGCGGCCTCGCGGCGCTCCAACTGCTTCAGGAACCGGTCCGCGGGGCGCGCCCGGAGGAACGCGTCCCGGCCGGCGGTGAGCGCCTCCAGTTGCGAGCCACAGGCGGCGCACGTCCGGACATGGGCCTGGGTGGACTCGGGCGTCGGCTCGCCGGCGGAGAAGGCCTCGAGCACGGCGGCGGGAGGGCACTCGGGCCCACGGGGGGAGG
>NZ_JABBJJ010000033.1 GCF_012933655.1 Pyxidicoccus fallax | reverse complement strand
GGCCTGGGGGGCGGCGGCGGGGGCCTTCCCCGAGGCAGAGCCCTCCGGGCGAGCCTCGGACGGCGCCTCCTGGTGCGTCACCCAATAGAGGCGCCCGAAGGCGATCAACGCTACCACCATCAGCAACAGTGTCCGGAGCGGGAAGCGGCGCAAGAGCAAACTCCTTGATTCCAACCGGGACCGGGGGTTATCAGCCCCCCCGGGTTCCATCCGCAATAGTTACGGAGGCGTGCGTGGCTGAGACGTTCGACGTGGTGATCATCGGTTCGGGCCCTGGCGGCTACGTGGGTGCCATCCGCGCCGGTCAGCTCGGGCTGAAGACGGCCATCATCGAGAAGGACAAGCGGCTGGGCGGCACCTGCCTCCACCGCGGCTGCATCCCCACCAAGTCCCTCCTGTGGACCGCGGAGCTGTTCCACCACGTCAAGGAGGCCGGCACCTTCGGCATCGACGTGGCCAGCCCGACCATCAACTGGGCCAACGCCATGGCCCACAAGAACAAGGTGGTGTCCAAGGGCGCGGGCGGCATCGACTTCCTGATGAAGAAGAACAAGGTGACCGTCATCAAGGGCCACGGCCGCATCGCCGGCAAGGGCAAGGTGGAGGTCACCGCCGAGGACGGTTCCAAGCAGGTGCTGGAGGCGAAGAACATCATCATCGCCACCGGCTCGGTGCCCAAGTCCCTGCCCAACGTCGCCGTGGACCACAAGCGGGTGATGAACAGCGACTCCATCCTGGAGATCGACCGCATCCCCAAGAGCATCATCGTCCTGGGCGCCGGCGCGGTGGGCTGCGAGTTCGCCTCCGTCTTCAACCACGTGGGCAGCAAGACCTCCATCGTGGAGTACATGCCCGCGCTGCTCCCCATCGAGGACGCGGACATCTCCAAGGAGCTGGAGAAGATCTTCCGCCGCCGCGGCATCGACGTGCACACCGGCTCCGCGGTGGAGAAGGTGGAGCACACGGCGGACGGCGTGCGCGTCACCATGAAGGTGGGCAACGAGACCAAGACGCTGGAGGCCGAGCTGCTCCTGTCCGCGGTGGGCCGCGCGCCCGTCACCGACAGCGTGGGCCTGGACAAGACGAACATCCAGACCGAGCGCGGCTTCATCAAGGTGGACTCGATGATGCGCACCACCGAGCCCAACGTGTACGCGGTGGGCGACGTCATCCCCACGCCCATGCTGGCGCACATGGCCAGCGCCGAGTGCGTGGTGGCGGTGGAGCACATCGCCGGGAAGAACCCGCAGCCCATCAACTACGACCTGACCCCGTCGGCCACGTACTGCTACCCCGAGGTCGCCTCGGTGGGCCTGACGGAGAAGAAGGCCAAGGAGCGCGGCTACGACGTGAAGTTCACCATCGCCCCCTTCGGCGCGGTGACCAAGTCGGCCATCTCCAACGAGTCCATCGGGATGATCAAGGTCATCTCCGACAAGAAGTACGACGAGGTGCTGGGCGTGCACCTCATCGGCCCGCACGCCACCGAGCTGCTGGCCGAGGCGTGCGTCGCGCTGAAGCTGGAGATCACCACCGAGGAGCTGGCGGGCACCATCCACGCGCACCCCACGCTCTCGGAGATCATGCACGAGGGCGCCGAGGCCACGCTGGGCCACCCGCGCCACTTCTAGTCTCGCGCCTCGCTTCCCCGGGCTCACTCGCATGAGCCCGCTCAGGCCGTCCCGGGCTCCATGCCCGCGGGCGGCCTGTCCATTTCCGGGGGCACGTGCACCGGCACGTCCAGCAGCTCCGCCAGGTCGAACGCGTCCAGCAGCGCGTGCCCGTGCAAATCATTGTTGAAGTACACCCACGCGGTGTGCCCGCGCGCGCGCCAGGCCTTCAAGTCACGCGCCGCGGGCTTCAGGGCCTCGCGCCCGTAGCGCCCGGCGTAGCGGGTGCTCGCGCCGCCGTGGAAGCGCACGTAGCGGAAGGGGGCGGTGGGCTTCGGTGCGGGCTCCGGGGCCTGGACGAGGTCGTGCTCGCACAGCGCGGCGCGGTGGCGGCGGAGCACCTCCAGCACCTCCGGGTGGTACCAGGCGGGGTGGCGGAACTCGATGACCTGCTGCACGCCGCGAGGCTGCGCGGCGAGGAACCGGTCCAGCCGCTCCGGGTCCGGCTTCGTCATGTGGGGCGGCAGCTGCCAGAGGACGGGGCCCAGCTTCCGGCCCAGCCGCAGCACCGGGGTGTAGTACCGCTCCAGGCCCTGCCCCACATCGGTGAGCTTCTTCATGTGGGTAAGGAAGCGGCTGCCCTTGCAGGCGAAGAGGAAGCCCGGCGGCACCGCGTCTCGCCAGCAGTCCACCGCCTCCACGGTGGGCAACCGGTAGAAGGTGGCGTTGAGCTCCACGGTGGTGAAGACCCGCGCATACCGGGGCAGCCAGCGGCTGGCTGGCAGCCCGGTGGGGTAGAGCAGTCCCTTCCAGTGTTTGTAGACGTACCCGCTGGTCCCCAAGTGGATGGCGGCCATGCCTTCAGCCTGGGCATCCGGGCGTGGCGGTGCCTGCCCCGCCTGGGCTGCCTGCCCGCCGCGAGGGCATTAGTAGGGAGACGACAACACGGAAGCGGCTGGCAGGGGGTGACGCCTCGCGTTAGAGGCTTCCCCTTGAACGTCTTCCGCCCAAACCATAGAAGGCCCGCGACCCATGGCGACTCCCGACCGGTTCCCTCTTCCCCAGGTGACTGAGACCACCCGCAAGCCGGAATGGCTGAAGGTGCGCCTGCCGCATGGCGAGGGGTACGAGCGGGTCAAATCCATCGTGAAGCGCACGAAGCTGGCCACGGTGTGCGAGGAGGCCCGCTGCCCGAACATCGCCGAGTGCTGGGGTGGTGGCACCGCCACGGTGATGCTGATGGGCGAGGTGTGCACCCGCGCCTGCCGCTTCTGCCACGTGAAGGTGGGCGCGCCGCCGCCGCTGGATCCGATGGAGCCCATCCACCTGGCCCAGGCCGTGAAGGAGATGAGCCTGGAGTACATCGTCGTCACGTCGGTGAACCGTGACGACCGGCCGGACGGGGGCGCCAGCCACTTCGCGTCCGCCATCCGCGAGCTGCGCAAGGAGAGCCCGAAGACCATCGTCGAGGTGCTCATCCCCGACTTCAAGGGCGTGGAGAAGGACCTGGCCACGGTGGCCGAGGCGAAGCCGCACGTGGTGGCCCACAACGTGGAGACGGTGGAGCGCCTCACCCCCACCGTGCGCGATCGCCGCGCCAACTACCGCCAGTCGCTGCGCGTGCTGGAGTACCTGAAGAACCGCCCCGAGGGCATCTACACCAAGACGTCCATCATGGTGGGCCTGGGCGAGACGGACGCGGAGCTGGAGCAGACCTTCAAGGACCTGCGCGACGTGGGCGTGGACGTGCTGACGCTGGGCCAGTACCTCCAGCCGTCGCAGTACCACCTGCGCGTGGAGCGCTTCGTCACGCCCGCGCAGTTCGAGGCGTACAAGACGCTGGCCGAGTCCTACGGCTTCCTCTACGTCGCGTCGGGTCCGCTTGTCCGCTCCAGCTACCGCGCGGCCGAGTTCTTCATGAAGGGCCTGATGGAGCGCGAGCGCCTCGAGCGCCTCGGCTAGCCGGGCCATGGCCACCCTGACCCTCGTCCAGGCCATCCACGACGCGCTGCGCACGGCGATGCGCGCGGACGCCCGTGTCGTGGTGCTGGGCGAGGACGTGGGGCGGCTGGGCGGCGTGTTCCGCGCCACCCTCGGGCTGCACGAGGAGTTCGGCCCCGAGCGCGTCATCGACACGCCGCTGGCCGAGGGCGGAATCGTTGGCGCGGCCATCGGCATGGCGCTGTACGGCCTCAGGCCCGTGCCCGAAATCCAGTTCGCGGACTTCATCTACCCGGCGTTCGACCAGATCGTGAACGAGCTGGCGAAGCTGCGCTACCGCTCCGGCGGCGAGTACCCGTGCCCCGTCGTCATCCGCGCGCCGTACGGCGGCGGGGTGAAGGGCGGGCACTACCACTCGCAGAGCCCGGAAGCGCTGTTCATCCACACCGCGGGCCTGAAGGTCGTGGTGCCCTCCACGCCGTATGACGCCAAGGGCCTGCTGCTCTCGGCGCTGCGGCAGGAGGACCCGGTCCTCTTCCTGGAGCCCAAGCGCCTGTACCGCGCCGCGAAGGGCGAGGTGCCCGAGGGCGACTACACCGTGCCGCTGGAGTCGGCCGCCGTGCGCCGCGAGGGCACGGACGTCACGGTGGTGGCCTGGGGCGCCATGGTGCCGGAGGCCCTGGAGGCGGCGGAGTCCGCGGCGCACGCGGGCATCTCGTGTGAAGTGGTGGACCTTCGCACGCTGTGGCCGGTGGACATCACCACGCTGGAGGCGAGCGCCCGGAAGACGGGCCGGGTGGTGGTGGTCCACGAGGCCGCGCGCACCTGTGGCTTCGGCGCGGAGGTGGCGGCCCTGCTGCAGGAGCGCTGCTTCGTGCACCTGGCGGCGCCCGTGAAGCGGGTGACGGGCTGGGACACGCCGTTCCCCTACGCGCTGGAACAGCAGTACCTCCCGCTGGCCCCCCGCATCCTCGCCGGCGTGGACGAGACTTTTCGATTCGTGGCTTGACCTACACCCCATCCCTCCCGGAAAGACGACGACCCCATGGCGACTTTCGAATTCAAGCTCCCCGACCTCGGTGAAGGCGTGATGGAGGGCGAGCTGGTGAAGTGGCACGTGAAGGAAGGCGACACGGTCAAGGAAGACCAGGTGCTCGCCGAGGTCATGACGGACAAGGCCACCGTCACCGTCCCCAGCCCCAAGGCGGGCCGTGTCGTGAAGACACACGGCAAGGAAGGCGACATGGCCAAGGTGCACCAGCTGCTGGTCACCCTGGAGATTGAAGGCGCGGCGCCCGCGCAGGCCGCCGGTCATGGCGCGCACGGCGCGGCGGCGGCGCCCGTCTCCGCTCCGGCGGCTGCCGCGGCTCCGGCCGCTGCCGCCGCGGCGAGCAACGGCGCTCCGGCCTCCGCCACCAAGGTGCTGGCCACGCCGGTGACGCGCCGCATGGCGCGCGAGCACGGGCTGGACCTGTCGGCCATCGCGGGCAGCGGTCCGCAGGGGCGGGTGACGAAGGCGGACGTCATGGCGGCGCTGGAGGGCGGCGCGCAGAAGAACGTGGTGGCGCCCGCGGCCCCGCAGCAGGCGCGTCCCGCGGCGCCTCCGGTGGCCTCCGGCCGCGCGGACGAGCGGATTCCGCTGCGCGGGCTGCGCAAGAAGATCGCCGAGAAGATGGTGCGCTCGAAGTTCACGATGCCGCACTTCGCCTTCGTGGAGGAGGTGGACGCCACGGAGCTCGTCGCCCTGCGCGCGCGGCTCAACGCGCAGCTGGCGGCGGCGGGTGACAAGACGAAGCTCAACTACCTGCCGTTCATCATCAAGGCCACCATCGCGGCGCTGAAGAAGTTCCCGCACCTCAACGCCAACTTCGACGAGGCCACGCAGGAGCTGGTGGTGCGCGGCGAGTACAACATCGGCATGGCGGTGGCGACGCCGGACGGCCTCACCGTGGCGGTGGTGAAGGACGCGGACCGGCTGACGCTGGGCCAGCTGGCGCAGGAGACGGCCCGCCTGGGCGCCGCCGCGCGCGAGCGGAAGCTGAAGATGGAGGAGCTGACCGGCGGCACCTTCACGATTACGTCGCTCGGCCAGAGCGGCGGCCTGTTCGCCACGCCCATCATCAACCACCCCGAGGTGGGCATCATGGGCGTGCACAAGCTGAAGCAGCGCCCGGCGGTGAAGGACGGCCAGGTGGTGGTGCGCGACATGATGAACCTGTCGCTGTCCTGCGACCATCGCGTCATCGACGGCTCCGTCGCGGCGGACTTCGTCTACGAGGTCATCAAGTACCTGGAGAAGCCGGACCTGCTGTTCCTGGCCATGTCGTGAGGTGAGCGTCATGGCGGCCCCGCTCGCGAAAGAGGAGGCCGAGGCCGGTGCGCTGTCGCCCGAGGCGCTCGTCGCGCTCTACCGGGCGATGGCGCGCATCCGCGTGGTGGACGAGCGGATGGCCACGCTGCAGCGGGCGGGGCGCGTGGGTTTCTACGGCGTGTGCACGGGGCAGGAGGCCGCGTGCATCGGCAGCGCGGCGGCCCTGCGTCCCAGCGACTGGGTGTTCCCCGCGCTGCGCGAGGGCGCCGCCATGCTGCTGCGCGGCTTCCCGCTGGTGACGTACCTGGCGCAGTGCTTCGGCAACGCGGGCGACGTGGGCCGGGGGCGACAGATGCCCTCGCACCAGGCGGGGCGCTCGGTGAATCAGGTGAGCTGGTCGTCGTGCATCGGCAACCAGCTCCCGCAGGCGGTGGGCGCCGCGTGGGCCGCGAAGCTCCAGCGCGAGGACACGGTGGTGCTGGCCTACCTGGGCGACGGCGCCACCTCCACGGGTGACTTCCACACGGCGCTCAACTTCGCTGGCGTGGCGCGGGTGCCGGTGGTGTTCGTGTGCCAGAACAACCAGTGGTCCATCTCCGTGCCCTTCCGCGCGCAGACGGCCACCGCCACCGTGGCGGAGAAGGCCGCCGCCTACGGGATGCCGGGCGTGAAGGTGGACGGCAACGACGTGGAGGCCGTGTACGCGGCCACCGCCGTCGCCGTGGCCCGCGCGCGGCGAGGGGAGGGGCCCACGCTCATCGAAGCGGAGACGTACCGCGTGGGGGCGCACTCGTCGGCGGACGACCCGTCGCGCTACCGCGAGGCGGCGGAGGTGGAGCGGTGGCGGGCGAAGGACCCGCTGGTGCGCACCCGGGCGCGGCTGGAAGCGGCGGGGCTCTGGGATGCCACACGGGAGGCCGCGCTCCTGGACGAGCTGTCGGCGGAGGTGGCCGCCGCGATTCACGAAGCCGAGGCGACGCCCCCGGTACAGGCGGAGTCGATGTTCGAGGGCGTGTATGCCCGGCTGCCCTGGCACCTGGCCGAGCAGCGCTCGGAGCTGCTCTCCGTCCTGGGGAGCCGCGCGCCGGTGCCGCGAGACGATTAGGCTCTGTCGCGTATGTCCGACAACCCACGCGACCTGCTCCGCGCCGCCCAGTCCGCCGAGATTCAGGGGGACGTCCAGCGCGCGGTGGAGTGCCTCCAGAAGGCGGCGGAAATCTACCGGAAGGCGGGCAACACGCAGCGCGCGCTGCAGCTCCTGCGACATGCGCGGAAGTTGGACGGCAGCCGGCAGGACCTCGCGGAAGAGATGAACCGGCTGGAGTGGATGCCGGAGACGCGGAGTGCCCGCCCGAGGCACGAGGATGCCGAGGAGGCACGGCTAGACTCGGAGCTGGAGCGCTCGCTGGACGCGGAGCCCCTGCGGGAGCGGGTGCACAGGCAGCAGCTCATCGAGGACGCGCTGCGCGAGGCCGGCATGGCCGCGGACCGGGAGAAGGAGCCGGGCAGCGAGGTCAAGACGTGGGTCATCGAGACCGAGGTGGTGGAGGACCTGCAGCGGCTGGAGGCCCAGCTCGCGCGCGTCGCCACGTCGGTGGATGTGACGGAGGTGGCCCGTGAGGCTGGAGCCGGGCTGCCTCCCGTGGAGGCCATGAAGGCGGCTGCGTCGGTGGATGCGTCCGAGCCGCCGCTGTCCAGGCCGAGCATGAGCGCGGTCGCGCCGGAGCGGCTTTCGGTCTTCGAGCGCGGGACAGACGCGCTGGGACTTCGCGAGGAGGGGCAGGGGAGCTCGGACGCCCTTTCCGAGGACACCGCGCCCCGGCGCCGCCGCGAGAAGCGCCTCATCGACCGGGGCCCCACGCGCGCGGACGCGTCGCTGGATGCGTGGTGCTCCTTCTGCTGCCGCCCCCGCGCGGAGGTGGGTGACCTCGTCGCCGGCCCCGCTGGCGCCTTCATCTGCAAGGGCTGCCTGTCCGAGTCGTTCTCCCTCCTGGGCGAAGTCACCCCGGTAGCGTCAGCCACGCGCCCGCGTCCCACGGAGCTTCCCGGTGCATTCATGGAGCTGGTCGGCCAGACTGAGGCCCGTGAGCTGCTCGACAGCGCGCTCCAGGCCGGCGCGCGCTGCCTGCTCACCGTGGGCCCCGAGGGCTGCGGCAAGAGCATCTGGTTCCAGCAGCTCCAGCGGGAGGGCAGGGGCGTGCTCGTCTCCCTCTCCGCGCTGGAGCAGGCTCCCGCGTCGCAGCCGCTCCTCCTCGAGGACGTGGACCGCCTGGACGCCACCGCCCACGCGGCACTCGCCGCCTTCCTGGACCGGTCCCCACGGCACACCGTCATCCTCAGCGCGCGCGGCCTCTGCCCGGACGCCCGAGGCCCCGTGCTGCGCAATGACTCGGGCCGAGTGCCGGTGCCCACCACGGACGCGCTGAGCCGCGCTGTGAACGACACCCTGCCCGTGAGACTGCTGGAGCACGTGCAGGTGCTCCTGCCGCTGCATACCCCCAAGCGGGCCGACTACGTGGAGATCGCCCGGCGCCGGCTGGCCCTGCGCGAGCCGGCGGTCTCCCTCGCCGAGGACGTGCTCGCCACCTTCGCCGCGGAGGCCGAGCGCTCACCGCGCGCTGGCCATGAGCTGCACGCCCTGCTCAACCGGGTGCCCGCGGGCACGTGGAGCCTGGAGCCCAAGGCGAAGCCCGCTCCCACGCGCAAGGGCCGGAGGAAGGGGAGCCCGTGAACAGCATCACCGTCTACCGGCTCGGCCGGGTGGAGTACGAGGACGGCCTGGAGCTGATGCGCCTGTTCAGCGAGTCCCGCCGCCAGGGCCTGTCCGGCGACGTGCTGCTGCTCCTGGAGCACCCGCCCGTCCTCACGCTGGGCCGCGCCGCGAAGCGCGAGAACATCGTCGCCACCGACGAGCGCCTCGCCTCCGAGGGCGTCGAGGTCTTCGAGACCAACCGCGGTGGCGACGTGACGTACCACGGCCCCGGCCAGCTCGTGGGCTACCCCCTCTTCCTGCTCCCGAAGGAGCGCCACGACGTGCGCCGCTACGTGCGCGACGTGGAGCGCTCCATCATGCAAGTGCTCGCCCGCTGGGGCATCACCGCCGGCCCCATCCCCAAGTGGCCCGGCGTGTGGATTGGCGAGGAGGGCGCCCCGGACACGCGGAAGGTCGCCGCCATCGGCGTGCACCTCTCCCGCTGGCTCACCACGCACGGCTTCGCGCTCAACGTGAACACGCGCCTGGAGCACTTCCAGCTCATCGTCCCCTGCGGCATCCGCGAGGCCGGCGTCACCTCCATGCAGCGCGAGCTGGGCCGCCCCGTCCCCATGGCCGAGGTGGAGGACGCCATCGCCGACAGCTTCTGCGCCGTCTTCGACAGCCAGCGCGTGGACGCGCCCGCGCCCATGCGGACGGTGAGCGTCGCGGTGGTGCGCGGCCACGGCCCGGAGGCGCGCGTGCTGCTCGTGCGCCGCACCCCTGCGCGCGGCGGCTTCTGGCAGGTCCTCACCGGCCGCCTGGAGCTCGGCGAGTCCCCGGCCCAGGCCGCCGCCCGCGAGCTGGAGGAGGAGACGGGGCTGCGCCTGACGCCCACGGACCTGCACTACCGCCACGCCTTCGCGCTGGGCAACATGCTGCCGCCGAAGCTGGTGGAGGAGAACGGCTTCGCCGTCCACTGCGCCCCGGACGCCGAGGTGCGCCTGGGCCCCGAGCACGACGCCTTCGAGTGGGTGGACGTCCCCACCGCCCTCCAGCGCCTGCCCTTCCGCGGCCTGCGCGAGACGGTGAAGCGCGCGGTGGCCGCGACTACGGCTTGAGGACCATGGACTCCTTGGCGGCAATCGCCTCGGGGCGGTGCTTGCGCACCTGACGCAGCAGCTTGTCCATGCCGGCGTCGTCTCGCGACGGGTCGTGGTGGAAGAGCACCAGCGTCTTCACCTCGGCCGCGTCCGCCGCGTGCACCGCCGCCTGCCACGTGGAGTGACCCCAGCCCGTGCGGGCCGGCCCGCCGCAGCGGCCGTGGTACTCGTCCTCCGTGTACATGGCGTCGTAGATGAGCAGGTCCGCCCCGCGCGCGAAGTCGAAGAAGCCCGAGTCCAGCGCGCTGCCGTGCTCTATGTCCGTGGCGTACACCACCGAGCGGCCCCCGCAGTCCACGCGGTAGCCCAGGTTGCCGCCCGGGTGGTTCAGCTCCAGCATCCGCACCGTCGCCGGGCCGACCTCCAGCGTCTCCGTCGTCGACAAATCCCGGTACGTCAGCTGCGCCCGGAACGTGCCCTCCGCCGTCACCGGGAAGTACGGCTGCACCATCTGCCCGCCGAGAATCTCCTTCAGCGTCTGCCCGTTGCGGGGCGAGCCATGCAGCGTGAAGGAGTTGGTGGGCACGAAGATGGGGCCGAAGAAGGGCAGCCCCTGCAGGTGGTCGTAGTGGTAGTGCGAGATGAAGATGGAGGCGCGCACCGGCTTCTTCGCCGCCAGCAGGGAGTCACCCAGCGCCCTCGCGCCCGAGCCCAGGTCGAAGATGAGCAGCTCGTCACCGCAGCGCAGCTCCACGCACGGCGTGTTGCCTCCGTAGCGCTTCGTCTGCGGGCCAGGGGAGGGGATGGAACCGCGCACTCCCCAGAAGCGCACCTCGAAAGGCACGCGGGCCTGATTGCGCGCGACGGCATTGCTCCGCCGCGCGGGCGGCTTCTCAGCCGGCCTTGGCTTCCGTGTCGTCGTCCTCGGCGAAGAGCTCAATCAGGTGCCCCGTACGCTCGCGCTTTGTCCTGAGGTAGTCGACGTTATGCGGATTGTGCTCCGTCCGGGAAGCGATTCGACGCCGGACGGGGATGCCCTCCTCCACCATGCCCGCGATCTTCAGCGGGTTGTTGGTGATGAGGTCCACCGAGCGTACGTCCAGGTTCCGCAGCATCTCCGCCGCGATGTCGTACGTGCGCAAATCGTCCGCGAAGCCCAGCTGCCTGTTGGCCTCGTAGGTGTCCAGGCCCTTGGACTGCAGGGCGTAGGCCTTGATCTTGTTCCCCAGCCCGATGCCCCGGCCCTCCTGGCGGAGGTACAGGACGACCCCCAGGCCCCCCTGGGTGATGAAGTCCAGCGCCCGGTCCAGCTGCTGGCGGCAGTCGCACTTGAGGCTGCCGAAGACCTCGCTCGTCAGGCACTCGGAGTGGATGCGCACCGGCACGCCCTCCATGCCCTGCACCTCGCCCACCACGAGCGCCACGTGCTCCCGCCCGTTGCGCTTGTCCCGGAAGACGATGGTCCGCAGCGGCCCCCGCTCGGTGGGCACGTCCGCCTCAGAGAACCGTTCCAGGTGCTGCGTGTGCTTTCGGGTCGGAAGAACCTGGGGTGCGCGAGTGTCCGACATTTCGTTCAATCTCCGGTGCAGGGTTCCCTCTTTGGAGTCCCCACGGTCGCAAGTCAAGGCAGCCTCAGTGCTTTTGAACGCTCTCGTAGCGCTAGGATGCACCGGCCGGTCGTACGTTCCTCAGGCCACCCAAGAGAGCGGAAGCAACTCCACGGGGTCCCCATGAGCCAGGCTGCTGGCCTCTCTGGGAAAGTGCAGCAGGTGCGTGGCCGTCGCAGCCGACCTCAGAACACCGGAAGTCTGGGTGGCCAGCGGACGTGCCCACAGCCCGCCCTCCCTCCAGGCGGCCGTGACGCGGACGAAGTGGGCCAGGCCGGCGGGCTTGGACAGGCGGCCGTCCAGGCGACCGGGCACCCGGCCGGGCTCCACGTCGGCGTGGCCCAACAGCCGGCGCAGGGCGGGGCGGACGAACAGCTCGAAGGTGACGAGCGACGAGGTGGGGTTGCCGGGCAGCCCGAAGAAGAGGGTGCCCGCGCGCCGGCCCACCACCAGCGGCTTGCCGGGCTTGATGGCCACGCGCCAGAAGTGCTGCTCCACACCCAGGGCCGCCAGCACCTCCTTCACGTAGTCCCGCTCGCCCACGGACACGCCGGCGCTGGTGAGCACCACGTCGAAGCCGTCCACCCGGGACAGGGCCGCCTCTACCGAATCGCGGGTGTCCCGGGCGATGCCCAGCAGCGTGGGCACCCCGCCCGCGCGCCGCACCGCCAGCGCCAGGGACGGGGCGTTGGTGTCCACGATGCGGCCCTGGGGCGCCTCGTCCGCGCGGCACAGCTCGTCGCCGGTGGAGAGGATGGCCACCCGGGGCGCCCGGGGCACCGGTACGGACGCCAGCCCCTGGGCCCACAACAGCCCCAGCTCGGGGATGCCCAGCGGGGTGCTCCGGGGCAGCAGCACCTGGCCCTCCCGCGCGTCCTCGCCGCGGGGGCGCACGAAGTTCCCCGGCCCCACCGGCTCCAGGATGTCCACCTGATCCACCCCGCCGTCGGGAACCGGCCGCGTGCGCTCGCGCATCACCACCGCGTCCGCCCCGGGCGGCAGGGGGGCTCCGGTCATGATCCGCGCGCACGTACCCGGCCCCACCTCCCGCTTCGGCGTCGCGCCCGCGTAGACGGTCTCCAGCACCGCCAGCCGCACCGGCGCGGGGCCCGCCAGGTCCGCGCTGCGCACCGCGTAACCGTCCATGGCCGAGTTGTCCCAGGGGGGCAGGGTGCGCTGCGCCGTCACGTCCTCGGCCAGCGCCCGGCCCAGGGCGGCCTCCAGGGGCACCCACTCGCCCGGCAGCGGAGAGGTCAGGGACAGCACCTGCGCTCGGGCCTCCTCGACGGACAGCAATGGGGCGGCGTCGTTCATGCCGGGGCTTATAGCCACCCGCCGCGCTCGCGGCTCGGGTGCGGTTCGCGGACAAACTCCGTGAGAAAATCAAGTGTTAGTTTGACAGCCCATCTGATCATCGTTACAAGCAACCGTGATCGCGAGGCTTGCCTGCCCCCTCGGGGCGGCCCGCCAACCCGTTGAAAGGACACGGGAACTCTCAAGGAGACTGCGTCGATGGCCAAGCCCAAGTCCGGGGCCAAGAAGACGACTCCCGCTGGCAAGGCTGGCGCAAAGCCCGCTGCGAAGAAGGACAACACCGCCCGGCTGGATCTGATCAAGAACGCCTCAAAGCGGGTGGCGAAAGTGGCGACGAAGCTGGTGAAGGTCGCGTCCGATGCGGCGAAGGGCGGTGCCAAGGCGGTGGCGAAGAAGGCCGCCGCCGAGAAGGCTCCCGCGGAGAAGCCCGCCGCGGAAAAGGCCCCTGCCGCGAAGAAGGCCGCTCCGGCCGCCAAGGCCGCCCCGGCTGGCAAGGCGGCCACGGGAGCCAAGGGCGGCGCGAAGGCGGGCGCCACCTTCACCCCTCCCGCCGTGGACAAGCCGCGCCCGCGCGCCACCAAGCTGCCGCCCCCGGGCGAGCCGCTCACCAAGCGGGAGATGGAGCAGCTGCTCACCGCCGGCGAGGGCCGCGGCGTCATGGGCGAGGGCAGCCTCAAGGGCCGCCTGGTGGTGACCAACGAGATGCCGCACCTGGTGGTCGTCGGCCGCGACAAGCGCGAGCTGACCTTCCTCCTCCAGGGGCCGGACCAGGAAATCCTCCCGGCCTACGTGGACCACAAGGTCTCCGTCAGCGGTCTCATCCGCAAGACGACCAACCACGGCGGCGTGGTGGACGTGCGCAAGTACTCGGCGAAGAAGCCCGAGGCCGAGGTGGTGGAGACGCCGCCCGCGGAGACCGAGCCACGGCTGCGCTACCTGTCGCCCGGCGAGGTCTCCATGGCGACGGCGGCCGGCATGGGCGCGGGCATCAAGGGCTTCGCCGCCGTCCGCGGCAACCTGGAGATGACGGGCGAGGAGTACGTGCTCGTCGTGTCCAACGGCGGCACCCGCCAGCAGGTGTCCTTCATCATCGAGGGCAAGGCCGCCGGCAAGGGCCTGCGCAAGCACGTGGGCCACACGCTGCAGGTCATGGGCGTGGTGGACAAGACGTCCGGCTGGGGCGGGCGCATCGCCGCGGAGAACGTGGAGCCCCGTCCGTCCGAGGCCCGCGCCGTGTCCCGCGACGAGATGGAGCTGGTCCACATCGAGGGCGAGGTGCCCACGTCCGTGGACGTGAAGCTCAACCACGGCCTCACCGTGCGGCTGCCGGAGCAACCCGGTTTCACCTGGGCCATCGAGCCCACGGTGGCCAAGCGCGTGGGCCTGCGCGAGGCCAACTTCGAGCCCGGCACCAACGAGGGGCCGGCCACCCGCGAGTTCTTCTTCACACCCCGCAACCCGGGCAATTTCGAGGTGGAGTTCTTCCTGGCCAAGGCCTTCTCGCCCAGCCAGGTGGACCGCTCCTTCAAGATCAACGTCACGGTCAAGCCCTGAGGGTCGCCGCCCGGAGCAGGCTCCGGGAAGCGGCCGGTCGGCGGGGGGTTCCCGTCCGGGCACTCCGGGCTTACCCGTTCCCGTAGCGGCCGAGCCGCGACCCTTCCCGTGAGCCTTTCTCCAGACCAACTCAGACAGATTCTCGCCGACGCGGACCACCCCCTGGGCATCAAGGAGCTCCTGCGTCTCGCGGGCCTGAATCCCGGCCAGCAGACGGAACTCAAGCGCACCCTGCGCGAGCTCGTGCGTCAGGGCCACATCCAGAAAGAGGGCAAGCGCTTCCTCCCCATGGAGGCCCCCGCGCCCTCCCGCCATGACGGCAATGGAGAGGACGCCCTCCCGCCGAGCCCCTGGCAGCAGCGCGGCCAGACGCCTGCTCGCTCGGAGTGGGTGCGGCCAGCGCGGGGCCCCCAGGGTCGCGAGCATGACTTCGGCCGGGGCCCGCGAGCTTCCGGTGGACCGGGCCCGCGCGCGCGGAGCCCGGAGCGACAGGGACGGGACTTCGGCCGCGGCGCGGACCGCTTCGGCCGGGGCCGGGAACGCCAGGGCCCGTTCGGCCGCGAGGCGCCGGGGAGGGACCGCTTCCGCCGGGGAGGCGGCGACGAGCGCTTCGGTTCGCGAGGCCGCCGCGGCGGCTTCGAGGGCGAGGCGCTGGACACGGTGGAGGGCATCCTCCACATGCACCGCGACGGCTACGGCTTCGTGCACCCGCTGACGGGGGACGGGGAGAACATCTTCCTGCCGCCGGGTGAGGCGCAGCGGGCGCTCGACAATGACCGGGTGGTGGTGGAGGTGTCGGGCCGGCCCGGCCGCTACGAGGGCCGGCTGGTGCGCGTGGTGGACCGCCGCCGCGAGCTGGCCGTGGGCACGTACGTGGAGCAGGGCCGCCACGCGCTGGTGTACCCCTCGGACAACAGCCTGCCGGGCCCCATCCGCGTGCCCTTCACGCAGATGGCGCAGGAAGGCGACCTGGTGAAGGTCCGGCTGGGCGTGGGCGCCCACCTGCTGGACCCGGACCGGGGGCTGTTCGGCGAGGTGGCCGGCTCGCTCGGCAAGCCCGGAGAGCCGAGCGCCGAGGTGCTCAGCTCCGCGTTCGCCCAGGGCTTCTCGGATGAGTTCCCTCCGGAGGCCATGGACGAGGCGGACCGCTACGAGGTGAGGGTGACGGAGGAGGAGGCGCGCGGCGAGGGCCGGCGAGACCTCCGCTCGATGCCGCTCATCACCATCGACGGCGAGGACGCGCGCGACTTCGACGACGCCGTCTACGCGGAGTCCCACGGCGACGGGTGGCGGCTGGTGGTGGCCATCGCCGATGTGACGCACTACGTGCGGCGGGGCAGCGCGCTCGACGCGGAGGCGCTGCGGCGCGCCACGTCCGTGTACCTGCCCAACCGCGTGCTGCCCATGCTGCCGGAGCGGTTGAGCAACGGCATCTGCTCGCTGCGGCCCGAAGAGGACCGGCTGTGCATGGTGGCGGACATGACGTTCGACCGCCGCGGCCACCGGCGCACGTACGAGCTGTACCCGGCGGTGATGCGCAGCGCCGCGCGGTGCACGTACAACGAGGTGCAGGACGTCCTGGACGGCAAGGACGTGCCGCACCGCAACGCCTTCAAGCCGCACTTCGAGCAGCTGATGGCGCTGGCGCGCGCGCTGATGGCGATGCGCAAGGAGCGCGGCGCCATCGACTTCGACCTGCCCGAGCACAAGGTGCTGCTGGGCAAGGACGGCCTGCCCGAGCGCATGGAGAAGCGCGAGCGCAAGGACAGCCACCGGCTCATCGAGGAGTGCATGCTCGCCGCCAACGAGGCGGTGGCGCGCTTCTTCCAGGACGAGGGCCTGCCCACGGTGTACCGGTTCCACGGCGAGCCGGACCCGGAGAAGCTGGCCACCTTCGCCACGCTGGCGGAGGCGTATGGCTTCAAGCTGCGCTTCGAGGACGGGGTGCCGTCGAAGGAGCTGGACGCGTTCATCAGCCAGCTGGCGGGCCACCCGGAGCAGCGGGCGCTGAACCAGCTCCTGCTGCGCTCGATGATGCAGGCCGTCTACACCGCGTCGCGCGTGGGCCACTATGGCCTGGCGGCCGAGCACTACCTGCACTTCACCTCGCCGATTCGACGCTATCCGGACCTGCTGGTGCACCGGCTGTTGAAGGCGCACTGGGCGCGGCAGGGGAAGAAGCCGTCCGAGGCGATGCTGGAGCGCGAGGAGGCGCAGCTCGAGGACATGGCCATGCAGTGCTCCGAGCGGGAGCGCGCGGCCATGCAGGTGGAGCGCGAGGTGGTGTCCTTCTACGCGTGCCTGCTGATGAAGGACCGCGTGGGGGAGGAGTTCGCCGCGACGGTGGCGGCCATCACCGACTTCGGCTTCTTCGTCGAGCTGGACGAGGAGCACGTCGAGGGGCTGGTGAAGGCGGAGACGCTCGGCCCCGGCGGGAAGCTGGACAAGCAGACGCACGCGCTGGTGTACGCGAACGGGCGCAAGGTGCGCGTGGGGCAGAAGCTCCGTGTGCGGCTGGCGTCGGTGAACGTCACGGCGCGGAAGATGGACTTCGACGCGCTCCAGTTCGAGAACGAGGCGCCGCTGTCCCGCGCCGAGCAGGGCGGGCCGCGCCGGCATCAGCGGGCCTGGGAGGAAGAGGCGCCTCGCGGGCATGGCCGTGAGCGGGCGGGACGTCTCGGCCGCCGGGAGCGCGAGGCCGCCCGGGAGGGTGGGCGTCAGGAGCCCCAGCGCGCGGGTCCGCGCGGGCGCTTCGTGCGCGACGGGCGTCGCGAGGAGGCGGCTCCGGCGCGCGACGGCTCGCGGTTCCAGCGTCCGTGGCGCGAGGAAGAGACGAGGCGGCCCGGTCCGGCGCAGGCCGCGGGCAAGGGCGGTCCGAAGCGCCGGATGTTCGTGCGGCCCGAGACGCCCGCGTTCCGCCCGGCGGAAGGCGAGTCGTCCCCGGCGGCCGAGCAGGGCACGACCGCTCCGGCGCCGTGGCAGGCGGCGGGTGGAGCCACGGGTGACGAGGCCTCGCGGTCGCCGCATCCCGGGTTCGACCGCATCCGGGCGCTGGCCGCTCAGGGCAAGCGGGGCAGGGTGGAGCACCGCGGCCCGGCGCACGGCAAGTCGTCCGGACCGCACCGGCCCGAGGGTCCTGGCCCGAGGTTCCCCGCGCCGAGGCCGAGGCCCGAGCCCACCGAGGAGCGGACGTTCGAGCCCGAGTCGCGGGCCGAAGCGCCCGAGGCTCGCGCGGTGCCCGAGTCGCGGGCCGAAGCGCCTGAGACGCGCGCGATGCCCGAGCCGCGGGCCGTCGAGGCGGAGTCGAGGCCCGAGGCCCGCACGCGGCCCGTCGAGGCCGAGACCGTGCCGACCACGCCCGAGCACGTGAGCACCGCGGCCGAGCCGACTCCCGCCACGCGCGAGGAGGCCGGGGCGGCGCCCTCGAAGCGGGCCACGCGCAAGGCGGCCGCCCGGAAGAAGGCCGCAGCGAAGAAGAAGAGCGCGGCTCCGAGCAAGAAGGCCAAGGCAGCGAAGAAGGCGCCCAAGGCCAAGGCGGCGAAGAAGGCGCCCAAGGCCAAGGCGGCGAAGAAGGCGCCCAAGGCCAGTGCCAGGAAGACGCCGAAGGCGCGTGCCGCCAAGAGTGGGACGCGGAGCAAGACCCCGGCGCGCAAGAAGCGCTGAGTCCCGCGCTCCCGGCCGACGTGCGTACTTCGCGAGGCGGGCGGTCCCACCATGAGACGGGGCCGCGCGCCCGCGAGAGGCGGCCAGCCGGAATGGAACCTCCGTTCCGGCCTTCGCGCGACCGGCCGCATGCCGGAACGGAATCTCCATTCCGGGCTCCGTTCGGGAAGAGCTGCCTGGCTCCTGGGAAGTGGAACTTCCATTCCGGGCCCCTCGTGCGAAGGGCTGCCGGAGTCCGCCGGGCTGCAGCCATGCCGGAACGAAACGTTCGTTCCAACCTCTGCACCAATGGAACTTCGATTCCAGCCCCCTCGCGCGAGGAGCACCTGTGTCCGCCAAGCGGCCCTGCCGGAACGGAACTTCCGTTCCGGGCCTCGCGCGGGAAGGGCGGCCTGCCTCCGTCGGACCTCCATTCCTGCTACGCGAGAACGGGGCCGCGTCCCCATGTCCCCTTGCCACATGCACCGCGGCACTCCCGTGCGAAGCGGCTATGCTCCGCGCGCACCGCAAGGAGGCAACGTGGGACTCATCCGGCTCGTGGGAGTGATGCTCGCCGTCGCGGGCGGCATCTTGCTGTGGACGGGGCTGCGCGCGAGGGAGTCCCTCTCCGAGCGCGCCATGCAGGCCATCACCGGTCGCAACACCGAGGAGAACACGCTCTACGTCGCGGGCGGCGGCGCGGCGCTCGCGGGCGGCGTGCTGCTGGCCCTCTTCGGAGGCGGCCGCAAGCGGCGGTAGACGCGCCTACCGCCCGGGCAGCGAGCGCCCGGCCCACTTCACCGAGAAGACGAACAGGACACCCCGCGCGTCGAGCTTCCCCTCCGAGCGGAGCTGTTCGAAGAGTCGCTGTCCGCTCCGATGAGGGTCCTCCAGGTGCTCGCGCACGACGATGCGCAGCGGCACGTCCGTGGCGGACAGGAAGCGCTCCACGGCGGCCCGGACCCTCTCGGACCGCATGCCCTCGCGCAGGTCCGCCGCGATGGCCTCTCGGGCCCGCACCTCGTTGCCGTAGCTCGACCAGGCAACATAGGCACACAGCGCGCTCATCAGCAGGGGACAGAGCTCCACCACCGGCGGGGCCTCGTTCCCCGTGAGAACGAAGACCGCCAGCCCCAGGGCCCCCACCCCGAAGACTCCGAGCAGGATGGGAATCCCGAGCGGCGAGCCAACGCCGCCCGGGGTGTGGAATGGGAAGACCGCCATGCCGCGCCTCCGCGCGCAGGAGAGCCTACGCGTTCAGCGTCGCCGCATGGTGGCGCAGGTGGTCCTCCATGAACGTGGAGACGAAGTAATACCCGTGGTCGTACCCCTCGTGGATGCGCAGCTCGAGCGACTGGCCCACCGCCTCACAGGCCTCCCGCAGCAGCTCCGGCTTCAGCTGCTCCTGCAGGAACTTGTCGCTCGTCCCCTGGTCCACCAGGAGCTTCGGCAGGCGCGTCTTCGAGGCACGCAGCAGCTCGGTGGCGTCGTACTGGCGCCACGCCTCCGTGTCCTCACCCAGGTAGCCCCGGAACGCCTTCTGTCCCCACGGCACGCGCATGGGCGCGGCGATGGGCGCGAAGGCCGAGACGGAGCGGTAGCGCCCGGGGTTCCTCAGCGCGCACACCAGCGCGCCATGGCCTCCCATGGAGTGCCCGAAGATGCCCTCCCGGTCCGACCGCGCCGGGAAGTGCGTGGAGATGAGCGCCGGCAGCTCCTTCGTGACGTACGTGCCCATGCGGTAGCGCGAGGACCACGGCGCCTGCGTGGCGTCGAGGTAGAAGCCCGCGCCCACGCCGAAGTCCCAGGCATCGCTCTCTCCCGGGAAGCCCGCGCCGCGAGGGCTCGTGTCCGGAGCCACCAGCATCAGCCCCAGCTCCGAGGCCATGCGCTGCGCGCCGCCCTTGATGAGGAACGTGTCCTCCGTGCACGTGAGGCCCGCGAGGTAGTACAGCACGGGCACCTTGCGCTCACGGGCCTGCGGCGGGACGTAGACGCCGAAGCGCATCTCCCCGCCGCACGCCTCGGAGGCGTGGCGGTAGAAGCCCACCGTGCCGCCGAAGCAGCGGTGCTCGCTGATGAGCGAGGGAGCAGCCGTCATGAGTACTTCACCACGCTGCGAATGGACTCGCCCTTGTGCATCAGGTCGAAGCCCTTGTTGATGTCCTCCAGCGGCAGCGTGTGCGTAATCAGGTCGTCGACGTTGATCTTCCCCTCCATGTACCAGTCGACGATCTTGGGCACGTCCGTGCGGCCCCGCGCCCCGCCGAAGGCGCTGCCCTTCCACACGCGCCCGGTGACGAGCTGGAACGGCCGCGTGCTGATCTCCTGCCCCGCGCCGGCCACGCCGATGATGATGCTCTCGCCCCAGCCCCGGTGGCAGCACTCCAGCGCCTGCCGCATCGTCTTCACGTTGCCGATGCACTCGAAGCTGTAGTCCGCGCCGCCGCCCGTCAGGTTGACGAGGTACGGCACCAAATCCCCCTCCACCTCCTTCGGGTTGACGAAGTGGGTGAGGCCGAACTTCTCCGCCATGGCCTTGCGCGCGGGGTTGATGTCCACGCCGACAATCTGGTCCGCGCCCACCATGCGCGCCGCCTGCACCACGTTCAGCCCGATGCCGCCCAGGCCGAACACCACCACCTTGGCGCCCGCCTCCACCTTCGCCGTGTACACCACGGCGCCGATGCCCGTCGTCACGCCGCAGCCGATGTAGCAGACCTTGTCGAACGGGGCGTCCTCGCGAATCTTCGCGACGGCGATCTCCGGCAGCACCGTGTACTGCGCGAAGGTGGACGTGCCCATGTAGTGGTGCACCACCTCCTTGCCCAGCCGGAAGCGACTGGTGCCGTCCGGCATCAGCCCCTTGCCCTGAGTGGCGCGGATGGCCGTGCACAGGTTCGTCTTGCGCGACAGGCACGACTTACACTGGCGGCACTCGGGCGTGTACAGCGGGATGACGTGGTCTCCCTTCTTCACCGACGTCACGCCCGGGCCCACGTCCACGATGACGCCCGCGCCCTCGTGGCCGAGGATGGCGGGAAACAGCCCTTCGGGGTCCGCACCCGACAGCGTGAACTCATCCGTGTGGCAGATGCCGGTGGCCTTCAGCTCCACGAGCACCTCGCCCGCCTTCGGCCCCTCCAGGTGCACCGTCTCGATGCTCAGCGGCTTGCCCGCCGCGACCGCCACCGCTGCTCGGATGTCCATACAGCCTTCTCCCTGCGAGTTTGTTGAACGTCAAAGCGTAGGCCGTGCGCGGTGACGGAGGCAGGAAGAATTCTGCAAGGCTCGATGAGTCGACACTCACCTGGAGGTAAGTGCGATGCACCGTGAAAAAGCGAAGGGCCCGGCACCGGCTCGCGGTCCCAGGCCCTCGCGCGTACGGCGCTCGTGACGTGACGGTTACTGCTTGGTCGTCGCCTGCGCGCCGGCGGGGGCGGGGGCGGCGCCAGAGGCCTTGAGGGCCTTCTGGATCTCACCGAACTGCTTGTTCAGCTCGCCGATGCGGGCCTGGTACTCGTCGATGCGCTTCTGGTGCTCCTCGGCGCGGGTGTTCGCCTCGGCGACGATGGTCTTGTCCTTGGCGTTCTCCGCGGCCTCGGCCAGCGCCATCTCCTTCTGCTGCTGCTCGTACGCGATGAGGCGGGAGGTGACCACGCGCTTGTTGAGCACCGTGTTGGAGGAGTTGGCGTTGATGGCCAGCACCTGATCGTAATAGGTGAGCGCCTTCTCCAGGTCCGCCTTCACGATGGGGGCCGCCATGGAGCGGGCGCCGCCGCGCTGCGCGTAGATTTCGGCGATCCAACCCAGGGACGCCTCGTCCTTCGCGTCGAGCTTCAGCGCCTCGTTGAAGTACTTCTCGGCGTCCTCCAGGCTGGTCGCCATGTACATGCTGGCCAGCGTCCGGTAGAGCTCCGCCTTCTCGGCCGGCGTGGTCTTCATCTCCATCATCTTCATGACGGACTTGGAGGCCTCGTCCATCTCGCCGATCTGCATGTGGGCGAAGGCCTTCTTCTCCCAGACCTTCTCCTGCTTGGGGTCGGCCTCGAGCGAAAGGGCGTACGCGGCGGCCGCCTCCTTCCACTCCTTCTTGCTCATGTGGTCGCTGCCCTTGATGCGATGCGCCTTGGCGGCCTCCGCCTTCTCGTCCTTACAGCCGACAACGCCGCCCAGGGCGAGAACTCCGAGGACCAGACCGACCTTTCCGAGCCGCTTCATGTGCGTGAACCTTTCGCGCGGGTCCCAGGTGTTGCGCCCCAGGACCAATCTAGAACTGCCAGTGGAGAGCATCCGGCGGACCCACCCTCACGGGTCCTGATGGCGGCGGAGCATACCCGAAGTCCCTCGTCTGCCGCCGCTCGCTCGGGAGCCTGCCCCCCTGGTTTCCAGGCCCGGCCGCATGTCAGGCTTCCTCCTCCATGCGCTCTGGCCCATTGCCCGGTGTCTGACCGGCACGCCCACTCCCAGTGCGGATGCGGGGATCGGCTCCCCCGGCCCGATGTGGAGTACGTCGCCGGGGCAGGCCTTCCCCAGGGAGGACTTCACCTGGGACTGAGTCACGCGGCGGTTGCGGGCCGCTGCTAACGTGCGCGGCCCCTCACGACTGGAGGCCCGCGCCATGCCCGTCCTTCCCCGCCGCACCGTGCTCCAGGGACTCGTGCTCGCGGCCGCCGGCTGTGCCGCGCCGGCCACGTCCCGCCGCACGCCCGCGCCGCGTCCCGGGCCGGGGCTCCCGCTGGGCGCGCAGCTCGGAGACGCGCGCGCCGGGGCCGTGACGGTGTGGGGCAGGGCGGACCGGGCCGCGCGCCTGGTGGTGGAGTGGAGCGAGGACGCCCGCCTGTCGAAGGGCGTGCACCGCGTGGAGGGCCCGGCCTTGAGCGAGGCCTCCGACTTCACTGGCGTGGTGGACCTCACGGGGCTGCCGCCGGGGCGGGAGGTCCACGTGCGGGTGCTCGCGGAGGACGGAGGCCGCGCGGGCGAGGCGTGGCAGGGGCGCTTCGTCACGGCGCCCGACAGCGCGCGCGACCTCCACTTCACGTGGAGCGCGGACGTGTGCGGGCAGGGCTGGGGCATCAACCCCGAGTGGGGCGGCTACCGCGGCTATGGCGCCATGCGCGCGCTGCGTCCCGACTTCTTCCTGCACGTGGGCGACGCCATCTACGCGGACAACCCGCTGTTGCCCGAGGTGAAGCTCCCGGACGGCCGCGTGTGGCGCAACCGCGTCACCCCGGCCAAGTCGAAGGTGGCCGAGACGCTGGAGGAGCTGCGCGGCAACTTCGCCTACAACTTCCTGGACGAGGAGCTGCGCGCCTTCGCCCGCGAGGTGCCCATCGCGTACCAGTGGGACGACCACGAGGTGCGCAACAACTGGTACCCCGAGCGCAGCCTCGCGGATGACCCGCGCTACACGCAGGTGTCGGACGCGGGCGTGCTGGGTGCTCGGGCGCGGCAGGCCTTCTTCGAGTACGCCCCCGTGGGCGGCGCCGCGCGCGCCGAGGGCCGCATCCACCGCCAGCTCGCCTACGGCCCGCACCTGGACATCTTCATCCCCGACGTGCGCGCCTTCCGCGGGCCCAACACCATCAACCGCCAGGAGCGCCCCGGCGCGGAGTCCGTCTTCCTGGGCCGCGCGCAGCTCGACGGGCTCAAGGCGGCCCTGGCCGCGTCCACCGCGACGTGGAAGGTGATTGCCACCAGCATGCCCCTGGGGCTCATCGTCCCGGACGGCCCCCAGCACATGGAGGCGTGGGCCAACGGCCCCGGGGCGCCGCTGGGCCGCGAGCTGGAGTTGGCCGAGCTGCTGTCCTTCCTCAAGGCCCGGCGGGTGCGCAACGTGCTCTTCCTCACGGCGGACGTGCACTACCCGGCCGCGCACCACTACCACCCGGAGCGGGCGCGCTTCCGCGACTTCGACCCCTTCTGGGAGTTCGTCGCGGGGCCGCTGCACGCGGGCACCTTCGGCCCCAACCCGCTGGACGACACCTTCGGCCCCGAGGTGCGCTGGCACCGCCCCGCCACGGTGATGAACGCGGCCCCCTGGGACGGGCAGCAGTACTTCGGCAGCGTCCGCATCGACGGGAAGAGCGGAGCGCTCACCGTGGCCCTGCACGACCTGACGGGCGCGGCGCTCCACCGGGTGGAGCTGGAGCCCCAGGCCTGAGGGCCCCGGGGCGTCACGTCGTCAGCACGAGCTTCACGATTTCCGGCGGGCTGCCCACGCGCATGGGCGGGCCCCAGAAGCCACAGCCGCGGCTCACGTAGATGTGCGAGTCCGCGTGCCGGTAGAGCCCCGCGGAGTGCTCCCAGGCGAGGCCGATGAAGAGCGTCATCGGCACGAGCTGCCCGCCGTGCGTGTGCCCCGAAATCTGCAGGTCCACGCCGCGCTCCGCCGCCGTCTTGAAGTTCGCCGGCTGGTGCGCGAGCAGCACCGCGGCCTGGTCCGGGTCCCTCCCCATGAGCGCCTTGTCCAGGTCATAGCCCGGCTTGTTCCGCCGCCGGCCGCCGCTCCAGTCGTCCACGCCCACCAGGTCCAGCGAGCCGCCCGCGTCGCCGATGCGCACGTGCCGGTTGCGCAGCACCTGGATGTCGAGCGACTCGAGGAACGCCGTCCACTCGTCGTCGCCGGAGTAGTAGTCGTGGTTGCCGGTGACGAAGAAGCTGCCGTAGCGCGACTTCAAGTCCCGCAGCGCGGCGACATGGGGGCCCAGCGACGGCACGTCGCCGTCCACCAGGTCTCCGGTGATGGCGAAGAGGTCCGGCTTCAGCGCGTTGGCCTGACGGACCAGCTCATCCATGAAGCGCCGCTGGATGAAGTGGCCCACGTGGATGTCCGTGAGCTGGACGATGCTGAGCCCGTCCAGCGCCTTCGGCAGCTTCGGAATCCGCACCGCCAGCTCGGTGACCTGGGGCTGAGCGAAGGCCCGCCAGCTTCCGTACGCGGCCAGCCCTCCGCCCGCCACGAAGGCGCCGCCCGCCACCGTGCGCGCGAGGAAGCGGCGCCGGTCCTCGTCGACAGCCGGCGCGGGAACGGGCGCCACGTCCGGAGTCGTGGCCCGGAAGGGGGCCGCCCGCTCGGAAGGGTTCGGGGGAGGGAGGACGCGCCGGGCGAGGGCGGCGAGCCCGCGGGCCCCGTCCACCGTGAGCAGGGCGATGACGAGGCAGAGCGCCACGCCCATCCACGAGTACGTCGCCACGGTGAGCGGGCCTTCCAGCCCCTCCGGCAGCGCGTCCAGCAGCGTGCGCCGGAAGCCCAGCACGAGGGTCAGCAGGACGAGCACCACCTTGGCCAGGAGCCTCGGCAGGCGACCGTGCAGCAGGGGCCGGGCCAGCCGGCGGTACAGGTACACGTGGCCGAAGACGGCGGCGAGCCCGATGAAAATCGCGAAGAAGGAAAACCGGAACGGCATTGGGCAGGTCCCACGAGTGAAGCGCGAGGGGAGGGTACCACGGCGAAGGGCTGCGAGCGGGCGCCGGAGTGAGTAATGGACAGAGGTCGTGTCCGCACGTCCGGGTGAGCGTCTTCGCCCCCCGTGTGGGGCGGCTCGCGGGACTACATTCCAGCCATTGGCTCACTCAGGAGCGGGAGCGTTCATGGACAAGGTCATCGTCATCACGGGAGCGAGCGCGGGCATCGGCGCGGAGCTGGCGCGGCAGGCGGGAGCGAAGGGCGCGAAGCTGGTGCTGGCCGCTCGCCGCGAGCTGGAGCTGAAGGCCGCCGCGGCCCGCGCGGGGAGCGAGTCCCTCACCGTGGTCACCGATGCCACCCGGCGCTCCGACATGGAGCGGCTGCGCGACGCGGCGCTGGCGCGCTTCGGCCGCATCGACGTCTGGGTGAACAATGCGGGGCGCGGCATCACCCGCTCGGTGATGGAGCTGACCGACGAGGACATGGACTCCATGTGGCGCGACAACGTGAAGAGCGCGCTCTACGGGATGCAGGTGGTGCTGCCCCACTTCCAGTCGCGCAACGCGGGGCAGGTGGTGAACATCTCCAGCGGGCTGGCGCGCCTGCCGCTCGCGCCCTTCCGCTCGGCGTACAGCGCTGCGAAGCACGCGCTCAACGGACTCAGCGCGTGCCTGCGCATGGAGCTGCGGCAGTCGCACCCGGGCATCATGGTGACGGTGGTGATGCCGGGCGTCGTCGCCACCGAGTTCGGCACCAACGCGCTCGGCGGAGGCCCGGACTCGCGCGTGCTGCCCGGTGCCCAGAGCGTCGAGGATGCCACGAAGGTCATCGTGGACGTCATCGAGCACCCGCGTCCGGAGGTCTACACCCAGCCCGCCATGCACGCCGACGTCGAGCGCTACTACCATGACGTCGATGCCTACGAGCGGGAGGCCGCCGCGCGGTTCCGGCGGTGAGGTGAGAGCACGCGTGCGCCCCATGAGACGCCGCCACGAGCCCGGCCAGGACTGGGTGGACCTGTCCCACGACGCGTCCACCGGCATCGAGACCATCCGGGCCCACTTCAACGGCCACGCCTATGACCCGCACTTCCATGACGAGTACCTCGTCGGCGTGACGGAGCAGGGGCTCCAGGAGTTCTCGTGCCGGCGGGCGGTCCACCGCAGCACCCCGGGCCGAGTCATCCTCATCGAGCCCGGCGAGATTCATGACGGGCAAGCCCGGGGCGAGGAGGGCTTCACGTACGTGATGCTCTACCTGCGACCCTCGTGGCTCATCCAGAGCTGCACCCGCGCGGCGGACGGAAGCTTCCCGAGCCACCCGGCCGGCTTCCGCGCCATCCTCAATGATGAACCCCGGCTCGCGACGGCCATCCTCCGGGCGTTCTGGACGCTGCACCTGCCGGAGGCGCGGCTCGCGAGGGACGAGGCGCTGGATGCCCTGGCGGCGGCGCTCAATCCGCACCTCGGCGCGTCCCGCGTCGTCAGGGTGGGGGAGCAGGCCACCCGCGCCGCGCGCCGCGCCCGGGAGCTGCTGCGTGAGCAGATGGAGGACGACGTCGGGCTGGACGAGCTCGCCCGGCGCTGCGGCGCGGACCGCTTCCAGCTGTCGCGGGCCTTCCGCAAGGCCTATGGGCTGCCGCCGCACGCGTACCTCGTGCAGCTGAGGCTCACCGCCGCTCGGCAGCGGCTCGCCAGGGGAGAGTCCCCTGCCTCGGTCGCCGCCGCGGTAGGCTTCGCCGACCAGAGTCACCTGGGCCGCTGGTTCCGCAGGGCCTTCGGGCTGACCCCGGCCGCCTACCGCGCGATGTGCACGAACGTTCCAGACGGGAGGTCCTCGCCCCGCTGACGATGCGTTCCAACAGCGGAGAGGACCATGCCCGAGAACTTCACGACCAAGGTCGCGCTCATCGTGCGCGACGACCTCGCCACGTGGCAGAAGCTGAACGTCACCGCCTTCCTCGCCACCGGCATCGCCGCGTCGGCGCCGGAGGCCCTGGGCGAGCCCTACGAGGACGCCGCGGGGAGGCGCTACACCCGGCTGCTCGGTCAGCCGATGCTCGTCTTCAGCGCCACGCGCGCACAGCTCCAGGACGCGCATCGCGCCGCCGTTGAACGCGGCTTGTCCGCCTCCGTCTACGTCGGAGCCATGTTCTCCACCGGCCATGACGAGGCCAACCGCGCCGCGCTCCGCGCCGAGAATCCGGAGGACCTCGACCTCGTGGGCCTCGCCGTGCGCGGCGACCGGAAGCAGGTCGACAAGGCCGTGAAGGGGCTGGCGCTCCACAAGTGAGACATGTGAGCACCCGGGTTGCGCCTGCAATCCCGCTGCTAACTTGTGCCAGTCGTGTAAATCGAGAAAGCCTATTTCAAACAGTCAACGTTATCTCATACACTGAGTATGAGACGGAACGTCGAGGTCACATCGCGAAGCGGTGTGGTCCGGGGAGGTGCCGGGCGTTCCCGTCCAGAGGTCTGCCTCGTGGGCCGGGGTGCTTCCCGGACGGGAGGTTCGCGCCGCGGCGGGCGCTCTCATGACGAGAGCTGGCTCGAGCCGTGGCGGGCAACCCGGCACCACCGGAGCACACACGCATGAGCACTCGCATCGCATTGGGCTGGCCCCTGCTGCTGCTCGTCGCCACGCCCGGCCTGCTGGGCGCGGGGTGCAGCCCCGAGGGCCGGAAGCAGACCGCGCCCGCCGACGCCCTGGCCGACAAGCCCCGACTGGAAGCCGACGCCCGGAGCATGGCGCCGAAACTCCTGGAGCGAGAGGGCCAGCCCGTGCGGCTGGACCTGTCCGACCCGGCCCAGTACCGCTCGGTGATGAACCGGCTGCGTGCCGCGGGCAACACGCCCGAGAACTCCCCGGAACTCTTCTCGCGCCTGGAGCGTGCGAAGGCGCTGGCCACGGGGGCGCCCACGCGCGGGCTGAAGACGGCCAGGGCCGCGCTGGAACTGGATGACGAGTGGTGCGGCCACCTGCTGCCCATCCTGAAGAGCGCGGGGCAGGGCAGCATCGTGGTGGACGCGAAGACGCTGGCCTCGTGCGTCGGCGGGGCGGACTACGTCTACGCGGACGTGGCCGTCTACGAGACGACGGCGGACGGCACGGTGTTCCAGCACGTGGGCGGCAGCTCGGCGGAGGAGTACGCCGGGGGCACGTTCTTCAGCAGCGGGTCCGCCAACCACACCTTCTCGCTGGCCTCGGGGCGGCAGCTCTACGTCGACTCGTACGTGCTCGCCTTCAACGACGCCACCGGCGAGAGCGTCAGCACCGCGGTGGGGCAGGAGGTCGCGCCCGCGCTCACCTCGGAGGCCATCACCCTCGACCATCCCCGCGAGCTCATCGGCGAGGAGCTGTCGGACAACGCCATCCGCGTCTGCCTGGAGCGCGGCGCCGTCTCCGGCAGTCACCTGGACTGTGACTACGCCTCCGGCATCCTGGACCCGGAGACGGGGGACTTCGTCCTGTACGGCCGCAGCGGTGGGGTGAACCCCACCGGCGTCGCCGCAGTGGACCGCACCGAGTCCAAGAACAAGAACCGCTGGCTCGCGAGCGGCAACTACTGGGCGGCGGCGCCCTCGTACAACATGAGCCAGCTCTACGTGCCGCTGGCCGGTACGTTCTCCCCGGGCAGCACGTCGAATGGGGCGTGCACCATCTTCTCCCATACGTACTCGAACGCGTCCCTCATCCTGAAGGACACCGGCGGCCGGTGCCAGGCGCGCAACATCCCCCCCGGCTCCACGCTGGAGGTCAGCGGCTTCCCGATGATGCCGAGCCCCTCCGGCTCCTTCAGCACGCTGGTCAGCTTCGGGCCCAACTGCCTGGGCAACCAGCAGAACGTGGCGCTCGCGGTGGACATCGCCGTGCGCGCGGACTGCGGGAAGCGGGACTCGCGCGGCAACCGCGTCCTGGAGCGGCGGCACGGCTTCCTGCTCTACGAGCCCGTCATCGACTTCAAGTTCAGCTGCCTCGCCGAGGGCACCGGCATCCTGCGCGCGGACGGCAAGAGCGTGCCCGTGCAGGACGTGAAGGTGGGCGACCGGGTCGTCGCCGATGACGCGGGCCTCGTGCTGACGGTCAACACCGTGTCTCGTGGTGGCGAGTCGCGCCCGCTGGTGCTGCTGCGCGACGCGAGCGGCCGCGAGGTGCGCGTCACCGCGAAGCATCCGCTCGTCACCGAGGACGGGCGCGTCGTCGCCGCCGAGGCGCTGACGCGAGGCGACCGGGTACGCGCTCGCGGTGGCGTGACGACGCTCGCCGCCGTCGAGCGCGTGGCCTCCGAGGGTCAGGTCTACAACCTGACCCTGGGCACGGACGCGGAGCTGACGCGCCTCGGCGAGCGGCAGCGCACCTTCTTCGCCAACGGCTACCTGGTGGGTGACAGCTCCATGCAGGACCAATTGGAGCGGCGGCGGCCCGACAAGGGCGAGCTGCTCGCGCGCCTGCCGAAGGCCTGGCACCAGGACTACCTCAACGACCCGGCGCGCAAGACGGCGGCCCGCCGCTAGCGCACGCCCCGCCAACAAAGCCTCCCGGGCCGGGCGCTCCCTGGCCCGGGGGCGCCCGTCTTCCCTTTCTTCCTCCCGTAGATGCCGGAAGGTTCCATGACTCGTCTGTCGCGTCCGTTGTTCGCGCTCTTCGGCGTGCTGCTCCTGCTCGGTGCCTGTCAGCAGGAGTCCTCGTCCCCATTGGAGCCCTCGGCTACCGGAGAATGGCGTGAGACGGGAGCCCTGATGGCGGGCAAGGCGTCCGTGCCCGAGGCGCTCCTCAGCGACGGAGGAAGCCTCCCGACGCTTCCGCCGCGCTGCCAGACGGTGGGCAACCTCTCCGGAGAGCCCGGGGATGCGCGCTTCTACTCCTTCGACCTCCCGGCGGGCCCATCCGGCGTCACGTTCCGGCTCGGGGGAGGAACGGGCGACGCGGACCTCTACGTGCGTCGCGACGAGCCGCCCACCGACGTGGATTACGACTGTGCTCCGTTCGGGACGGGCAACGACGAGGCCTGCGCGGTGTCCACCTCCGCCTCCGGGACGTGGCACGTGATGGTGCTGGGCTTCGACTCCTACGCGGGCGCCACCCTGAGTGTGTGCCGCGAGGAGCCGACCTGCGTGCTGCAGAACGGCGTGGCCCATATCTTGAGCGGGGACGCGGGCTCCGACTTCCGGTGCATGTTCGAGGTCCCCCAGCCGGTCAACAGGCTCACGGTCCGCGCCGTCCGCACCCACTCAGGGTCCGGCCTGTATGTCCGGCGCGAGGCGCCTCCCACGACGACTCAGTACGACTGCCTGCACAACCCCACGACGCTCGACTCGCTCTGCCAGCTCAGCAACGCCGGCTCCGGGCTCTGGCATGTGGCGCTCCTGCGCGCGGACGGAAGCGTTCCCACAGGCAGCGTGACGCTCACGGGGTCCTACAACACGACCGACACGACCGCGCCCGACACGGTGCTCAGCCCCGTGTCCGCCGGGCAGACGGGTTCCTCGGCCACCTTCTTCTTCCAGTCGAATGAGGCCAACGTGCGCTACGAGTGCCGGCTGGATGGCGCGCCGGCCTTCACCGTCTGCTCCCAGAACTCCACCTACTTCGAGCTGACCGCGGGCAGCCACCGGCTGGAGGTCCGGGCGCGGGACGCCTCGGGCAACGTGGACGGGACGCCGGCCACGTACACCTGGAACGTCGTCCTGGCGGAGCCGGAGACCGACATCGTGTCCGGGCCTCTGCCGCTCTCCAACTCCGCGTCGGCGACCTTCACGTTCCAGTCCAACATGCAAGGCGCGTGGTTCGAGTGCAGGGTCGACAACGCTCCCACCTTCGCCACCTGTCCGAACCCGTTCACCGTGACCACCCCGAGCGATGGCGCGCACCGGCTCCTGGTCCGGGCCCGTACCACGAGCGGCGTGGACCCGACCCCGGCCGTCTACGACTGGGTCGTCGACCGGCTCGTCCCCGTGGCGCCTGTCATCACCGCTCCCGCGCAGGATGCGTTCCTCCGCACGCGACGGCCGATCTTTCAGGGAATGGCGGAGCCCGGAACCCTCGTGCGCTTCTCGCTGGATGCAATCCCGATGTCGCAGACCGTCATCGCCTCCTCGCAGGGAGCATGGAGCTTCGTGGCGCCCATGGACCTCCCGGAAGGGAGTCACGTGCTGCAAGTCACCAGCGTGGACCAGGCTGGCAACATGAGCGCGTCCACCCAGGTCACCTTCCACATCGACGTGACATCGCCCTTGGCACCCGTGGTGAACACTCCGGCGGAGGCCGCCATCCTCAACACGCAGAGGCCGACCCTGGCGGGTGCGGCGGAGCCGGGGACGGTCATCGAAGTCTACCTGGACCTGGTGCTCGCGGGCGCCACCCCGGTGGCCAGCAACGGGACGTGGTCATTCACCGCGACCCAGCCCCTCGTCGATGGAGCCCATGTCGTAACGGTCCGGGCCATGGACCGCGCGGGCAATCCCAGCCTCTCGTCGCCGCCGCGCCACTTCCTCGTGGACACCGTGGCACCGCAGGTCGTCATCGTCACCGGACCGATGCAGCGGACCCGCAGCAGGGTCGCGGAGTTCACGTTCACCACCGATGGACCGGACGCGACGTTCGAGTGCCGGGTGGACCTCGCCGTGTACACCGCCTGCGGGTCGCCCTACGTGCTGCTGGACCTTCTGGATGGGACGCACGTGCTGGAGGTGCGAGCCGTGGACGCCGCGGGCAACAGGAGCCCGAATCCTGCTCGGTGGCAGTGGACGGTGGACTTGATGCCGCCAGACACGGCGTTCGCCTACAAGCCTCCCGAGCTGTCCACGGCGCGCACGGACTCGTTCGACTTCAGCTCCCCCGAGTCGCCTGTCACCTTCGAGTACCGGCTGGACGGCTCGGACTGGGCACTGGCGAGCGACCCGCTCGTCCTCTCCGGGCTGCCGGATGGGCCGCACACCCTGGAGGCGCGCGCCCGGGACTCGGTTGGCAACGTGGACCCGACGCCCGCGACGTACACCTGGACCATCAACAACGGGCCGCCGGACACGTCCATCGTCAACAAGCCCCCGGGGCTCACGCGCCTTTCGAGCGCGACCTTCTCGTTCGGCTCCACGGAAGCCGGCGTCGCCTACGAGTGCAGCCTCGACATGAGCGGCGTCTTCACGCCGTGCACCAATCCCGTCACCTTCGACAACCTGGCCCAGGGCTGGCGCACGCTCCACGTCCGCGCACGCGACCCCATGAACAACCATGACGCGTCGCCCGCGCGCTACTCGTGGAACATCGACCTGACGGCGCCGGAGACCGGCATCGCCTCCGGCCCTCCGCTGACCGGCGCCCCGGCCACCGCGACCTTCGACTTCTTCGCCAACGAGACGAACGTCTTCTACGACTGCGCGCTGGATGGCGGCGCCTTCGCCCGCTGCGCCGACCCCGTCACCTTCGCGAACCTCGCCCCGGGCGAGCATGTGCTCCAGGTCCGGGCGAGGGACCTCGCGGGCAACCAGGACGCGACACCCGCGGCGTATGCCTGGCGCGTGGGACCCTGACGCGGGGAACGGGCACGCCCGGGAGGAGGGTGCTCCCGGGCGGGCTTCGTCGACCAGTGCGCGCAGGCGCCCGGCGGCGTCGCTGGTGCAACGCCGCCACTCGAGGAGCGCCTCCAACCTCGACGCACTACGTGTTCATCTCGCCTGTCAGGCGGGCACGCAATACACCTGGTTGTACGAGCCGAAGCTGCACGAGCCGCCGCAGGTGGGGCTGCAAGCCTTCGACTCCACGCGCCAGCCGGTCGGACATGAAAGGGCGCACGCATCAAATGAATTGATGTTGGGCTCACAGTGCGCCTGGTTGTACGAGCCGAAGCTGCACGAGCCGGCGCAGGAGGAGGTGCACGACTTGTACGTCACGTGCCAGCCGTTCGGGCATGAAAGACCGCATTGGGTAAACGAGCCACCGATGGGCTCGCAGTTCACCGAATTATTCGAGCCGAAGCTGCACGAGCCGCCGCAGCTGTAGTCGCAGCCGTACCACGTCGGGTAGTAGCCGCTCGGACACGAGAGGGAGCACACTCTCAGCGCCGACTCGGTGGCGCCGAGCTCCTCGGTCTGCACTGCGTCTTCCTGCTCCTGGACGTCTCCGCAGGCGGCCAGCGCAACCACCGCCAACACCACCGACAATCGCTTCAGCATGGGTCTGCCCCTGATTCAGTTTGGGTCCATCTGTCTTTCAGATGGCGCCGCGCCTTCTATCGCTCGCACTCAGCTCCTTCAAGGATGGCGAGAGGGAAGCGTGACGGTGTCCGGGTTCTCGATTTCTCGATGACAGCGAATGCCAACCTCGGTGCCCCGCTGGGACTTGTTGCCGTAGTGGCACTTGCGGCGCACTCCCATGTCTGGAATTGCCCCGTCAGATCGCAGGCCACCCACGCCGCCTCACCTTCGAAGCGGCGCGAGCGCACCGGCTCAGGGCGACGGCACGAAGCGGACGTCCACCCAGTAGTTCGTGTCCTTGTAGCTGCTGGACGGGAAGCCGCCCGAACCGTAGGCATACACGCCATTGCCGCCCACACTCGCGCTGGCGGGGGCGGTCAGGTTGCCACTGGTGACGGCGCTCGCGAGGCCGGAGGGGTCTCGCGCGAAGCGGCCGTTGGACGTGTAGTACGAGGCCACATAGAGCGTGTTGGCGCTGATGGGCACGGGCGTGGGCAGGGTGACTTCCTGCCAGCCCGGGATGCGGCCGTCGCTCACGGGAACCTGGGCCAGCAGGGTGCCCGTGCCCGTCCAGAGGCGGGCGACATAGCCGCTCGCGTTGCCCGTGCCCCGGTAGAAGCGCAGCGCCGTGATGGTGCCGGGGACGTTGCTGCGGAAGCGCACGCCCAGCTCGACGGCGCGGGTGTCGGCTTCCTCGACAGGGTTGGCGGGCGCGCGGTCACCGAAGAGCGATTGGCTCCAGGGAAGGATGAGGGTGGCCACCACGGGCCGGTGGTCCGACTGGGACGACGCGCCCACGACGGCCGCCGTCACGGGTGACGTCCACCCGGAGCCGAGGAAGAGGTAGTCGATGCGGCGCGTGGGGAAGCTCGCGTCATGGGTGTAGCCATTGCCCGAGCCGCCGCGCGTCCACGCGTCGGTGAGCAGCGTCTTCAAGCTGGTGATGCCGGACTCGGAAGGGGACGCGTTGAGGTCTCCGCCGAGCAGCGCCCACGGCTTCCCAGCGAGGGCGGCCTTGACGTCGTCGGCCTGGTTGAGACGTTCCGTCGCGCCCGTGGTGCCGAAGTGGGTGACGGCCACGGGCACCACGTGCGTCGCGTCCAGTTCCACCTCCACCAGCCCGAGCACGCGCTGCTCGGCGGCCGAGCGCAGCGGGATGCGCTGCACGGAGCGGATGGGGTAGCGCGACAGCACGGCGAGGCCGTACTGCCCGCCGTCGTAGCTGAGCAGCGACGGCACGAAGGCGTGATTCATGCCGGTGAGCTGTCCCAGCCGCGCGGCCTGGTCCACCTTGCCGGCGCGGTTGGTGAGGACATCCACTTCCTGGAGCGCAACGAGGTCCGGCGCCTGGCCCCGGATGACGCTGGCGATGCTGTCGAGGCTGCTCAGCTCACCGTGCTTGATGTTGTACGTCATGAACCGGAGCCCGCCGCCCGGCGTGAGGGCCTGGGAGGACTCGGAGACGGGGGAGGGCGCGTCGGCGGTGTCCGGCGGCGCGCACCGGGGGAGGACGGCGAGGAACAACACGGCCAGGACGGACAGGAGGGGATGTCTGAGGCGCATGGGTGGGGGCTCTCACAGGGCGGTGCGACTTCACCCCTTCGCGGGGCGGGAGGAATGATGCGCTCGGAGGCACTGGCCCGGGAAGAAGTCCGCCCCCCGTCGTTATCGATACCGACCCATTTTCGTGGAGCCGCACGCATGACGACCCAGAGAGAGCACCCGCGCTTCGCCCGTCCCGAGCCCGTCCACCGGCTCTTCGCCGAGCAGGCGAAGCGAACCCCCAGCTCGGTCGCGGTGGCCTCCGGCAACACGAGCGTCACCTATGAGCAACTGTCGGCGCGCGCGCGGGCCCTGGCGGCCACGCTCCGGCGACAAGGCGTGGGGCCCGGCTCCCGGGTCGGCATCCTCCTCACACCCTCCATCGAGCTGGTCATCGCGGTGCTCGGGTGTCTCGAAGCTGGCGCCGCCTACGTGCCCCTGGAGCCGCTGCGGCCGCTCGACTACACGAAGTTCGTCATCGAGAACGCCGGGGTGTCCCTCGTCCTCACGCAGCCCGAGCTCGGCGAGCGTCTGCGTGGGCTTCCGGTGCGCTGTATCTCTCCCACGGGGCACGACAGCGCGCCGTCTGACGCTGAAGCCCACGTCTCTCCCGAAGACGCCGCCTACGTCATCTACACGTCGGGCACGACGGGGAATCCCAAGGGCGTGCTTGTGCCCCACCGCGCGCTCGCGAGCTACATCGGGTGGGCGCGCGAGCTGTACGTGGGCAACGACGCCGCAACGTTCCCGCTGTACTCGTCCCTGGCGTTCGACCTCACCGTGACGTCGCTCTTCGTGCCGCTCGTCTCCGGTGGAACGCTCATCGCCTATCCGGGCTCCTCGGCGGGCGCGGCGCTGATGGACGCCATCGAGGACAACCGTGTCGACACCGTGAAGCTCACGCCCAGCCACCTGTCGCTGCTCGTCACGCGCAAGCATCCGGGCAGCCGGGTGCGGCGGCTCATCGTTGGCGGCGAGAGCCTGGACACGCGGCTGGCGCGGCAGGCGCTGGAGAGCTTCGGCCCCGGGCTGGAGCTGTTCAACGAGTACGGCCCCACGGAGGCAACGGTGGGGTGCATCGTGCACCGGTTCAACCCTGGCTCGGATGTCCAGGACTTCGTCCCCATCGGCCGGCCGGCGCCGAACGCCCGGGCCTGGGTGCTGGATGAGCGCCTGACTCCGGTGGCGGAGGGCGTGACGGGCGAGCTGTACCTCGGCGGAGACTGTCTGGCGCTGGGCTACCTCGGCAACCCGGAGGCGACCCGCGAGCGCTTCGTCCCCAGCCCGTTCGAGAAGGACGCGGTGCTGTACCGGACAGGAGACCTCGCGCGCTGGCTGCCCGGCGAACGCCTGGGCTTCGAGGGCCGGAACGACTCGCAGATCAAGTTCAACGGCCACCGCGTCGAGCTGGAGGGCCTTAGGAGCCTGCTGAACCGGCACCCGGCGGTGCGCGACAGCGTGGTCCTGCTCGGCACGGATGCGGGCGCCAGCGCGCTCATCGCCTACTACGCCTCGGAGCAGGCCATCGACGCGTCCGCGCTCCGCAGCTTCCTGGGGACGCAGCTGAGCCAGGAGCTTCTCCCGCAGTACTTCGTCCACGTTGCTCGGTGGCCCCTCACGCCCAACGGCAAGGTCGACACGAAGGCACTGCCCCGGCTCGACGAGGTGAAGGCACGGATGCGGAGCATGTCCGCGCCGCCGCGCACGCCAACGGAGACGGAGCTCGCGGCCATCTGGCGCAGGTCGCTCGGGCTCGCGGAGATTGGCGTCGACGACGACTTCTTCGAGATGGGCGGCCACTCGCTGCTGGCGAACCAGATCATCCTGCGGATTCGCGAGGCGCTCGGGGTGGACCTGAACATGCGCAGCATCTTCGAGAACCGGACCGTCGCCGCGCTGGCCCGGAGCATCGAGCAGGCGCGGGCCAACGCGGAGATTCGCATCGCCACGGGCGCAAGGACGGAGGAGGCGCCGCTCCCCCGGTTCATTCCGGGGCCTGGAGCGAGCACGACGCCCGCGGCGGCCACGAAGAAGAGCGACGAGGAGAACCTCGTCAACGCGGAGTCCATCACCTCCGTGGACGAGAAGGTCGGCGAGTTCTACAGCCGCTTCCCGTGGCCGTGGAACTCGTCGAAGTTCGACACGCTCCAGGACCCGGACTTCGAGCGGACGCTGGTCAGCCAGGAGGTGGGCGACTTCGGCCACACCGCCGTGCCCCGGGACGCCAACATCTGGGTGGCGGGCTGCGGCACGAACCAGGCGCTCCTGACGGCGCTGCTGTTCCCGAACGCGAAGGTGCTCGGCACGGACCTGTCGACGAAGTCGATTGAAATCTGCGCGGCCAACGCGGCCGACCTGGGCGTGAAGAACCTCGAACTGCGGCTGGAGAGCATCAACGACGCGCCCTACGTGGAGCAGTTCGACTTCATCGTCTGCACGGGCGTGATTCACCACACCTACGAGCCGGCCCATGCGCTGGCGAGGTTGTCCCGGGCCCTCAAGCGCGACGGCTTGATGGAGCTGCTCGTGTACAACCGCTTCCACCGGACGATCACCAGCGCCTTCCAGAAGGCCATCCGGCTGATGACGCAGGGGCTGTCGTCCAACGACTACGCGGTGGCGAAGCGGCTGGCGGCGGGGTTCGCCGTCGACAACACGATGGCGCGGTTCATCAGCCGCCACCGCGACTGGGAGGAGTCGGACTTCGCGGACCTGCTCATCAACCCGGTCGAGCACAGCTACACGGTGGACTCGCTGGCCGACATGGCGGGCGGCTGCAACCTGGAGCTGGTGCGGCCCTGCATCAGCCTCTACGCGAAGTACCGCGCCGAGAGCATCTTCTGGGAGATGGGCTTCACGGACCCGGACATCCAGCGCGTCTACGACGCCATGCCGGACCTGGACCGGTGGCGCGTGTCGAACCTGTTGATGCACGAGAAGTCGCCGATGCTCTGGTTCTATCTGCGCCGCCAGGACTCGCTGCTGCCCCGGAAGTCGGAGCAGCAGCTGAATGACGCGTTCCTCAAGACGACCTTCGAGCGGGCGAGCACGATGCAGCAGAGCTACATCCGGGGGCAGGACGGGCGCTTCCGGTTGTCGTCGAAGTCCATCGCGCACCCGGCCTCCGCGCCGGAGGACGCGGTGAGGGCCCTGTACGAGCGCTTCGACCGGCCCCGGGTCATGGGCGAGGTCTTCTCCGAGCTCGGCCTGCCGACCCACTTCGGCACCGTCCAGCGTGCGCGCCTGCAGCTCACGATTCCGGCGTTCCCGTACCTCAAGGCCGTGGGTTCACGGTAGAAGAGCGAGTGCTCTTGAGCCCGCCCCTCATTGAAACCGTGAAGGACGACGCCGCCCTGCGCGACTGGGTGGACATCGTGAACGAGGTGGATGTCTGGGGCGTGCTCTCGTTCGAGGATGCCCGCTACCGCAGCCGCGCCCAGGGCCGCACGGAGTACGTGCTGCGTGTGGACGGACAGGCCGTGGGTGCCGCGTTCCTCCAGCCTCCCAGTGGGGAAGGGGAGGCGTCGTGCGCGGTGACCGGCCTGTGGGTCAGGAGCGAGCACCGGCGGCGGGGACTGGGCACGGCGCTCCACCACGCCGTCTCGGCGGAGGCGCGGCGGCTCGGGGCGGACTCGCTGGAGGTGGAGGCCTACGAGTCCCAGGAGGACGCGTTGCGATACCTGGAGCACCGGGGCTACCGCGAGCAGGCCCGGCACACCGAGCTGATGCTGGAGCTGGAAGGCCTCGTGCTCCCGGAGGTGTGCCCGCCACCGGGCATCCACATCGTCACGCGCGCCGAGCGGCCGGACCTGTTGCGTGGGATGTACGCGGTGGCGCAGGAGGCCATCGCGGACATCCCCGGTGAGGGGCCGGACGCCGTGGGCTCCTTCGAGGAGTGGCTGGCGACGGACCTGGACCGCCCTCCCCACACGCATGACCTGACGTTCATCGCCCTGCATGGCGACGAGGTCGTGGGCTACGCGGTGCTCCAGCGCGGCCAGCGCGGCATCGCCTTCCACAGCCTCACGGGAGTGAAGCGCGCGTGGCGGGGGCAAGGCATCGCCAGCGCGCTGAAGCGGGCCCAGCTCGCCGGTGCGCAGCGGGCCGGCTTCCAGCGGGTGGTCACGGAGAACCACCTGGACAACGCGCCCATCCGTCACCTCAACGAGACGTTCGGCTATCGCCCGCTCCCCGGAGCCATCCTCTTCCGGGGGCCGCTGCTTCCCGCGGAGCCCTGAAGCTCACCGGGCCCAGAGCCGGACCTGGGTCCCCGCGCGACGCACCAGGAGCGGGCTGGACACGCCGTCCATGGGCTCGATGCGCCCGGGCAGCGAGTCCGCGGCCACCGTCTTCCACCCCAGCGCCCGCAGGTCCGCGTGGACTTCCTCGGCGAAGGGCCCGCCGTACGAGGTCAGTACGTGCTCGGCCCGAAGGTGTCCCAGCAACTCGCGGCCCTGGGGCATGGGCAGGTAGTAGAGCACCTCCGCCAGCAGCACCAGGTCCGCCTCCAGCGGCACGTCCAGCGCGGAGGCGTCCACGATGCGGACGCGTGCCTCGCCGCCCAGCCGCGCGCGCAGGCGCGAGACGAAGCCCGGCTCGGACTCCACCGCCTGCACGTGCGCCTCGGGGAAGAGCGACAGGAGCTGCTCCGTCATCAGGCCTTCGCACGCGCCCACGTCCATTACCGTCCGCGGCGCGCGTCCTTCTCGTGCCAGTGCCCCGAGGAGCCGGGCCGTGAGCGCATAGCGCTCGCGCTCGTAGGTCGAGTGCGTGAAGCCCCACGGGTCCTCCAGCTCCGTGAAGATTTCGGGCTTCGTCAGCGACAGCGCGCGCACCACGTCCGCGTGGCGGATGTCGCAGAACGCCTCGATGCCGGGGCCATCGCGCACGGGGAGGGTGCAGGCCTCTCCGGCACCGTCGGGGCGCTCGCGGTAGAGCGCGTTGAGCAACCCCAGCTTCTGGTGGAAGGAGCGGTCGTCCAGCACCGTGACGGCTGTGGGGCGTGCACCCAGGGCGGGGACGCGGAGCCGGTTCACCGCGCGGCCCACCGCGAGGCAGAGCTCCCGATGCCGTGGCGCGTCCTCCTGCGGGCTGTGCGTATGGACTCGCACCGCGCCGAGCGCCGCCTGCTCACGCAGCCAGGGCCCCACCTCGGAGAGAGCCAACATTCGGGTGCTCCTCGCCCCGAGCGCCATGCCCACCGCGTGAAGCTCCCGGCGGGTGAGGTCATTCGCTTCGTCGGCGGCGGCCACCACCGCGATGCTCGCGCCCGGCGCGACAGTGCTGAACAGGCGCACGACATCCTCGGGATGGGCCACGACGATGGTTGATGCCACAGGGGAGTACGAACTCATGGGGGTGCTCCGGAAGTGGAGGTTCGTGCCTTCATGGACGAGCTCCTGTTGCGCTCTCCTCCGCGACACGGAGGGGCTCGGTGAGGAAGGGAACGAGCTGCTCGCGGATGAGCGGCTCCCACTGCATCCGCGCGGCGAGCTGGCGGCCTGTCTCCAGCAGGCCGCGAGCGGCCTCCTCGTCTCGCGGCAGGCGCTCCACCACCTGCCGCGCCACGTGCTGCGCCGTCCGCCGCTCCAGCGCCTGGAGCTCATCCGCCCGAAGGGACTTCCAGTGCGTGATGGTCCACGACGGGTCACCGTCCTCCTCGGACGCGTAGTCCGCGACCACGAGGTTCGGATGCGCCTGCTCGGACATGCCCATGTCGGCGCACAGCTCCGCCAGCGTGCGGCGTGCTCCGCTCACTCCAGAGATGACGCACACCGCCCCGCAGCTCAGCGGCTCCAGCTGCGCCAGACCGAAGGACTCGTAGAGGGACTGTCCCAACGAGACATCCGTGGCGCGCAGCAGGTCGTCCCGCGTGAAGTCCAGGCCCGCGGGCCACGTCGCCTGGTTGATGGCATGGATGTGGAGCCCCGTTCCTCGCGCGTTGAAAGCCGCCACCCGCTCCAGCAGCGCGCGGATGTTGTCGGAGGGCTGGGCCGCGTCCCACTCCGAGATGATGAGCAGCACCGCGGGCAGGCGCTCCGGCGGGAGCCGCTCCGCCAGGGACTCGCAGACGGTGACGTCCCGCTGCAACCCCTTGCACACCTCGTCGCGGGAGATGCGGGTGAGCACCAGCCGGAAGTCATGGCCCAGCCGCTCGCGCAGGTGGCGCAGCACCCGCTCGCGGCTCTCCCGCCGCGCGTCCCAGTCCGTCGCCACGGCGCGGTGGCCGTGCGGAATGACGGTGATGGGACGCGCACGGAAGCGCCGGTCCACGAAGCGCAGCTCGTCCGCGACGGAAGGGCTGACGGCCCCGACTCCATCGCACAGGGAGCCATGCCGCAGAATCTGGAAGCTCGGCCAGCCCTCCACCGGGAAGACCTCGTCCAGCGTCTGTCCCTCGGCGAGCGCGAGGCGCTGCACCTGGTAGAAGCGGTTGTCCGAGGCCCCCTGTCCCGGCGCGTCGCCATACTCCACGAGCACCCGAGGCGTCCGCACCTCGCCGGCGTAGTTCACGGTGCGGCTCCACGCGCGGCCATCCAGCAGGGCCTTGTACGCCAGCGGCAGGGACAGGTGCTCCTGGGCCAGGAAGACGCAGCTCGCCCCACCGGGAGGACGCAGGGCCTCCACCGCGTCGAAGACGGGCTCGGCGAGGACCATGCCCATCATCGCGTCATGGTCCAGCGGCGGCGCATGCACCCAGCCGCGCCGCACCCCATGCCGGTAGAGCCGGTTGACGAGCGTGGTGCCCCCCAGCCGCTCTCCCCGGAGCACACGCGTGGCCCACGAGGCCACGCGCCATGGCGCGGGCCTGGGCGCCCGGACATCCAGCCGCACCTCCACGCCGAGCAACCGGCGCAGCCGCTCCAGGAACAGCGGCATGGTGGGCATGAAGACGCGGTAGCCGCGGAGCACGTCCGTCAGGTCCACCAGCAGCACCTCCACCGGCCCTCCGGGCGCGGGCCGCCGCCCGTACACGAGCGACACGCCATGCCGCGCCTCGACCGGCCGCAGGCGCCGCGACAGCTCCACGGGGTTGCGCCGCCGGAGCCCGCTGTAGAGCACCTCGCCATGCGCCGCGAGGTCCTTCGCCAGCGACTCGCCCGGCGTGTAGCTGCCCTCGCCGCACGGGCGCACCAGCGGGCTGACCAGCAGCGTGCGCCGGAAGGCGCCACGGTAGGCCGCCGAGGCGAGGAGCTGGTCCAGCACCGTGCCCACGCCGCCCTGCGCCCGCGTGGCCTCGAACGACAGGTGGACCAGCAGCGGCCCCTCCCAGGTCATCCCGCTCATTCCCGCACCGCCTTCCACACCCGCTCGGCCAGGCCCTGTCCCGCGCCCAGCCGGCGGGCGTGGCGCTCGACGGAGGGAATCGTCGCGGGCTCCATCTGGCTCTCGTACAGCCGCAGGGCGCGCAGCTTCGCGGGCCACTCGCGCGTCACGTCCAGCAGGCAGGGCGACAGGCTCAGCCCCAGGCCGCGCACGAAGGCGGAGATCTCCTCCTCGCTGTGCCGCTCGCAGTACGGCAGGTCCTCGTAGAACACGAGCCCCCGGGGACCTCCACGCAGGGCCAGCACCGCGTCCCGCACGAGGAGGTGGTCCACGTGCCCGGAGATGCCCAGCGGGACATGGCACACCGCCTCGTCGTCCAGGAGGGGCCGCAGCGCGGCCTCCACCGCGGGCCGGAGTGAATCCCTCGCCGACGGGTAGCGGTCCTCCGCGCCCGGCGGCAGGCGGAGGCTGGTGTCACGGAAGCCGAGGGGCACCCAGTCCGCGCCGTGGGCACACGCGAAGCGCAGGTCCTCCTCCAGCCTCCGCGTGGACACCGCGAAGGCCCGCTGGGGGACCACCGGGAGGACGAACTCCCAGCAGCTCTGCGAGAAGACGGTGACGATGGCCCGGGGCGCGCCCGGGGGCACCCGGACGAGGCTCACGAAACAGCCGAGAGCGATGTCGTCCGGATGCGGTGAGAAGAACAGATGTCGGGCGGGCATGGCGCGAGGCGCTCCTGTCGGGAGGGAACGCCTCAGCGCGACGCGCGCCGCGAGCGGGCAGGGGAGGCCAGCGGAGGATGCGGCCACTCGTCCACCGGGATGTCGTGCAGCTCGCCCTCGGGCGTGACGAAGCCGAGGATGACGATGCGCTCGCCGTCGTTGATGACGGTGTGCTGGAAGGACCGCACGGGCCGCTCCAGCCGCTGCGTGAGCCCCTCCGAGTACCGGCCCGAGGTGACGAGCCAGTGCCCGTCGCCGTTGGGCATCAGGCGCGGCGTCTTCCCGTCCAGCCACAGCAGCCCCGGGCGGGACTCGCCGAGGTTGAAGGTGAAGAAGCTCTTGTCGGCATGCGGCTCGGAGGCGTGCGTCGTCAGCACGCGCCGCGCACGGGTGGGGCAGGGCGCGTGGTACTTCACGAACCGCACCGCGCCCTCGGTGTGCTTGCGGAACAGGCGCAAGAGCCCTCCGGGCCGCAGCCCGTAGCCCAGCTCCAGCGCCTCCAGCAACACGAGCGCGACGACGTGGCAGGCGCGGTAGGCCTGCTCCGAGGCGTCCAGCAGCTCGCGCACCGCCGCGGGCACGGGCCGCTTGCGGAAGTCCTTCCACAGCGCCGGCTTGGCCATGAAGGCCTCGATGGACTGACGCACCGACGCCGACTCCGGGTACCACGTGGCGTTGTAGCCCGTCTGGAAGACGGTGGGCGCGTGCATCAGGGCGCCCAGGTGCGGGTGCTCCAGCAGCGCCCGCTGGTACACGGCCTCGTAGTGCTCGAAGTCCTCGGTCAGCCCCTCTCGCGCCAGCAGCGCGGTGGGACGCTCCAGGTAGAAGAATCCTCGCTCATGCAAGTGCGTGAGGAGGCGCTCCGCGAACACCTTGCGGCGTGCATGTGAGCCTTTGACGAAATCATTCAGTCGCAAATATTCGACATCCCTGAAAACGGGTGTCTGGAGTTGGATGACTCCGTCATGCGCGAGGGAAAGCGGGGTCGGAGTGGAGGTCTGCCGGAGAGAAGGTGTCGAGCGAGCGCGTGTCGTCATGGGCGTGACCAGCAATTGATGAAACGCACCGTATCTCCGGCCCCTGACACGAAAATCCGCTCGAACACCCCGGCCGATGTGAGAGGTTTTGAGCCGCCCGGACACGGCACTACCCGACAGGAATTACGCGCGAACGACGGCCGATGACGCACGGCACTTTACTGGAGGACGCCCTCCAGTATACTGGACGCCATGGATATCAACGCCCGCCTCGCGCGTCGCATCCGGGAGCTCCGCGACGAGCGGGGCTTCTCGCTGGACGCGCTGGCCGAGCGCAGTGGGGTGAGCCGCTCGAACATCTCGCTCATCGAGCGGGGCCAGAGCAGTCCCACCGCCGTGGTGCTCGACAAGCTGGCCGCCGGCCTCGGCGTGACGCTCGCCTCGCTGTTCGAGGACAGCCCGGCGCCCGCCGCCGAGCCCTCGCCGGTGGCGCGCGCGGCCGAGCAACCCGTGTGGACGGACCCGGGCTCGGGCTACATCCGCCGCAACCTCTCGCCGGCCGCGCGCTCGCCGCTCCAGCTCGTGGAGGTCGTCTTTCCCGCCGGCCAGCGCGTCGCCTATGACAGCGCTCCGCGTGAGCCGGACATCGCACAGCAGGTCTGGGTGATTGACGGCGTCATGGAGGTGACGGTGGGTGACGCGCAGTGGCGCCTGGAGGCGGGCGACTGCCTCGCCATGCGCCTGGACCAGCCCATCGTCTACCGGAATCCCACCCGCAAGCCGGCGCGCTACCTCGTGGCGCTGGTGACCCCGCCTTCCACTCCCCACCGGAGGACCTGATGACCGGAGACGTGACGGTACGGCGCGTCGCCGCCGACGAGGCCGAGGCCTGCGTCGATGGGCTGGCCGAGGTGCTCATCGACTGCGTCGAGGGCGGCGCTTCCGTGAGCTTCATGCTGCCGATGACGCGCGAGAAGGCCGTGGCCTTCTGGCGCGGCGTGGCCCAGGGCGTCGCGCGCGGCGAGCGCGTGCTCCTCGTCGCCGAGGACGAGGAGGGCCGCATCATCGGCACGGTGCAGATGATGACGTCACTGCCCGAGAACCAGCCCCACCGCGGGGACGTCGCCAAGATGCTCGTGCACCGAGGGGCCCGCCGACGCGGCGTCGCGCAGCGGCTGATGGCGGCGCTCGACGAGGTGGCCCGCGCCGAGGGCAAGACGGTGCTGGTGCTCGACACCGTGACGGGTGGTGACGCCGAGCGGCTGTATGAGCGCGCCGGCTGGCAGCGGGTGGGCGTCGTGCCGAAGTACGCGCTGATGCCCGACGGCGAGTTCTGCGCGACGACGTTCTTCTACAAGCACCTCTGAGGACGCGGTTGTAGCGACGTGAGCCACAGCGCCGGTCGCGCTGTGACGCTCCACGCTACAAGTGCGCGCCCGGGCCCGTCGCGGACTCCCGGGCTGCGTCGGTGTGGGAATGGCACGGCATGTGAACACGCGGCGCCCACCCCCCGCCGGAGATTTCCTCCGGAACAGGTGTCAGGAGCTGCTGATGCGTTCGTTCCGCCGTTGGACCCAGACCGGTCTCGCCGCCCTCTTCGCCCTCGCCCTTCCTCTCTCGCAGGCCCATGCCGAGGACTGCGTCACGTTCTCGGGGCTGAAGCACTGCGCGGTGGGTGGCGCGAAGCTGGAGGTGCAGAGCAAGGAGCTGAACGTCCACGCCACCAGCACGTCGGGCACGGATGGCGTGGCCATCGACACCGAGGGCTTCAGCGCCTGGAGCGCGGGCGTGAGCTGTGAGCCCTCCGGTCAGGCCGAGGACACGACGGTGCTGACGCACGTCGCGGACGGCAAGGTCGTCGCCACCGCCACCGTCGCGAGCCGAGTGGACGGGCAGACCATCACCGCGAGCTTCGTCGACGCGGACGGCAACCCGACCACCTACTCGGCGCTGCTGTACTCGCAGGGCAGGCTCGTGGCCTCCGTGAAGGGCCTCGCCAGCGGCTCGGTCGCCGCCCGGGGCGAGAGCCTCGGCCGCCCCTCCTGCACGCACCTGACCCCGAAGGCGTGCCTGAAGCTGTGCATGGGAGGCCCCATCGAATGCAACTACTGCTACATCCCGTGCAAGTATGCCGCCGAGAGCGGCGGGGGCAGCGGCAGGGAGCCCTACAACGACTTCTCCTTCGAGATGCCGTTCAACGGCGTTTCGATTGGGGATGGCGTCAAGGCGGCCCCGGTGACCACCGTGGGGGACAAGCTGGTGCTGGTCTCCGATGCCCCGAGCGCTGGCGCCGCCCAGGACCCGGACCAGATCGTCGTGACGAGCACGGCGACCACGGTGTCGCTCAGCAATGAGAGCGTGACCCCCAGGTAGTCGTCGCCCGGACCGCCCTGCCGCCGCGCTCAGGCGGCGGCGGGGACGAGCTTCTGCTCGCGCAGGAAGGCGACGGTGCGCGCCACGCCCTCGGCGAACGGGGTGGGGCGGAAGCCGAGCTCACGGCGGGCCTTGCTCGCATCCACGCGGGCGTCCCACAGCAGGAACGAGAGCTGCCCCGGGGCGACGAGCGGCGTGAAGCCGAAGACGCGGGCGAGCGGGTCCGAGACGGTGGCGAGCGCCTGGAGGAGGAGGGTGGGGCCGGTGGGCGGCGGGCGTCCACCTCCGGCGGCCTGGAGGATGCCCCGGGCGAGCGTCGCGACGCTGACGTGCTCGTCGGAGACGAGGTAGCGCTCCCCGGAGACACCGCGCTCGGCGGCGGCGAGGTGCACATCGGTGCAACCGTCCACGTAGACGATGGAGACTCCGCCCGGTGGCAGCAGCGGGGCCTGCTTGTTGAGCACCTGGAGGAAGAGCGAGTTGAGGCCCACGTGCACGGGGCTGGGCCCGTAGACGGCGGAGGGGTTGACGTAGACGAGGTCCAACCCCTGCTGGCGGATGACCTCGGCCTCGCGCTCGGCGGCCTGCTTGGAGCGCTCGTACCAGGTGGGCTTGGGCGCGGTGTCGATGTTCGTCTCCACGAGGGTGCCGCCGCGCGGGGCGGCGAAGACGTCCATGGTGGAGGTGTAGACGACGCGGTTCACCTTCGCCTCGAGCGCGGCCCGCAGCACGTTGACGGTGCCCTGGCGGTTGACGCGGTCGAAGATGGACGGGTCCTTCTGCCACTGCTCCGGCATGCCGGCGGCGTGGAAGACGCGCTCCACGCCCCGCATGGCGGAGGGAAGCGACTCGGGGACGGTGATGTCGCCGCGGACGAGCTCCACGGAGGCGGGCAGCAGGGGCGCGGCCTTGTTGGCATCGCGCACGAGCGCGCGCACGTGGTGGCCTTGTTCCGCGAGCCGGTGGGCGATGGCGTTGCCGATGAGGCCGGTGGCCCCGGTGACGAGCACGTTCATGGTGGCGCCCATGCATATCGCCGAGCCCGCCCGATGGCGACCCACCTGGGAGTTCCATCTCCGTGCATTCACGTATAAACCGGCAGTTGCGGTTTAGATGGCGAATACACTCTCAGGAGGAAGACATGCGCGCGGCAATCATTGGTGGAGTGCTGGCGGTGGGAATGCTGACCGGCTGCGGCCCCGGGGTGGAGGACTCGGATGCGTCCGAGCTCGGCGCTCAGGAGCAGGAAGTAACGTGGTGTAATGCCAGCTCGTACACCATCGAGTATTACGCCGAGCCAGAGCTCATCAACCTGGTTGGCACCGAGGTATGCAGCTGCTTCTCGCCGAAGTTCCGCACGGGAGTGCGGACGGCCTACAGCGTCATCGACGATACGTCCTATATGTGCGTGTAGCAGCCCGCCGACGTAGCGCAGAGCATGGGCCTGGACCTCGACAGCGAGCAGGTCCGGGTCAGCACCCAGGGCCCGAACGTTCTCGCGGGGGCCTCGCTGACGGAGGACATCGAGGCCGGCGTCGACCTGGCCTTCATGTACATCTCCATGCCCGAGCTGACCCCGCTCCCGCCGGACTTCTACCTGCTGCGCCTGTCTGGCGGTGAGGACGGCGGCATGCCCGCGGTGCAGTTCATCAACCGGCAGGGGACCCCGGTCATCACGCTGCCCGTTGAGGGCGACGTGAACCCCACGCCCGCGGCGCGGACCATCTGGATCGACCCCATCTGGGGCACCATCCGCGTCTACGAGGACCACTGGCCGGGGGACCTCATCCTCATCCGCCAGCCCTACGGCGGCTGGTGGATGGTCTAGCCGGACGGGAAGTGGCAGGCCTGGGGGCGGGTGGGATTAGACTGCCCGCCCTATGCGCCGCTTCATGCTACCCATGGTGTCCTTGCTGGTCCTCGCCTCCTGCAAGAAGGACGAGGGCCCTCCTGACGCGAACCAGGCCGCCATCCGGCTGGAGGTCTCCTTCGACTTCAAGGCGGGCTGCATCATCACGCAGGTCCGCGACAAGGCGGATGCTTCCAAGTCGCTGACCGGCGAGCAGCTCGTGTGGGAGCGCGCCGAGCGCAAGGCGGTCTTTGGCATCTTCCGGCGGGAGGAGTGGGGCCGAACGCTGGAGGTCATCTCCACGGCGCACGAGCGCGACTGCAAAGGGCAGGAGGTGGCGCGCAAGACGCAAGAGGTGACGCTGGATACGCCGGGGGTGCAGACGTTCTCCTTCGCATTGAGCGCGGTGGACACCGACGGTGACGGCTACGTGCCGACATCCGGGGGCGGCACGGACTGCGTCGACAACGATGCGGCCGTCCGACAGCTCAGCTTCTACCGGGATGGGGATGGTGACGGCGTTGGCGGGGGAGACGTGGTGCTGGGCTGCACGGCGCCCGCGCAGCACGTGGCCCAGAGCGGAGACTGCGACGACGGGAACGCCGAGAGGCGACCTGGCAATCAGGAAATCTGCGATGGCGTGGACAACGACTGTGTCGAGGGCATCGACAACGGGTTGACGCTGAACAGCTACTACCTGGACAGCGACCGGGACGGAGTTGGCGCCGGTCCCGTGGTGCGAGCCTGCGTCGCCCCCGAGAACCACGTTGCGTCCAGCAACGACTGTGATGACAACGACGCCGCACGCAAGCCAGGACTGGCCGAGACGTGTGACGACAAGGACAACAACTGCGACAACCGGACGGACGAAGGGCTGGCGGTTGTCAGGTACTACCGGGATGCAGACGGTGATGGCTTCGGGACGATGACGGACACACGGCTGAAGTGCAACAGGCCGGAAGGGTACGTGTCGAGCAACGTCGACTGCAATGATTCCAACAGCGCGGTGAATCCCAGTGCGCAGGAAGTCTGCAATGAAGTCGATGACAACTGCAGCGGCGGGACGGACGAGGGCTTCAACAAGACGTGGCACCGGGATGCGGACGGAGACAACTACGGACTCGCGAACACCACGATGACCGGCTGCATGCAGCCCGCGGGCTACGTGGCGCCCACCGCCGTCTTCGACTGCAACGATGCGGAAGCCGCGGTGAATCCTGGCGTCCCGGAGAAGTGCAACGGCGTGGATGACAACTGCGTGAACGGCGAGGATGAGCCCTTCAAGAGCGGCCCGACACGGCTGGGTGCCACCTGTGGTGCTTCCTGCCCAGGCATCTACGTGTGCAACGAAGCGCAAGACGACACCCGCTGCAACGCGCCCACGGGGACCACCTATTACACCCCCGACGTGGATGGCGATGGAGACGCGCTCTCTGGCGCTCAGGCGCAGGTCGCGTGTTCTCCGACAATGCCTCCTGCTGGCTCCGCGACCAGCAACACGGATTGCGACGATACCGACCGATACAACAGGGGTGGTGGCACAGAGGTCTGCGACTTCCGTGACAACAATTGCAACGTCAACTCGGATGAAGGCAACGTGTGCATGGGGGCAGGGTGGAACCCGGTAACGGACTCCGCTCTCAATGGGCGCGACTGGAACACCGTGGCCATCAGCAAGGCCAGCGTCAGCGGCTATCCCGTATGGATTGCCGGAGCGAACGGTGCCCTCGCCCGTCGCAACGCAGCGAACGAGTCGTTCACGAGCTTCGATGGCCAGTGTGGAGCTACCACCACCTGGAATGCGGCCTGGGTGAGCAGCGATGGGAGCGTGTTCCTCGCGGGCAGCGGCGGACAGGTGGCCCGGCATGACGGGACGGGCTGCTCCATGCAGCACACGCTGACCGGCGCTCACAACGCCACGGGCATTGTCGGCTTCGAGGACAGCGGGATGACGCTCTACGTGGTGGATGAGGGCGGTCAGCTCCACTCCTGGGCGACGAGCGGTGCTCCTGTGAGGGCTGCCGACAGTCCCACCAATCCCGCCCCCCTCTACAGGGATGCTCACGGCTTCGACCGAACGCGCCTGTTCATAGTGGGCCAGGAGAGCAATGGGCAAAGTGTCCCTCAGCTCGAGACCTATTCCGGAGGAGCTACTCCAAGCGACGTCGACCTGCCCACGGGTGGAAGCCCGAGCAATTCCAGCCTCCGGAGTGTCTGGATGGTCTCGCCAACGCTTGCTTACGCGGTGGGAGACAACAACCTCGTGATGAGGTGGCAGGGAGCTGGTTGGAGCCTCGTGACGCCTCCTGCAAACACGAACTTCACCAGCGTCTGCGCGCCAGACCGCTCCTCGGTCTACGTCACGGACGCAGCGGGCCGCATCCACCGTCATAACGGGTTGGGAAACACGTGGGTGACGCAGTACACCCCGCCCACAGCGGGCCCCCTCCGCGACATCGCCCTGGTGTCCCCGACCAACATCTGGGCCGTGGGCCCGGGTGGCCGGGTCATCCACTTCCCGCAGCTGCCCTGAGTTCCACGGGCCCGGCCCGCCGCCAACATGCGGCGGGCCGGCCCGCCACTACTCGTACCGCAGCGACTCGATCGGCGCGAGGCTCGCCGCACGCCGCGCGGGCCAGATGCCGAAGAACACGCCCACGGTGGCGGAGAAGGCGATGGCCACGATGATGGCCTCGGGCGCCACCACCATGCTCCAGCCCATGACACTCTGGAGCACCGACGCGCCGCCCACGCCCAGCAAGAGCCCGATGGTGCCGCCGGCCAGGCACAGCACCAGCGACTCCACGAGGAACTGGAGCAGGATGTCCATGCCCGTGGCGCCCAGCGCCTTGCGCAGACCAATCTCGCGCGTCCGCTCCGTCACCGACACCAGCATGATGTTCATGATGCCGATGCCGCCCACGAGCAGCGAGATGGCGGCGATGCCCGCCAGCAGCATCGAGAACGTCTGAGTCGTCTCCTGCATCGTGGTGAGCAGCGACGCCTGGTCTCGGATGTTGAAGTCGGCCGCCTCCTCCGGGCGCAGCCGGTGCTCGCGCCGCAGCGTCAGGTCGATCTCCGCCATCGCATCGTCCATGGACTGCTCGTCCACCGCCTGCACGGAGATGGAGCGGATGCGGTCCGTGCCCATCACCCGGAACTGCGCGGTGGACAGGGGCATGTAGAGGCTCTCGTCCGGGTTGGAGAAGCCCTGGGAGCCCTTCTCGGCCAGCACGCCGATGACCTCGAAGGGGATGCCGCGGATGCGGATGCTCTCGCCCACCAGCGACGACGAGTCCCTCAGGCCGAGCTGCGCACCGGCCAGCGCGCCGAGCACCACCACCCGCCGCCGGCCCCGGTCCTCCGCATCCGTGAAGAGGCGGCCCTGCGCCAGCTTGCTCTGGTTGATGTCGAAGTACGCCGGCCACGTCCCCACCACGGACAGGTTGGCGTTGGCGGCGCCGTACTCCACCTGGAAGCGCGCCTCGATTTCCGGGGCGACGGCCTGGATGGCGCGCGGGTTGGCCCGCAGGGCCTCCGCGTCGTCCACGGACATCGCCGCCTGGCCGCGACCCAGGCCGCCCTGGAAGGCCTGCCCGGGGCGCACCGTGAGGACGTTGGTGCCCAGTGTCTGCAGCCGCTGCGCCACCGAGCGCTGCGCGCCCTCACCGAGCGCCACCATGGTGATGACCGCGGCGATGCCGATGACGATGCCCAGCATCGTCAGCAGCGAGCGGAGCTTGTTGGCAAGGACCGCGTCGAACGCGACCCGGATGATTTCTCCCATGACCTGACCTCCCTCTACCGCGGTCCGCGACCACCGCCACCCGGGGCGCCCATCATGCCGCCCGCCATCTGACGCATCCGCTCGGTGCTGCGCTGCTGCTGCGCCTTGAGCTGGGCGACGGAGATGAGCAGCACCTGCTCGCCGGGCTGCAGCCCGCTCACCACCTCGGAGCTCTCCCAGTCACTCAGCCCGAGCATCACCCGCCGGGGCTCCAACCCCTTCGGCCCCTGCACGAAGACGATGCCCGGCCGCGTGTCGCCCGGCGCCTGCCGGCCCTCGCGCATGCCCCGGCCACCCCGGCCTCCGCCCGCGGGAACCGTCGTTCCCGCACCCGCGCCGTTGGCCCCGGCCACCGCGTTGCCCGCGCCTTCAAGAGCGCCGCCGCCCTGGCCACCCGCGTTGGCGTTCGCGCCGCCCGCCGGACCCGCGTTCGCCGCCACGTCACCACCCGAGCCCGCGCCGCCCGCGCCCGCCGGAGCCTGCCCCGCGCTCGCCAACGTGTCGCCGCCCGGGCCATTCGCGCCCATCGGAGCGCCGCCGCCCTGGCCACCGCCCCCGGGCGGCCGCATCACCGCGCGCACCGCCTCCTCGGAGACGCCCACGGCCACCGCCGTGGTCCGGGCGTCGCGCATGCTCGCCACCGCCGCGTTCGGCACGGTGATGGCGTCGCGCCGGCGGGAGATTTCAATGGCGACCTCCGCGTTCATCCCAGGCCGCAGCAGCCCTTCCTTGTTGTCCAGCCGCACGAGCACCGGGAAGAGGGTGACGTTCTGCTCGACGACGGCCTGGGGCTCCACCTTCACCACCTCGCCCACGAAGGTGCGGCCCGGGTAGGCCTCCATCGTCACGCGCGCCCGCAGGCCGGACTTGATCTGCCCGACGTCCGTCTCGTCCACCTTGGCGCGAACCTGCATGATGGACAGGTCCGCCATCTTGAAGAGCGTGGTGCCGCCGGACACGTTGGACGTCGCGGAGGCGATGATGAGCCCGGGCTGAATCGTCCGCTCCAGCAGCGTGCCGTCGATGGGCGCGCGGATGGTGACGTCGCCGCTGCGCTCGCGGGCGAGCTGCAGGTTCGTCTCCGCCCGCACCTTCGCCGCCCGCGCGCTCGCGGCGGCGTCCACCGCCGTCTCGTACTCCTGCTGGGTGACGTAGCCCGACTTGCGCAGCTCCTCCAGACGCTGGCGCTGGGCCTCGGTGGTGTTCAGCCTCACCCGCGCGGAATCCACGTCCGCCTGGGCCTGGGCCAGCGCGTTCTGCACGTCGCGCGGGTCGATCTCCGCCAGCAGCGCGTTCTTCTCCACCTTGTCGCCGGTGTCGAAGTGGACGCGCAGCACCTCGCCGGAGGCCTTGGACTTCACCTCCACCACGCGCAGGGGCTCCACGAGTCCGGAGGACTCGGCCACCACTTCCATGTCCCGCCGCTCGACCACCGCGAGCGAGGCCGAGCGCTCCTGGGCGGGCGGCTCGGCGTCACCGCGTGTGACGGTGTACGCGCCCGCTCCCAGCAAGGCCACCACGGCGCCCGAGATGACAAACTTCTTCGTCTTGCTCACGACGTTCCTCCAATTCCAGGTCGCCGCGCGAAGGCGCGGACCGATTCAGTCCCGCTTCCGCTCGTCCCGCTCGATGACGCCGTCCTTCAGGAACAGCACCCGCTGCGCATACGCCGCGATGTCCGCTTCGTGCGTCACCAGCATCAAGGTCTGGCCTTGCGTGTGCAACTCGCCGAAGAGGGCCATGATCTCCTCACCCGTGCGGCTGTCGAGCGCGCCCGTGGGCTCGTCCGCCAGCAGCAGCGCCGGCTGCGTCACCAGCGCGCGGGCAATGGCCACGCGCTGGCGCTGGCCGCCGGACATCTCGTTGGGCCGGTGGTCCATGCGCGCGCCCAGGCCCACCTTCTCCAGCATCGCCGCCGCGCGCTCGCGCCGCTCCTTCTTGGGCACGCGCGCGTAGATGAGCGGCAGCGCCACGTTGTCCAGCGCGGACGCGCGGGGCAGCAGGTTGAAGCTCTGGAAGACGAAGCCCAGCTCGCGGTTGCGGATGCGCGCCAGCGCCGTCTCGGACATGCCCGCCACCGGCTGCCCGTTGAGCCAGTACTGCCCGCCCGAGGGCACGTCCAGGCAGCCGATGAGGTTCATGAAGGTGGACTTGCCCGAGCCGGACGGGCCCATGACGGCCACGTACTCGTTGCGGCGGATGGTGAGGTCCACGCCCCGGAGCGCGCGCACCACCTCCGAGCCCATCTTGTATTCCTTGCGCAGTCCCTCGACGCGGATGACCACGTCCGAGATGTCCCGGCCGGCCGCCTGCGCGGGCGCCGTGCCCGCCTCGGTGCTCGTCGACGTGCTCACAGCGGCCTCCCGGCCAGCGCCTCCAGCTCGGCGCGGGCAATCTGGTAGTCGAAGCGGGCGGCGATGAGGTTGATCTCCGCCTGCACCAGGCTCTCCTGGGACGTCAGCAGCTCCAGGATGGTGGTGGCCCCCAGGCGGTAGCGCTCCTGCTGCACCTTCACGTCCTCCTGCGCCACCTCCACGGACTCCTGGGCGAAGGTGATGCGGTCCGAGGTGAGCCGCAGCTGGCTCAGCGACTGGCCGACGCTGGAGCGCACCGAGCGCACCGTGTCCGCGAGCTGCACCTGCGCCACCGACTCCTGCGTCCTGGCGCGCACCACGCGCTCCTCGCGGAGGAAGCCGTCGAAGATGGGGTAGGAAAGGCCCAGCCGCACGGACCAGCTCGTCCGGCCGCCCGTCAGGGCCAGGTCCTGGTTGAACCAGTCGTAGCCCGCGGACAGCCGCACCGTGGGCAGGTAGTCCGACTTCGCCACGCCCACACCCGCCTCCGAGGAGCGCAGGTTCGCCTCCGCCGCGAGCACGGACGGCGCCCGCGCGGTGATTTCATCCGTCAGCGCCTCGTCGGTGAGCGCCAGCGACTTCGGCTCCAGGCTCTCCAGCGGCTTCGCGTCCACCGGGCCGTCCTCGCCAATGAAGCGCCCCAGCGCGAGCGACGCCGCCCGGCGCTGCGTCTGCGCGGACAGCAGGGACTCGCGCGCCGTCGTCAGCTCCAGCCGCGCGCGCAGCATGTCCGAGCGCGTCGCCGAGCCCACCGCCAGCCTGCGCTCCGCGGCGTCCGCGCTCTGCTTCGCCCGCTCGATTCGGGAGCGCGCCACCTCTTCCAGGCCCGCCGCGCGCAGCACCTCGAAGAAGGAGCGCTGCACGTCCAGCACCGCAGTGGAGCGCTGCGCGGTGAGCTGCGCCTCGGCCGCGTTCGTCTGCGCGCGCGTCTGCCGGCGGGTGGCGCTGCGCTGGAAGCCCGTGAAGACGTCCCACCCGGCGGACAGGCCCGCGCTGTACGTATCGCTGGAGCCCGACAGCACGGCGCCCGTCGTGGGGTCCAGCCGCTGGGTGCTCGCCAGGGAGCCGTTGGCGTTCGCCGACAGGGTGGGCAGGTAGGCGCCGAACGCGCTGCGCTCGGCCGCGTTGGAGGTGGTGACGGTCCCCGCCGCCTGGGCGACCTGGGGATTGACCTTCACCGCCCGGGCGATGGCCTCCTCCAGGGTGACGCTCGGCAGCGGCTGCTGTGCTCGCGCCTCGAGCTCCACCGCGGGCGCCGCCCGGGCCGGCTGCCCGGCGGAGGGCGCGGCCTGCGCGGAGGGCGTCGGCTGCGCCGCGGGCGCCTGCGCCAGGGCCACCTCGGGAGTCACCGCCAGCCCGAGGACGCCCAGGGCCAGGGCCGGCATCCGGTGGGGCCTACTCATGAACCACGTTCTCGGGAGCTTTCTCATACCGGACAGAGTGATTGCACACGGCCTGCCAGCGCTCAACCCATTGAAATCTGAAGTAAAAGTCCAAGGGCCGCTGCGGGAACAGCAGCCTGGGTGCGGATTCCGCACGTCCCGCCATGCGGGCCCCGCGCGCCCGAGGCGCCGTCCAGGGGCGAACACGTGGGCCCCGTCATTGCAGTGGTGGGGGATGGACGAGGGACGCGGCGGGCCGGTGCGCTCGCCCGCCCTCCCGGCTCGCGGCCTCCGGGTCGCGCTCGCTTCCCCTGGAGAGAGTCGCATGACGTGGGCGGAGATGACGGAACGCGGTGGAAGCCACCGGCCAGGGGGCCGGATGGGAAGGGAGTGCGGATTCCGCACTCCCCATGCAGAGTTCGCAGTGTGCGAGACAGTCCCCTGGAGCTGGCAACACCGCGAGGGAGGTCGCCGATGAGCGGCCCGGCCCGGTGGCGCCCGCGTGGTCCCTGGATGCCGTGGGCGGCGGCGGTGTTGATGTGCGCGGTGCTGCTGTCCGCCGCGCTGTTCAGCCGCAGCACGGCCAATGAGGCGTACTCCCTGGTGGCGCGCGGCATGGCGACCGTGCTGACGGGCGCCGGCATCGAGGCCTTCCGCCACAGCCATGGGCTTCCGACACAGGCGGACCTGGACGCCTTCCTGGAGGCTCATCAGGCCGGCGGCCTTCGCTATGTGGCCATCATGGAGGACTCGCGGGTGCTGGTCTCGGCGGGAGAGGGCTCCATCGAGGGCATCCCCCTGGACGCGGGTCCGCAGCTCTATCTGGAGGATGGCCGGGCGCGGTTCGTCCATCGCATCCGCCGGTCCCGTCCCGAGCCGGGACCGGGCGAGACGGGGGCGGTGGTGCCCACGCCCGCGCCCCCGGAGGCCGCGGACCGGGCGCAGGAGCAGCGCCGCCCGCTGCGCATCGCCTACGAGTTCGAGCCGCTCACCGCGCTGGAGCTGGAGGCGCGCTCGGAGCGGCTGCTGGGCGTGGCCATCATCTCGTGCGCGGGCATCCTCGTGCTGGCCTTCGCCTTCACCCGCTCGCTGGCGCAGCGCGAGGCGCTGTCGGAGGAACTGGAGCGGGGGCGCCGGCTGGCGGCCCTGGGCACCATGTCCGCGGTGCTGGCCCACGAGCTGCGCAACCCGCTGGCCTCGCTCAAGGGACACGCGCAGCTCCTGGCCGAGCGCGTGGAGCGCGACGAGGTGCTGCACCCCAAGGCGAACCGGGTCGTGGGCGAGGCCGTCCGCCTGGAGCAGCTGCTGAATGACCTGCTGGCCTTCGTGCGCAGCGGCGAGCTGCACCGCGCGGACGCGGACCCGAACGACGTGCTGCGCGCGGCGGTGGAGTCCACGGGGGAGACGAGCGTGGAGGCCCGCTACCTCCCGGCGCGCACGCAGTGGAAGCTGGACCCCGGCCGCATGCAGCAGGCGCTGGAGAACGTGCTGCGCAACGCCGTGCAGGCCAGCCCGGCGGGGCAGCGCGTGGAGGCGAGCGTGGAGCAGGAGGGGAAGTCGCTCGTGTTCACCGTGAAGGACCACGGGCCGGGCATCCCCGCCGGGGAGGAGGAGCGCATCTTCGAGCCCTTCGTCACGGGGAGGCTGCGCGGCGTGGGCCTGGGGCTGGCCATCACCCGCCGCATCGTGGAGCTGCACGGCGGCACGGTGAGCGCGCGCAGCCATGCCGGTGGGGGCGCGGAGTTCCGCCTCACCGTTCCAATGAAGGGGAGCTGACGGAGCCATGGCGCGAATCCTGGTGGCGGATGATGAAGAGGGCGTGCGCTCGTTCCTGGCCGAGGCGCTGGAGTTCGAGGGGCACACGGTGACGACGGCCGCCGACGGCGACGAGGCGGCGCGCATCCTGGCGAAGCAGGGCGTGGACCTGCTGCTGACGGACCTGAAGATGCCCGGCATGGACGGGCTGACGCTCCTGCGCAAGGTGCGCGAGGAGCAGCCGGACGTGGAGGTCATCGTCCTCACCGCCGTGGGCTCCGTGGAGAGCGCGGTGGCGGCGATGAAGGCGGGCGCCTTCGAGTACCTCACCAAGCCGGTGAGCAGCCCGGCCGAGCTGCGCCTCACGGTGGCCCGCGCGCTGGAGCGGCGCGCGCTGCTCAACCTGAAGGCGGAGGCCCGCCACGTCGCGGGTGAGGTGGTGCTGAGCTGGGGCGCGCCGGCCATGGGGCCGGTGGTGGAGGCCCTGCGCAAGGTGGCTCCCACGCAGGCCACGGTGCTGCTGACGGGCGAGAGCGGCACCGGCAAGGAGGTGACCGCGCGGGCGCTGCACCAGTGGAGCGAGCGCGCCGACGGGCCCTTCGTGGCCGTCAACTGCGCGGCGCTCACGGAGACGCTGCTGGAGAGCGAGCTGTTCGGCCACGAGAAGGGCGCCTTCACGGGCGCGGTGGCCCAGCGGCGCGGGCGCATCGAGCTGGCCCAGGGCGGCACCTTCTTCCTGGACGAGGTGGGCGAGCTGAAGGCGGAGCTGCAGGCCAAGCTGCTGCGGGTGTTGCAGGAGCGGAGATTCGAGCGGGTGGGGGGCACGCGGACGCTGGAGGCGGACGTGCGCTGGGTGGCCGCCACCAACCGCGACCTCAAGGCGATGATGGCGCGGGGCGAGTTCCGCGAGGACCTCTACCACCGGCTGGCGGTGTTCCCCATCCGCCTGCCCCCGCTGCGCGAGCGGCGCGAGGATTTGCGCCCGCTGGCGGAGCTGCTGCTCAAGCGCATCGGCGAGGAGCTGGGGCGCCCGGGGCTGCGGCTGTCACCCGAGGCCTCCGAGCGGCTGGTGTCCTTCCCGTGGCCGGGCAACGTGCGCGAGCTGCGCAACGCACTGGAGCGCGCGGCCATCCTCGCGGACGGGCCGGTGGTGGAGCCGCGGCACCTGTGGCTGGACCCCTCGGGCGCGGCGGCTCCGGCGGCGGAGGTGGCTTCGTCCGCGGCACCCGCCTCCGGAGACGGAGGCGGACGGGTGCCGGACACGACGCTGGAGGAGCTGGAGCGGATGGCCATCGAGCAGGCCATCGCGGCGGAAGGCGGCAACCGCAAGCGCGCGGCCCAGCGGCTGGGCATCGGCCTGCGGACGCTCTACGACAAGCTGCGGCGCTACGGCATGCAGTGAGCGCGGCGGCCCGTCACGGAGGGCCGTAGCCCTGGACCCTGGAGTTCAGCTCCACCGCGGTGGCGTAGATCTGCGCCCAGGCCCGGAACTTCAAGCGGTCGCCCAGGCCCTTCTGGTCGTTGGCGTAGTCGAACAGGTCCTTGCGGAAGAGGGCGTCGGCGGCCTTGCGCGCGTCGTCGCCGAGCGGCGTGCCCTTCTTGTCGTAGTAGCGCAGCAGGTCGTAGCCGTAGTCGTGCGTCTTGGCGGCCGGGTCGAACTCCTTGTCCGGGCCGATGCGCCCCGGGGCCGACGCGTAGCCGTGCGGGTCCTGCATCCGCTGGCCGTGCTTCGTCTGGATGGCGTAGGGCTTGTAACCCATGACCTGCTCGAAGTCCGCCGGCGGAGGACGGGCGCCGGTGAGGTACTCCTTCATCAGCTTGCCGTGGTCACCCGCGGGCGCGCCCGACACCTTCGCGGTGCGCTGGAGCGCGTCGGCGGCGCCAGTGAACGTATCCTTCGGCTGCGGGCGGACGGGGACGGCGGTGTTGGCCTTCTCCGCGGCGGGCGACTCGGAGGCTGTCTCTTATACACGTCTGACGCCGCCGACGAATC
>NZ_JABBJJ010000339.1 GCF_012933655.1 Pyxidicoccus fallax | reverse complement strand
GCCGAAGGTGGTGGAAGACCGGGTGTCGGCGTGCTGGGGCGTGGGGCTGGCGTCGGTGACGGGCGTGGTGGCGCTGGTGCTGAAGCGGCGGGCGGTGCAGCGCGACCTCAAGTCCGCGCTGAAGGTGGTGGGAATCGTGTTCGGCCTTCGGGCCCTGGGCGTGGTGGTGGGGCTGCTGGGGGTGGTGTCGCGGGGCCTGTCGGCGGTGCCGTTCGTGGCGGGGTTCTTCGGCGTCTACTTCGCGCTGCAGTGGATTGAAGTGAGCTACGTGATGGCCGCGTCCAAGGGCGCGGCGGGCGGAGACGAGTGATGCGCAAGGCAATGGTGCTGTTCGCCAGTCTGTTCGCGGCGGTGGCGTGGGGCTCGTCCGGGGCGGCCGAGGGCGAGAGCGAGGACGTGGCCGGCTACATCCTTCACCACGTCGCGGACTCCAACGAGCTGGAGATTGAAATCCCGCTCACCCACAACGCCATCCACGTTCCCCTGCCGCAGATCCTCATCGGCTCCTGCACGCCGAAGATGACGGACCACGGCGAGGTGCTCCCGGGCATCACCGAGGGCTGCCTGGACCTGTCCATCACCAAGCACACGGTGATGATGTGGCTGGCGGCGCTGCTGCTGCTCGCCTCCATCCTCATCTGGAGCAACCGCGACAAGACGAAGCTGGTGCCGCGCGGCGCCGGGGCCAACCTCTTCGAGATGCTGGTCCTCTTCGTGCGTGACGAGCTGGCCATCAAGAACATCGGCAAGGAGGAGGGCCCGCGCTACGTGCCCTACCTGCTCACCGCGTTCTTCTTCATCCTCTTCATGAACCTGCTGGGCCTGTTCCCCTGGATGGCGACCGCCACGGGCAACCTCGCCGTCACCTGCGGCCTGGCGCTGTGCACCTTCGTCGTCACCCAGCTCGCCGGCATCCGCGCGGCGGGCTTCGGCGGCTACCTGGCGCACCTGACCGGCGGCGTGCACCCCCTGCTGTGGCCCATCATGATTCCGGTGGAGTTCCTGGGTCTGTTCACCAAGCCCTTCGCGCTCACCGTCCGTCTCTTCGCCAACATGCTGGCGGGCCACATCGTCATCTTCTTCCTGCTGGGCCTCATCTTCATCCTCCAGCACCCGGCGGTGGCCGCGGTCAGCGTGCCGTTCGCCTTCGGCATCTACCTGCTGGAGCTGTTCGTGGCCTTCGTGCAGGCGTACGTGTTCACCATGCTGTCCGCGCTCTTCATCGGCATGGGTGTGGCCATGGGCCACCACGGCCACGGTGACGACCACGGCCACGGGCATAAAGAGACGGGCCACAGCCACGACCACGGCAAGGCCCACATGCTGGGCTCCTGAGGAGCCCCGCTTCACGAGTTGACGGGGCGCGCGGCATGGCGCCCCGGTTGAAGACCCGGCGATTCGAAAGGTCGCCGGAGGTAGCCCCAAAGGGATGAAACCGACCCCCCCACAAGCGGGTCATCGCCTACGAAAGAAGAAGTGCTCCCATGACCAACGTCGCTCTCGCCTTCCTGGCCGCCGGCATCGGCGCCGGCCTCTCCATCATCGGTGCCGCGCTCGGCATCGGCCGTCTCGCCGCCGCCGCCATGGACGCCACCGGCCGTCAGCCGGCCGCCGGTGGTGACATCCGCACCACCATGATCATCGCCGCGGCCCTCATCGAAGGCGCCACGCTGTTCGCGCTGGTCGTCTGCATCCTGCTCGCCGTCAAGACCTAGTCGCCAGCAGGACGTCGGCGCTCGCGGGAGTCCTCTTCCGCGGGCGCCGGCTTCGCGGTACCCGCAGCACCCCGCAGTACCCCGCACCCCGCGATTTCGAAGCCCTCCACCTTCACGTTCGGGACACGCCATGTTCCTGCCTACCGTCCTCGCCGCCAGCAACTTCGTGCAGGTCCGCCCGGGCCTCATCTTCTGGACCATCGTCACCTTCGTCCTCGTCATGGTCGTCCTGCGCCTGAAGGCGTGGGGGCCCATCCTGCAGCTGGTGCAGGAGCGCGAGACGCAGATTGCCAACTCCGTCGAGAGCGCGAAGAAGATGCTCGTGGACGCGGAGGCCAAGCTGGCCGAGGCCAAGGAGGCCGCCAACAAGGCCCGCCAGGAGGCCTCTGAGACCATCCGCCGCAACCAGGCGGAGATGTCCGCGTTCCGCGAGGAGATGATGGCCAAGAGCCGCAAGGACGCGGACGAGTACAAGGCCGCCGCCCGCCGCGAAATCGAGGAGCAGAAGGCCAAGGCCATCGCCGAGGTCCGCTCCATGGCGGTGGACCTGTCCATCGAGGTGGCCAGCAAGCTCATCAGCGAGCGCATGGACGATAGCAAGCACCGCGCCCTGGCCGACCAGTTCGTGCAGGGTCTGCCGGTGGGTGGCGCCGCCGGCGCCGTGCGTCGCAGCGCCTAGTTTGGGGAAGCGCGCCCCCCGGCGCGCGTGTTCCAGGGAATCACCATGGGTCTTTCCATCGGCATCGTCGGGCTGCCCAACGTCGGCAAGTCCACCCTGTTCAACGCGCTGTCGGCCGCGGGCGCGCAGGCGGCCAACTACCCCTTCTGCACCATCGAGCCCAACGTGGGCGTGGTGCCCGTGCCGGATGAGCGGCTGGACAAGCTGACCGCCCTCATCAAGCCGCTGAAGAAGGTGCCCACCTCGCTCGAGTTCGTGGACATCGCCGGCCTCGTGCGCGGCGCGTCCAAGGGCGAGGGCCTGGGCAACCAGTTCCTCGGCAACATCCGCCAGGTGGACGCGGTGCTGCACGTGCTGCGCTGCTTCGAGGACGACAACGTCACCCACGTGGAGGGCGGGGTGAACCCGGTGCGGGACCGGGACGTCGTCGACACGGAGCTGTGCCTCAAGGACCTGGAGACGGTGGAGAAGCGCCGCGAGCGCACCCAGAAGAACACCAAGGTCGGCGGCAAGGTGGGCGACGAGGCCAAGGCGGAGATGGCGCTCCTGGACCGCGTCAAGGCGGGCCTGGACAACGGCGTCACCGTGCGCGCCCAGAAGCTCACGGAAGAGGAGCGCGCCGTCATCCGCGACCTCTTCCTGCTGACCGACAAGCCGGTGCTGTACGTGGCCAACATCGGCGAGGGCGAGATTGGCAAGGAGGACTCCAACAAGCACGTGCAGGCCGTGCGGGAGATGGCGAAGAAGGAGGGCGCCGAGGTGGTGGTGCTCGCCGCCGCCATGGAGTCCGAAATCCAGCAGCTCCCCGAGGAGGAGCGCGCGGGCTTCCTGGAGAGCGCGGGCCTCAAGGAGCCGGGCCTCCACAAGGTGGCGCGCGAGGGCTACAAGCTGCTGGGCCTGTGGACGTACTTCACCGTCGGCGAGCAGGAGTGCCGCGCGTGGACCATCCACAAGGGCTACAAGGCCCCGCAGGCGGCCGGCGTCATCCACTCGGACTTCGAGCGCGGCTTCATCAAGGCCGAGGTCATGCGGTGGGAGGACCTGGTGAAGTACGGCAGCGAGTCCGCCGTGAAGGAGAAGGGCCTGTTGCGCGTGGAAGGCAAGGAGTACGTCGTCCAGGACGGCGACTGCATGCACTTCCGCTTCAACGTGTAGCCGTCTCACACAGCGCAGGGCCGTCCCACGCGGGCGCTTCCCACGGGCCATGAGGTCCGGCGGGGGCGCCCGCGAGGCGTTTTCGGGGGACGCTTTCCGGGGCTACAGCGACGTCGGCCCGCGCAGCAGCGTGAAGACCCACAGGCCCACCGCCAGCAGCGCCAGCACCGAGGTGAAGATGGCGGTGCGGCGCATGAGGGCCGGGTCCCCCGCGCCGCGCGTGGCGTAGAACCACGCGCCGCCCACGCGCAGCACCAGGAAGGCCACGAGCAGCAACGGCCCCACCACCTTCCAGCCTTCGGGCCGGGTCAGCAGCACCGCCCAGGAGGCGACGAGGGAGAGGTTGCCCAGGAGCGACACCAGGGCGAGGCGCGGGTACGAGCGTCGGGGGTCCACGGCGGCGGAGTCTCTCCGGCGAAGGCCCCGGCGCCAACGTCCGTGTGCGCGCGGTGCCCGACAGGCGACAGCGCCCGCTTCACGCCTCGCGCTCCTTGTCAACCGGGCCCGGGCCGGAACGTGGAAACTCGTGAATCCACTATTTCAGTAACCCGGCAGATTTTCCACGATTTGACTCCAGGGGCGAGTCTCCCATTACCCTTCGCGTTCACGCCCCCCCGCGTACTTCCCGTAACTGAGTATCTGGAGATATCCGCTTGCACCTGCGAAGACGAGTTGTCGTCTCCCTGGCTCTTGGTGCTGGTGTCCTCTCGCTGGCGGCTCCCGCGTCCGTACGCGCCTATCGCGTCTGGGCCGAGGAGCAGCGTCGCCTGCGCTTCGAGGACTTCATGCGCAAGCCCGGCGAGGACGTTCCCCCCCAGCTCCGGACCGCCGTCGAAGAGGAGATGTTCGAGAACACCTACGTCGAGCGCGACATCGACGACGCGTTCTCCCGGTGGATGGCGCACAAGGCGCAGTGGGGCGTGCCCACCGCGGAGGACTCCACCATCCTGCTGGGCGAGGCGCGCGCCGAGGCCCAGCGCTGGCCGGAGCTGATGCCGCGGCCCCCTGGCTCCAAGGGGCTGGGGCAGAACGCCAACTCCTGGGTGAACCTGGGTCCCACGGACGCGCGCTTCCAGCACAACGGCCGGCAGTACCTGCAGGTGGACTCGGGCCGCATCAGCGGCATCGCCGTGCACCCGAAGGACCAGAACATCGGCTACCTCTCCACCTCCGGTGGCGGCGTGTGGAAGACGTTCAACCTCCTGGCGGAGGAGCCCTCCTGGCAGCCCATCGGGGAGACCCTGGGCAACCTGGCCGTGGGTGACATGGCCATGGACCCGAACAACCCGGACACGCTGTACGTGGGCCTGGGTGACTTCGTGGACATGCCCGGCGGCCAGGTGGTGAAGACCACCAACGGCGGCGGGCGCTGGGAGACGCCGGTGGCGCTCACCGGCCGGTACCCCGCCAACGTGGGCAACCGCGCCGTGGAGGCGCTGCGCGTGCGCGCCATCAAGGTGGACCCGAACGCGCCGAACATCGTCCTCGTGGGCACCGAGGTGGGCCTCTTCCGCTCCACCGACGCGGGTGCCTCCTTCCAGCTCGTGGACCTGCCCAACTTCGGCGAGCAGGTGCCGGAAGCGGTGTGGAACATCGCCTACACCGGTCAGGTGGGCGGGCAGAGCCGCTGGGCCCTCAGCGGCGTGGCGTATGACTACGTCGACGCGCCCGTGCACACCGCGGGCACCGTCTACCAGGGCGACATCTGGGTGAGCACGGACTCGGGCCAGTCGTGGAGCTCGCGCCTGGCGGCCAACGGGCTGCCGGACCTCGACAACGACCCCTCCACCCTCCCGGACGCCGGCCGCATCTCCCTGGCCGCGGGCTCGCCGGCGGCGGACCCGTCCCAGACGGTGCTCTTCGCGCTGACGACCCGAGTGAGCGACGACACCCTCGGCGGCGGCATCTGGCGCTCCAAGGACGCGGGCCAGACGTGGCAGGACGTCTCCGGCGGTGAGGATGGCGAAGGCCAGCCGCGCAACATCACCTTCGTGGACACCTCCCAGTGCATCAGCATCAACGTGCACAACAACCAGGCCTGGTACAACTCCACCATCGCGGTGGACCCGGGTGACGAGAACCGCGTCATCCTCGGCGGCACGTACTGCGGCCTGCGCACCATCAACGGCCTGGCGGACAAGCCCACCTGGGAAGTCGTCTCGCACTGGCTGCCGGCCTACACGGACTCGGCGATGACGGACGACGGCGTGCTGCCGTACGTCCACGCGGACTGGCACCGCACGCTCGTGGTCCGCACCCCCACCGGCTACATGACGATGGTGGGCGGCGACGGCGGTCTGTACACCTCCACCAACGTCTTCAACCCGGGGCCCATCAACCAGCAGACGGTGCAGTGGCGCTTCCCCAACCGCGGCCTGGCCACGCACCTGATGTACAACGTGGCGTCGGGTGACCCGGCCACGGGCAACCAGTTCATCGCGTTCGCCGGCCTGCAGGACAACGGCACGCGCTTCCGCGACACCCAGGGCTCGCCCACCACCTTCAACCAAATCATCGGCGGCGACGGCATCGGCGTGGCCGCGTCCCGCGTGGGCGAGGACAGCATCTACTGGGGCTCGGTGCAGTACAGCTCCACCCGCTACTGCGACCCGGACGTGCCGGCGAACAACGGCTGCAACTCGGGCGCCCCCTGGCGGACGCTGGTTCCCCCCACGACCCCGGCCGGTGGCGGCTGCGCCTTCGCCGATGCCACCACGTTCCTCACCAAGGTCATGGCCGTCAACACGGGCAACCGCCCGGCGGCCATCACCGGCACCACCTATGGCGTGTTCCGCCTGGCGGGCACGCCGGTGGGCACCGACCGCCGCCAGTGGCAGCGTCTGGGCGCGTGCGACAGCGGCGTCGCCGTGCGCGCGCTGAGCGTGTCCACCACCGTGGACGGCCTCTACGGCGTCGCCGGCAGCGGCGGGCGCTTCCGCGTCATGTCCGGCTGCACGCTGGACACGCCGGCCTCCCAGTGCACGTGGACGACGACCAACCGCATGGGCGTGGACCTCAACGGCAACGGCACCATCGACGCCACCGAGACGCCCACGTTCACCAGCAGCATCGACTTCCCGCCGAACCACACCGACATCGCCCCGGGCAGCATGTTCGTGGCCTCCAGCCAGGCGCTGGCCTCCGCCCTGCCGCCGGGCACCGGCCGCGTGTACCTCTCGCGCGACCGCGGCCAGACGTGGCAGAACATCACCAACAACCTGCCGAACGTGCCGGTCAACGTGGTGCGCTTCGACCCGTCCGACACCACGAACCAGACCATCTTCGCGGGTACGGACCTGGGCGTGTACCGGACGTCCAACCAGGGCGCGACCTGGGAGCGCTACGGCGTGGGCCTGCCGCTCGTCCGGGTGATGGACATGTTCGTGGGCCGCACCGGCGGCATCCTGCGCATCGCCACCTTCGGCCGCGGCATGTGGGAAATCTACCCGTCCGCCACCGCCGAGCGCGGCGTGGCCGGCAACGGAGACTTCGACCGCAACGGTCAGGTGGACTTCGTGGACCTCCTGGCCACGGCCAACCGCGTGGGCACCTCGCCGGCCACCCAGTCGCAGCCGTACTACGACTGGAACCAGGACCTCGTGGGCACCGTGAACACGGTGGACGACGCGGACCTGGCGCAGCTGCTGACCCGTTACGGAGGGCGGCCGTGAACATGCGCGCGTCCTCTTTCCCTCATTCGTTCCCCATGGAGCGCAACATCGTGACCCAGCGCATTGCTGTCGGTCTCACGCTGCTGGCGGCGCTGTTCGCCACCGCCTGCAGCGGTGACCCCAAGCCGCAGTCCGAGGCGGCGGCCACTCCGCCGGCCACCGTCGCGGTGGCTCCGGCCGACGCCCGGGAGCCGGCGCCGCCGTCGCTGGCGGAGGCTTCTCCCAGCGAGCAGCCGGCGTCGGCCTCGGCCGGCCTCATCGGGGCGACCGGCCCGAGCCGCGTGAGCTTCACCCAGCAGCCGGTCAACACCGAGGCGGGTGTGACGCTGCCGGCGGTGCGGGTGGCCGTGCAGGACGCGGCCGGCAAGGTGGTGACGACCGCCAGGGGCATGCTGAGCCTGGAGCTGGTGTCCGGCAACGGCGCCACCCTGGGCGGCACCAAGGCCATCGCGGTGGCCAATGGCGTGGCCACCTTCTACACGCTGAACATCCCGCGGGCGGGCACGGGCTACACGCTGCGCGCGCGGTTCGGCACGCTGCCGCCGGTGGCGTCCACGCCGTTCAACATCACCCCGGGCGCCGTCGAGGGGTACGCGGTGGTATCGCAGGTGCCGGCGACGGCCGTGGCCGGTGAGTCCCTGGGCACCATCCAGGTGGAGGCGCAGGACCGGTTCGGCAACCGCGTGACGAGCTACGGCGACTTCGGTGAGCTGGTGGCCGTGGGCGTGGACCCCGAGTTCAACCCGGCCGGGGCCGCCGTTATCGGCGGCGCGCGCGAGGTGCCCGCCATCAACGGCGTGGCCACCTTCGAGGGCCTGGCGCTGGACAAGGTCGGCCAGACGTCGCTGCTGTTCGTGGGCTACGACGCGAACTTCCTGTTCCTGTACCTGGGCTACTCGTCCCCGGTGACCATCACCCCGGCCGCGGCGTCCGCCATGGCGTTCCGCGCGATGCCGGCGGAGACGAAGGCGGGCTCGGCCCTGGCCCCCGCGGTCCAGGTGCAGGTGACGGACCGTTTCGGCAACGCGACGAGCGGCGGCGGCAACGTGACGCTGACGCTGGGCGCCAACCCGGGCGGCGACACGCTGCAGGGCACGCTGACGCAGCCGGTGACGAACGGCCTGGCGACCTTCGCGGACGTGTCGCTGCGCAAGGCCGGGCGGGGCTACACGCTGAAGGCCAGCCAGACGGGCCTGACGCCGGCGACGAGCCTTCCGTTCGCCATCATCGGCGCGGACGCCGCCCGCCTGGAGTTCGCCGCGCAGCCTCGCTCCACGCCCAACGGGCTGCCGCTGAACGAGGTGGCGGTGCGCCTGGTGGACGCGTTCGGCAACACGGCGACGTCGGCCGGTGAGGTCACGCTGGCGCTGGGCAACGCGAACGGCGCGGCGCTCGCCGGCACGGTGCGGGTGGCCGCGCAGGATGGCGTGGCGCGCTTCGGTGACCTGTCGGTGGACCGTGGCGGCCAGGGCTACGTGCTGGCGGCGTCCTCGGGCTCGCTGACGGGCGCCGACTCCAGCCCGTTCGACGTGTACAACGCGGCGCTGGCGTACACGGACCCGGCGGGCGGCCGCATCCGGCTGATGCGCCACCCGACGTCGACGAACACGCGGCTGGTGCTGGATGTGGTGGCGGCCGAGGAGCTGACGGGCTACGGCGCGGGCTTCAACCTGCCGCTGGATGCCACGAAGGTGCGGCTGCCCGCGCAGGGCGCGCTGACGCCGGGCGCCATCCTGTCGGTGGGCTCGTCGACGCCGGCCGTCGCGGTGGCGCTGCCGACCTCCGGCCCGCTGGCCGGGGTGCTGACCAGCGGCATCAGCCAGAAGGCGGGCGGCGCGGGCGCGGTGGCGGAGGACGCCACCCTCTCCGCGGGCAGCGTGCTGTACCAGGTGACCCTCGAGCTGGCGCCGGGCGCGGTGCCGGGCGTGGTGTTCGACGGCGCCAACCTGGACGGCCGCTTCAAGGCCCTGCTGCGCAACAGGCTGGGCGATGACGTGGTCGGCAGCAGCGGCTTCGGCATCGGCCGGCTGGAGGTCGCCGTCGACGCGACCTTCCAGCAGACGGCGTCGCTGTAGTCGCAAGGGCTTCGTGAGCCCGACTCCGGGCCCCTCTCGGGTGGCGCAGGCCATCCGAGAGGGGCCCGGTTGTTTTTCACGGAGGGGGCCTTCCGCCGGACACGGACGCGGGAGGCTCCACGTAGCGGGCGCGGGGGCGCAGGAGGTGTCCCTGCTCGCGCTGCTCCAGCACGTGGGCCACCCAGCCGGCCGCGCGGCCCACGCCGAACAGCGTGGCTGCCGCTCCGGGCGGCAGGCCCAGGGCCTCCGCCAGCATGACGAGCCCGAAGTCCACCGACGGCGGCGGGTGTCCCGCCTCGCGCATCACCTCCACCACCGCCTGCGCCACCCGGACGCCCGGCGCCTCCGGGCGCACGGACCTCGCCGCCTCCACCAGGGGAGGCGTCCTCGGGTCTCCGTCGGGGTAGAGCGGGTGGCCGAAGCCCGGCACCGACTCGCCCCGCCGCAGCCGCTCGTACACCACGGCCGCCGCGCGCTCGGGCCGGGCCACCTCCGCCAGCAGCGCCTCCACCCGGTCGCTGGAGCCGCCGTGCCGGGGGCCGGACAGCGCCGCCATCGCCGCGCTCACGCAGGCGTAGAGGTCCGCGCCGGAGGACGCCGTCACCCGCGCCGTGAAGGTGGACACGTTCAGCTCGTGGTCCGCGCACAGCACCAGCGCACGGTCCAGCAGCTCCGGCGCGCGCTTCACCTGCGTGCCCCACGCGAAAGCCAGCGACGCCGCCACCGTGTCCTCCTTCAGCGCCCGCGCCACCCGCCCCGGCGCCTGCGCCACGCACACCCACGCCGCGAGCTGCCGCAACAGCCGCCGCGCCCGCGCCTTCTCGCTCTCCGGCGGCGCCGCGAAGCGCAGCGCGTCCCTGGCGCCCAGCAGCGGCACCAGCGCCGACAGCGCCGCCACCGGAGGCGTCCCCCGGGGCAGCAGCCGCGCCAGCTCCGACGGAGGGAGGGACGGCTCCGGCGCCGGCCACCGGGTGGGCTCCGCCGGCAGCGTCCCCGTCCACAGCAGCTCCGCCACGTCCTCGAAGCCACGTCCCTCCACCGCGAGCGCCACCGCCGAGTGGCCCCGGTAGGCGAGCCCCTCCGCGCCCACCCGGGACACCGAGGAGTCGATGACGGGCTCGCCCCACCGCAGCGCTCCCGAGGCCACCGCCGCGTGTCCCGCCCGCGCGTCGTGCCGTGCCTTCAGCCGCTCCAGGTCGGAGCGCACGTAGCGGTTCTCCTTCGTCCCGCGCTCGGGCACGCAGCGCACGAGCCCCCGGCTCACGTACGTGTAGAGCGTCGCCCGCTTCACGCCCAGCAGCGCCGCGGCCTCCGCCGCGGGCACCAGCTCCTCCTCACGTGGATGGTCGAATCGAGATTGAGAGCGTCCGCCCTTGCGCCTACTCATGCCTCACGCACCTCCCCGGAGGTGCATTGTCGACTCGACTGGACACGCTGTCGACCTGAAGGAAGGAGCCCGTCATGCAAGTGGACTTCGGCCGCACGTCCTCCGACTACGCGAAGCACCGCGCCGGCTTTCCGGAGGCCTTCTTCGAAAGGCTCGTTCGCGAGGGGCTCCTCCGGCCCGGCGTGCGCGCGGTGGACCTGGGCACCGGCACCGGCACCGTGGCGCGAGGGCTGGCGCGGCACGGTGGCACGGTGAAGGCGCTCGACGTGTCCGCGCCCATGCTGGAGGCCGCGCGGAGGCTCGCCACCGAGGCCGGGTTGCGCATCGACTTCCAGCAGGCTCCGGCGGAGACCACGGGCCTGCCCTCCGGGGCGTTCGACCTCGTCGTGGCCGGGCAGTGCTGGCACTGGTTCGACCGGCCCGCCGCCGCGCGCGAGGCCGCCCGGCTGCTCGCTCCCGGTGGGCGGCTGGTCATCGCCCACTTCGACTGGTTGCCGCTGCCCGGCAACGTGGTGGAGGCGACCGAGGCCCTCATCGACACCTTCAACCCCGGCACGGCGGCGCCGTACGTCCTCCTCGGGCAGAGCGTCGGCCTGTATCCGCTGTGGTTCCGGGACCTCGGTGAGGCGGGCTACACCGCGCTGGAGTCCTTCACCTTCGACGTGCCCACGCCGTACACCCACGAGGCCTGGCGGGGCCGCATCCGGGCCAGCGCGAAGGTGGGGGCGTCGCTCCCGCCGGAGGAGGTGGCCCGACTCGACGCCGCGCTCGCGGCCCTGCTCGCCGAGCGTTTCCCGCGGGAGCCGCTCGTCATTCCCCACCGCGTCTTCGCCCTGATGGCGACGCCGCCCCTCCCTGCCTGAAAGGAGCCCGTGCCATGTCCTCCCATCCCCATGTCGTCCACGCGCCAGACGTCCCCTGGAGCGAAGTCACGCAGGGCCCGAAGGTGGCGTACCGCCGCAAGCAGCTGGGCGCCGCCGCGAAGGGCCGCAAGCTGGGGTGCAGCCTGATGGAGCTGCTCCCGGGCAAGCACGCCTGGCCGCGCCACTACCACCTGGCCAACGAGGAGGCGTACTACATCCTCTCCGGCACGGGCCGGCTCCGCCTGGGCGAGGACACCCTCGCGGTGAAGGCCGGGGACTACGTGGCGCTGCCGCCAGGCCCCGAGGGCGCGCACCAGCTCCTCAATGATGGCAGCGAGCCCCTGCGCTACCTCGCCTTCTCCACCATGGTGGAGCCCGACGTCATGGTGTACCCGGACTCGCAGAAGGTGGTCATCTCCGCGGGCTCCGCGCCCGGAGGCGACAAGGCCGCGCGCACCCTGTTCACCACGCTGCCCCTGTCCGCCGAGGTGGACTACTGGAGCGGCGAGGAGCGATAGGCTCCGCCGCGCATGGCCTCTCTTCTCGACACCCTCGCCCAGGAGCGACTCCTCAAGGACCGCGACGCCGCCGCCGAGGTGGTGCGCCGGGGAGAGCCGCCACACGTGTCCCTCCTGCGCCTGTGCGACGCGGGGCTCCTGCAGGGCGGGCTCGCCGTGGGGCACGGTGTCCGGGCCGACGAGCTGGTGGGCCCCCTCACCACCGCCATGGGCGGCTCCGCCCGCCGCTTCAAGGTGGTGGACGTGCGCGAGCGCCCCGTCATGGAGCTGCACGTGCTCACCGGTGACCTCTCCGAGCGCTGGGAGGTGGAGGACCTCTCCGCGCTCGTTCACAACCTCAACAGTCTCTACCGCGACGCCCCGGACGTGCGCGCCATCGCCGAGCTGGGGGAGTGGGAGGACGCCCTCCAGCTCTGGTGCGTGGACAAGCGCACCCTGCCGCGTCTGTTGCGCCAGCCCTTCTTCGCCCCCCGCAACGTTCGCGCCCTGACACCCTCCGACGACCGCTGATGTTCAGCGGGTGACCCCCCTTCGGGGCAATCACCCCGCGGGGAGGGTGACGTGCTACGGGTCATGCGCAACTTTGCAGGCGCGGTGGACGGTTGCGCATGTCCACTGGAGGGGCGGCCCATGCATGGTGTCATCTTTCATGTGCTGCGGAATCACGCTCAGGCCCTGCTGGGGCCTCGGGGGTGGGAGTCCGTGCAGGACGCGGCGGGGCTGCCCCGGCGCGTGTACCTGGCGTTCAAGGACTACCCGGACGCGGAGGTCTGCGCGCTCGTCGACGCGATGGCGAAGCTGACGGGCCGGCAGAGGCACCGGGTGCTGGAGGAGCTGGGCGAGCGGCTCGGGCCGAGCCTGCTGCGCACGTACGGGGTGCTCGTCGAGCCGAACTGGACGGTGCTGGACATGGTGGAGCACATGGAGCGCCTCAGCGAGCAGGTGCGCCGCGACGGCCCGCGCCGTCCGCCCGGGGTGGTCTGCCAGCGCGTGCGGCGGGACATGGTGCGGGTGTCCTACTGCTCGCCCCGGAAGCTGTGTGGCCTGGGCATTGGCACCATCCGCGGGCTGGCCCAGCACCTGGGCCAGGACGTGGTGGTGCGCGAGCACCGGTGCATGCACCAGGGCGCCCCCACCTGCGAGCTGGAGGTGAGCCAGCGGTCCTGACGTGCCGGGCCGTCCTTCGGGCC
>NZ_JABBJJ010000338.1 GCF_012933655.1 Pyxidicoccus fallax | reverse complement strand
CACGCAGAAGACGGTCATCACGGGCGTGGAGATGTTCCGCAAGCTGCTGGACGAGGGCATGGCGGGCGACAACATCGGCGCGCTGCTGCGCGGCCTGAAGCGTGAGGACCTGGAGCGTGGCCAGGTGCTGGCCAAGCCGGGCAGCATCACGCCGCACACCAAGTTCAAGGCGCAGATCTACGTCCTGTCGAAGGAAGAGGGTGGCCGTCACACCCCGTTCTTCAAGGGCTACCGGCCGCAGTTCTACTTCCGCACGACGGACGTGACGGGCACGGTGAAGCTGCCGGACAACGTCGAAATGGTGATGCCGGGCGATAACATCGCCATCGAGGTGGAGCTCATTACTCCGGTGGCCATGGAGAAGGAGCTGCGCTTCGCCGTCCGCGAGGGTGGTCGTACCGTGGGCGCCGGCGTCGTCGCCGAGATCATCGAGTAACATGCCTGGGCGGCCTCAGGGCTGCCGGGCACCACATGCCGGATTTCGAGGGGAGGGCGCCTCCGTGGTAGCCTTCCCTTCATGTGTCTGGTGAGGTAAGCCATGCCGAAGGGCAATCGTTCCATCATTTCGCTCGAGTGCACTGTGTGCAAGGAGCGGAACTACACGACCACGAAGAACAAGCGGAAGAGCCAGGACAAGCTCGAGCTGAGCAAGTTCTGCCCTCGTTGCCGCAAGCATCAGGACCACAAGGAAGGTAAGGTCTAGGTCGGTAGTTCCAGGGAAGGTTTTAGGCCAGTAGCTCCAACGGTAGAGCAGCGGTCTCCAAATCCGCGTGTTGGGGGTTCGAATCCCTCCTGGCCTGCCAACTCTCAGTGGGAGCGGGGCCCCCGGTACCTGGAGGTACCGGGGGTTCCTGTGTTTTCGCAGTCCCACTTTCTTCGCATCCGTAGTACCCCGTGAGGCACCATGGCGACGGCATCAGAAGCCAGCCAGCAGGCTAACCGCTCGGTGATGGACCCGAAGCGGCTCGTGGTCATCTTCTATCTCCTCGCCGGCATCATCCTGGCCCTCTTCCTGGAGCGCGTCTTCGGGTTGCTGTGGGCTCGGTTCGGCTGGGGAGACCCCATCCTCCTTGAGGGCCTGGACTGGAAGGTGTCCACGCTGGTTGGCTACCTGCTGGCCGTGGGCGTCGCCGTGGGCGCGTACTTCCACCCGCGCACCCATGCGCTGTCGCTCGACGTGGCCTCCGAGCTGATGAAGGTCACCTGGCCCACCTGGACGGAGACCCGGGCATCGACCATGGCCGTGGTCGTCGCCTCGCTCGTCGCCGCCGTGGTGCTCTTCTTCATCGACACCATCGCCTACAGCTTGATGGTGGATTGGCTGCCCGCCGTGTGGGGGAAGCTGTAATGGCGATGAAATGGTACGTGGTCCACACCTACTCGAACTTCGAGAACCAGGCGAAGAAGAGCCTGGAAGAGAAGATTCGTCTCGAGGGCCTTCAGGACCAGTTCGGCGAAATCCTGATTCCCATGGAGCAGGTCGTCGAGATGGTGAAGGGCGAGAAGAAGACGTCTCGCCGCAAGTTCTTCCCCGGCTACATCTTCGTGCAGATGGAGCTGAATGACCGGACGCTCCACCTGGTGAAGAACACGCCGAAGATTACCGGCTTCCCGGGTACGGCGCAGAACCAGAATCCGCTGCCCATCTCCGACCAGGAGGTGGCCCGGCTCACGTCGCAGATCTCCGAGGGCACGCTCAAGCCGAAGCCCAAGGTGCAGTTCGACGAGGGCGACACGGTGCGCGTCATCGACGGCCCGTTCGCCAACTTCAACGGCACCGTGGAGGAGGTCAACGCGGAGAAGGGTCGCGTGAAGGTGCTCGTGAGCATCTTCGGTCGCGCCACCCCCGTGGAGCTGGACTTCATGCAGGTGGAGAAGACCACCGGCTAGTTCGTGTGTTGTTCGTGCGTGCCCGCCTGACGGGCCCGCACGCCCGCTTTTCCGCGTCCGTGAAGGGCGCGGACCCATGGGTGGGAGGGCCTCCCCGTCTGGCGGCCCGTCGGTACCACCCCCTCGAAAGGCAGTCGTCAGCCGATGAAGAAGGTCACAGGACAGGTCAAGCTGCAGATTCCCGCCGGTAAGGCGAACCCCGCCCCGCCGATCGGCCCCGCGCTCGGTCAGCAGGGCGTGAACATCATGGAGTTCTGCAAGCAGTTCAACGCCAAGACGCAGGCCGAGGCCAAGGAAGGCCTGATCATCCCGGTGATCATCACCGTGTATCAGGACCGCTCCTTCACCTTCATCCTGAAGACGCCTCCGGCGGCCATCCTCATCAAGAAGGCCGCGGGTCTGCACACCGAGAAGAAGAAGGGTTCGGGCGCGAAGAAGCCGGGCAAGGAGAAGGTGGGGCAGATCACCCGCAAGCAGCTCGAGGAGATCGCCAAGAAGAAGATTCAGGACACCACCGCCGCGTCGCTCGAGGCCTGCATGAACACCATTGCCGGCACCGCGCGCTCCATGGGCATCGACGTCGTCGGCTAGGCCGCCGCCCCACCCACTCACGACAAGGATTTCTGTCATGGCTCAGAATGGGAAGAAGTTCCGTGCGGCCGCCGCGCTGGTGGACCGTGAGAAGCGCTACCCGATCTCCGAGGGCTTCGCGCTCCTGAAGAAGACCGTGGAGACCCGCGGCACGAAGTACGACCAGACCGTGGACGTGGCCATCAACCTGGGCGTGGACCCGAAGCACGCGGACCAGATGGTCCGTGGCGCCGTGGTGCTCCCGCACGGCACCGGCGCCACCGTGCGCGTGGCCGTGTTCGCCAAGGGTGAGCGCGCGACCGAGGCCGGCAACGCTGGCGCGGACATCGTCGGCGCCGAGGACCTCCAGAAGCGCATCGAGGAGGGCTTCCTCGACTTCGACACCGTCATCGCCACCCCGGACATGATGGGTGTCGTCGGTCGCCTCGGTAAGGTGCTCGGCCCCCGCGGCCTCATGCCCAACCCGAAGGTGGGCACCGTCACCATGGACGTCGCCAAGGCCGTTCGCGACGCCAAGGGCGGTAAGGTCGACTTCCGCGCCGAGAAGGCCGGTATCGTCCACGCGAAGATGGGCAAGGCCTCCTTCGCCCAGGACAAGCTCGAGGCCAACTTCAACGCGCTGGTGGACCTGGTGATGAAGCTCAAGCCGGCCACCGCCAAGGGCGTCTACCTGCAGGGCATCGCCATCTCGACGACCATGGGGCCGGGCATCAAGCTCGACACCACGGAAATCCTGGCCCGCCACCGCTAGGCGGCCTGGAGGGCAGGCGGGTGTGGCACCCCCAACGGGGTTGTCAGCCGCGCCGTCTGCCCGACGTCACAAGTTCGAAAGTTCTGGATCTTTGCTGAAGCCGGGGGTATAGGCCCCCGGCTTTTGCAATTGGAGCGCCACGTCGCGAGACGCGGTGTTTCCGACCTGGTTCATGACAGCAGGGACCAGGGGCGGTGGGACGTCTCCCGTTGGGAACCGGGCAACCGGTCGGGCGCGTTCTTTCCACCCCGGGTTCAAACGACCGTAAGGTCAGCCCTGCCGAGACTGAGGGTGCGGTGTGGTGCCTCTCGGAGGCTCCTCTCGCTCTGCCACTTTGGCCCAGGCATCACGCCCGTCCGCGAGGACGGGCCAGTAAGGAGGTGAGTCAAAGTGCTGAAGAGCGAGAAGGAAGAGATGATCAAGGAGCTCCACGAGAAGTTCTCGCGGACCAAGACGGCCATCGTCGCCGAGTTCTCCAAGGTGGATGTGGAGACGGTGACGAAGCTCCGCAAGAAGTTCCGCGAGGGCGGCGTCGAGTACAAGGTCATCAAGAACACGCTGGCGCGCCGTGCGGCGCAGGGCACGTCCGTGTCGGTCATCGCCGATGACTTCACGGGCCCCGTGGCCCTGTGCATCAGCTACGGCGATGTGGTGGCCCCGGCGAAGATCCTGACCGAGTTCGCGAAGGACCTCGAGGACAAGATCAAGATCCGCACCGCCGTTGTCGACGGGAAGAAGGTCGACGTCAACGGCGTGAAGGCCCTGGCGAAGATGCCGGGTCTGCCGGAGCTGCGCGCGCAGCTGCTGGGCATGCTGAACCAGCCGGCAGGCAAGCTGGTCCGGACCATCGCGGCCCCCGGGTCGCAGCTCGCGCGGGTGCTGCAGGCCCACGTGGACAAGCCCCAGGGTTAGTTTCCCTGATTCATCCGAGAAGTATTCCTCCCAATACCCCTTCGGCCGTACCTCTCCTTCGGGAAAGGTGGCCGTTAGTCGAAACCAGAAGGACACAGTTCAATGGCTGACCTGAATGCGATCGTTGACCAGCTCTCCTCGCTGACCGTCATGGAGGCGGCGGAGCTGGTGAAGCAGCTCGAGAACAAGTGGGGCGTTTCCGCCGCCGCCGTCGCCGTGGCCGCTGGCCCGGCCACCGGTGGCGCCGCCGCCGCTCCCGTCGAGGAGAAGACGGAGTTCACGGTGGTGCTGGCCAACGCCGGCGCCAACAAGATCAACGTCATCAAGGAGATCCGCGCCATCACCGGCCTGGGCCTGAAGGAGGCCAAGGACCTGGTCGAGGGCGCGCCCAAGACGGTCAAGGAGGGCGTCAACAAGGACGACGCCAAGAAGATCAAGGACCAGCTCACCGCGGCTGGCGCCACCGTCGACATCAAGTAGTTCCCACAGGGGCTGCCCGGTTTTCCGGGAATTTTCAGGCAGCCTCCTGACCGGATGAGCAGGCCGGCGCTCCCAGCGAGGGGGTGCCGGCTTTGCCCATTTGACAGTTACAAATTTCCCGGCGCCGCCGCGCGTTACTGATGTTTGCCCGCCCGAGCAGTCGTCCCCGGAGCCAGAATGCCGACGCAGATCCAGAACAATTTCCGCGTGCGGAAGACCTTCGCGAAGATCGCGAAGATCATCGACATTCCCAATCTTATCAACATCCAGAAGCAGTCCTACGAGAAGTTCCTCCAGGCCGACATCGCCCCGGAGAAGCGTGAGGACATCGGGCTTCAGGGTGTCTTCAAGTCCGTTTTCCCGATTCGCGACTTCAACGAGACCTCCTCGCTGGAGTTCGTCAGCTATCACCTGGAGAAGCCGAAGTACGACGTCGATGAGTGCCACCAGCGTGGCATGACCTACTCGGCGCCCATCAAGGTCGTCGTGCGCCTGGTCGTCTGGGACAAGGACGAGGAGACGGGCGCGCAGTCCATCCGTGACGTGAAGGAGCAGGAGGTCTACTTCGGCGAAATCCCGCTGATGACCCAGAACGGCACCTTCATCATCAACGGCACCGAGCGTGTCGTGGTGAGCCAGCTGCACCGCAGCCCGGGCGCCTTCTTCGACCACGACAAGGGTAAGAGCCACTCGTCTGGCAAGCTGCTCTACAACGCCCGCATCATTCCCTACCGCGGTTCGTGGATCGACTTCGAGTTCGACCACAAGGACCTGCTGTACGTGCGCATCGACCGGCGCCGCAAGCTGCCGGCCACCGTGCTCATCCGCGCGCTGGGCGCCGTCGGCGACACCGCGAAGAAGAACCCGCTGGAGTTCAAGGGCTCCACCGAGGAAATCCTCAACTACTACTACGCCACGGAGACCATCTACCTCCAGAGTGGCACCGACTTCGAGAAGAGCGTCGAGCTGGAGCTGCTCCCCGGGCAGCGCGCCACCCGCGACATCAAGACGAAGACGGGCGAGCTCATCGTCAAGAAGAACCGCAAGTTCACCCGCGCCGCCATCAAGAAGCTCGAAGCGGCGAAGATGAAGACGCTCCCCATCGACGCGGACGAGCTCTTCACCAAGGTGTCCGCCTACGACGTGGTGGACGAGAACACCGGCGTGGTGCTCCTCGAGTGCAACGAGGAAGTCAGCCAGGAGAAGGTCGACGAGCTCCTCAAGAACAACATCAAGGAGTTCAAGGTCCTCTTCATCGACAACCTCAACGTGGGGCCGTACCTGCGTGAGACGTTGATGCTGGACAAGATCGAGACGCCCGAGCAGGCCATCATGGAGATCTACCGGCGCCTGCGCCCCGGTGACCCTCCGACGCCCGAGACGGCGATCAACCTCTTCACCAACCTGTTCTTCAACCCCGAGCGCTACGACCTGTCCAAGGTCGGCCGCCTCAAGCTGAACTTCAAGTTCGGCCTCGAGGAGCCGCTCGACGGTCAGATCCTGACCAAGCGGGACATCCTCGAGGTGATCCGCTACCTGATCGACCTGAAGAACGGCAAGGGTGCCATCGACGACATCGACCACCTGGGCAACCGCCGCGTGCGCGCGGTGGGCGAGCTGCTGGAGAACCAGTACCGCATCGGTCTGGTGCGCATGGAGCGGGCGATCAAGGAGCGCATGAGCCTCCAGGAGATCGAGACGCTCATGCCGCACGACCTCATCAACGCCAAGCCCGTCACGGCGGTCATCAAGGAGTTCTTCGGGTCCAGCCAGCTGTCGCAGTTCATGGACCAGACGAACCCCCTGTCCGAGGTGACGCACAAGCGTCGTCTGTCCGCCCTCGGGCCCGGCGGCCTCACGCGTGAGCGCGCGGGCTTCGAGGTGCGCGACGTGCACCCGACGCACTACGGCCGCATCTGCCCCATCGAGACGCCGGAAGGCCCGAACATCGGCCTCATCGCGTCGCTGTCCACGTACGCCCGCGTCAACGAGTTCGGCTTCGTGGAGACGCCGTACCGCAAGGTGGAAGCGGGCGTGGTGACCACGGACGTGGCCTTCTACTCGGCGCTGGAGGAGGAGAAGCACACCATCGCCCAGGCGAACGCGGAGACGGACAAGAAGGGCAAGTTCGCCAACGCGCTGGTGTCCAGCCGCCGCGGTGGTGAGTTCGTCCAGGCGCGCGCCGAGGACGTGGACCTGATGGACGTGTCCCCGAACCAGCTGGTGTCGGTGGCCGCGTCGCTCATCCCGTTCCTCGAGAACGACGACGCGAACCGCGCGCTCATGGGCTCCAACATGCAGCGCCAGGCGGTGCCCCTGCTGCGCACGGCGGCTCCGCTCGTGGGCACGGGCATCGAGGCCATCGTCGCGCGCGACTCGGGCGTGACGTGCGTGGCCCGCCGCGACGGCGTGGTGGAGAGCGTGGACGCCGGCCGCATCGTGGTGAAGGCGGACGTGCCGCCCAACCTGAGCGACGTCACGAGCGAGGTCGACATCTACAACCTCCTCAAGTACCAGCGCTCCAACCAGAACACCTGCCTCAACCAGAAGCCCATCGTCAGCAAGGGCGACAAGGTGAGGAAGGGCGACGTCATCGCCGACGGCCCGGCCACCGAGACGGGTGAGCTGGCGCTGGGGCAGAACGTGGTCGTCGCGTTCATGCCGTGGCAGGGCTACAACTTCGAGGACTCCATCCTCATCAGCGAGCGCATCCTCAAGGACGACGTCTTCACGTCGATCCACATCGAGGAGTTCGAGTGCATCGCGCGCGACACCAAGCTGGGCAAGGAGGAGATCACCCGCGACATCCCGAACGTGGGTGAGGAGGCCCTCAAGGACCTGGACGAGAGCGGCATCATCCGCATCGGCGCCGAGGTGAAGCCCGGCGACGTGCTGGTGGGCAAGATCACCCCGAAGGGCGAGACGCAGCTGTCTCCGGAAGAGAAGCTGCTGCGCGCCATCTTCGGCGAGAAGGCCGGCGACGTGCGTGACAGCTCGCTGCGCGTGCCGCCGGGCGTGGTGGGCACCGTCATCAACGCCAAGGTGTTCAGCCGCAAGGGCGTGGAGAAGGACGAGCGCGCCAAGCAGATCGAGTCGATGGAGGAGGCCAAGCTCCTCAAGGACCAGAACGACGAGATCAAGGTCCTCCAGGACAGCGCCTTCGGCCGCATCCGCGCGCTGCTGCGCGGCAAGGAGATCCAGGGCAAGCTGGTGGACGACAAGGGGAAGATCCTCCTGAAGAAGGGCGACATCGTCAGCGACGAGCTGCTGGCGACGGTGCCCTTCAAGTACTGGGGGGAGATCTCCGTCGGTGACCCGCTCGACACCCGCCTGCGCGACATCCTCCGCAACCTGGAGGAGACGAAGGAGGCCGTGAAGCTGGCCTTCGGCGAGAAGATCGCCCGCATCAAGAAGGGCGACGAGCTGCCGCCGGGCGTCATCAAGATGGTGAAGGTGTACGTCGCCATCAAGCGCAAGCTGGCCGTGGGCGACAAGATGGCCGGCCGCCACGGAAACAAGGGCGTCGTGTCCCGCATCCTCCCCGAGGAGGACATGCCGTACCTGGAGGACGGGCGTCCGGTGGACATCGTCCTCAACCCGCTCGGCGTGCCCAGCCGCATGAACATCGGGCAGATCCTCGAGACGCACCTGGGCTGGGCGGCCAAGGGCACCGGCGAGGCGCTGCAGAAGTACGTGGAGGAGAACTGGAGCGCCGCGGCCATCAAGGAGCGCCTCAAGGTCATCTACGACGACCCGAAGTTCGGCGAGTTCCTCGACGGCCTCAGCGACGAGGAAGTGGTCCAGCTGTGCCGCCGCTCGAAGCGGGGCATCCACGTCGCCACGCCGGTGTTCGACGGCGCCCAGGAGACGGAGATCCACAAGCTGCTCGACGAGGGCCACCTGCCTCGCACGGGTCAGATGGTGCTCTTCGACGGCCGCACCGGTGAGCCGTTCGACCAGAACGTCACCGTGGGCGTCATGTACATGCTGAAGCTGCACCACCTGGTGGACGAGAAGATCCACGCCCGCTCCATCGGGCCCTACTCGCTCGTCACGCAGCAGCCCCTGGGCGGCAAGGCCCAGTTCGGCGGCCAGCGTCTGGGCGAGATGGAAGTGTGGGCGATGGAGGCCTACGGCGCGGCGTACACGCTGCAGGAGTTCCTCACCGTCAAGTCGGACGACGTGGTGGGCCGCACGCGCATGTACGAGGCCATCGTCAAGGGCGACAACGTCCTCGAGAGCGGCCTGCCCGAGTCGTTCAACGTGCTCCTCAAGGAGCTCCAGTCCCTGGCGCTCGACGTGGAGCTGCTGGAGAGCGCTCCGCCGGAGCGGCAGCGCAGCTTCGGAGGCGACTTCCTCGGCGGTGGTGACGGCGAGGAGCGCAGCAAGACCGGGACCGAGGCCTGATTTAGCCGGAGCGCCCGCCTGACCGGCCGCCCGCCTCTCCTGCTCGCGGAGCAGGGGAGGGCGCGGCCGGGTCGGGGCGGGGGCCCGAATCAGCTGGCGACCTCCACGTGAGGCGCCTAACGAGATTTCGGAGGCAACGTGAAGGACATTTTCAACTTCTTCGAGAAGCCGAAGGACCCGCTGTCGTTCAACGCCATTCGCATCGCGCTGGCGTCGCCCGACAAGATCCGCCAGTGGTCGCACGGCGAGGTGAAGAAGCCGGAGACCATCAACTACCGTACCTTCAAGCCCGAGCGGGACGGCCTGTTCTGCGCCCGCATCTTCGGCCCGGTGAAGGACTACGAGTGCAACTGCGGCAAGTACAAGCGCATGAAGCACCGTGGCGTGGTGTGCGAGAAGTGCGGCGTGGAGGTCATCCAGTCCAAGGTGCGCCGTGAGCGCCTGGGCCACATCACCCTGGCCACGCCCGTGGCCCACATCTGGTTCCTCAAGTCGCTGCCGAGCCGCATCGGCAACCTGCTCGACATCACCCTGAAGGAGCTGGAGAAGGTCCTCTACTGCGAGAGCTACATCGTCCTCGACCCGAAGGCGACGCCCCTGCAGAAGGGCGAGCTCATCAGCGAGGAGAAGATGCACCGGCTCTTCCAGGAGCACGGTGAGGACTCGTTCACCGCGGGCATGGGCGGCGAGGCCGTCCGCGAGATGCTCAAGGCGCTGGACGTGGAGAAGCTGTCCGAGGAGCTCCGCAAGGACATGCGGGAGACCTCCAGCGAGGCCAAGCGGAAGAAGTACGCCAAGCGCCTGAAGGTGGCCGAGGCGTTCCGCGTGTCCGGCAACAAGCCGGAGTGGATGATGCTGGACGTGATTCCGGTGATTCCGCCGGACCTGCGTCCCCTGGTTCCGCTGGACGGCGGCCGCTTCGCGACCTCCGACCTGAACGACCTGTACCGCCGCGTCATCAACCGCAACAACCGCCTCAAGCGCCTGCAGGAGCTCAACGCTCCGGACATCATCATCCGCAACGAGAAGCGGATGCTGCAGGAGGCCGTGGACGCGCTGTTCGACAACGGCCGCCGCGGGAAGACCATCACCGGCCCCAACAAGCGGCCGCTGAAGTCGCTCTCCGACATGCTCAAGGGCAAGCAGGGCCGGTTCCGCCAGAACCTGCTCGGCAAGCGCGTGGACTACTCGGGCCGCTCCGTCATCGTGGTGGGCCCCGAGCTGCGCCTGCACCAGTGCGGCCTGCCGAAGATCATGGCGCTCGAGCTGTTCAAGCCGTTCATCTACAACAAGCTCGAGGAGAAGGGGTACGTCACCACCATCAAGTCCGCGAAGAAGATGGTGGAGAAGGAGCGTCCCGAGGTCTGGGACATCCTCGAGGACGTCATCCGCGAGCACCCGGTGCTCCTCAACCGCGCGCCCACGCTGCACCGCCTCGGCATGCAGGCCTTCGAGCCCGTGCTGATTGAGGGCAAGGCCATCCAGCTCCACCCGCTGGTGTGCGCCGCCTTCAACGCGGACTTCGACGGCGACCAGATGGCCGTGCACGTGCCGCTCTCCATCGAGGCTCAGATGGAGGCCCGCGTGCTGATGATGTCCACCAACAACATCCTCAGCCCCGCGAACGGCAAGCCCATCATCGTCCCGACGCAGGACATGGTGCTCGGCATCTACTACATGACCCGCGCCCGTGAGTTCGCCAACGGCGAGGGCCGCGTGTTCTCGTCCCCGGACGAGGTGCGCGCCGCGTACGACCACGGCGAGGTGCACCTGCAGGCGAAGGTCGTCTGCCGCATCGACGGCAAGCGGAAGGAGACCACCGTCGGCCGCGTCCTCCTGTGGGAGGTGGTGCCGCGCAAGGTGGGCTTCGACGCCATCAACAAGGTGCTCGACAAGAAGTCGCTCGGCGGCCTCATCGACCTCTGCTACCGCCTCACCGGCGAGAAGGAGACGGTGCTGCTGGCCGACCGCGTCCGCAGCCTCGGCTACTACAACGCCACCCGCGCCGGTATCTCCATCGCGCTCAAGGACATGATCATCCCTGCGAAGAAGCAGGAGTTCCTGGACTACGCGCGCAAGGAGGTCTCGGAGATCGAGAACCAGTACCTCGAGGGTCTCATCACCGACGGCGAGCGCTACAACAAGGTCATCGACATCTGGGCGGAGGTCACCGAGAAGGTCGCCCAGGAGATGATGCAGCAGATCTCCCAGGAGGAGACGTCGCGGGAGAACGACGGCAAGCGCGAGACGCGCAAGCAGCCTTCGTTCAACCCCATCTACATCATGGCCGACTCGGGCGCGCGTGGTAGCGCCCAGCAGATCCGTCAGCTGGCGGGTATGCGCGGCCTGATGGCGAAGCCCTCCGGCGAAATCATCGAGACGCCCATCACGGCCAACTTCCGTGAAGGCCTCTCCGTGCTGCAGTACTTCATCTCCACGCACGGCGCTCGTAAGGGCCTCGCGGACACGGCGCTCAAGACGGCCAACTCCGGTTACCTCACCCGCCGTCTCGTGGACGTGGCGCAGGACGCCATCATCAACGAGTACGACTGCGGCACCATGGACGGCCTGTTCATCGGCGCCCTGGTGGAGGGCGGCGAGATCATCGAGCCGCTCGGCGAGCGCATCCTGGGCCGCGTGGCCCTGGACGACATCCTCGACCCCGTCACGGGCGAGGTGCTGGTGCGCGCCAACGAGGAGATCGACGAGGACCGCGTCCGCCGCATCGAGAACAGCGGCCTGGACAAGGTGAAGATCCGCTCGGTGCTCACGTGCCAGGCCAAGCGCGGCATCTGCGTGGAGTGCTACGGCCGTGACCTGGCCCGCGGCCGCAAGGTGTCCGTGGGTGAGGCGGTCGGCGTCATCGCGGCGCAGTCCATCGGCGAGCCGGGTACCCAGCTCACGATGCGCACCTTCCACATCGGTGGTGCGGCGACGCGGCGCGCGGAGCAGTCCAGCCTGGAGAACCGGTACGCCGGCGCCGTGAAGTTCGCGGGCCTCATCACCGTGCAGAAGACGGACGGCACGCTGGTGGCCATGAACCGCAACGGCGAGCTCGTCGTGGTGGACGACTCGGGCCGCGAGCGCGAGCGCTACCAGGTCATCTACGGCGCGCGCATCCTCGTGAAGGAGGGGCAGCGCATCGAGGCGGGCACCCTGCTGGCCGAGTGGGACCCGTTCGCCATTCCGCTGCTCACCGAGGTCGGCGGTGTCGTGCGCTACGAGGACATCATCGAAGGCGTGACGATGTCCGAGACGCTGGACGAGGTGACCGGTCTGTCCCGTAAGACGGTCATCGAGTCGAAGGACCCGGAGGCGCGTCCGCGCGTCACCATCCGCGACGCCAATGGCAACGTGAAGGACCTGCCCAGCTCCCGCAACCCGGCGAGCTACTTCCTGCCCCAGGGCTCCATCATCACCGTCAACGACGGCGATGAGATCCACCCGGGCGAGGTCATCGCCAAGGTGCCGCGCGAGACGACGAAGACCAAGGACATCACGGGCGGTCTGCCCCGCGTGGCCGAGCTCTTCGAGGCGCGCAAGCCGAAGGACGCGGCGGCGATTGCCGAAATCGACGGCGTGGTGTCGTTCGGCAAGGACACCAAGGGCAAGCGCAAGCTCATCATCACCCCCGAGGTGAACGGCGAGCAGCGCACCGACCTGGCCAAGGAGTACCTCATCTCCAAGGGCAAGAACATCAGCGTCCACTCCGGCGACCGCGTGAAGGCCGGCGAGGCGATGATGGACGGCGCGGCCAACCCGCACGACATCCTCAAGGTGCTGGGCGAGAAGGAGCTGGCCCGCTACCTGGTGGACGAGGTGCAGGAGGTCTACCGACTGCAGGGCGTGAAGATCAACGACAAGCACATCGAGACCATCGTCCGGCAGATGCTGCGCCGGGTGCGCGTCACCGATGTGGGCGACACCAACTTCCTCGTCGACGAGCAGGTCGAGAAGTGGGTGTTCGAGGAGGAGAACGAGAAGGTCATGTCCGAGAACAAGCGTCCCGCCGTCGGCGAGCCGCTGCTGCTCGGCATCACCAAGGCGTCGCTCTCCACCGAGTCGTTCATCTCGGCGTCCTCCTTCCAGGAGACCACCAAGGTGCTCACCGAGGCCGCCATCAACGGCAAGGTGGACTACCTGCGCGGCCTCAAGGAGAACGTCATCATGGGCCGGCTCATCCCCGCCGGCACGGGCCTGCCGAACTACAAGCACCTCGACATCGAGGTGGAGAGCCCGACCGACGAGGTCAACGAGATGGAGGCCGCCCTGGCCGCCACTCACGGCGACGGCCCCCTGACGCCGCCGCCCGCCCGCCCCGAGGG
>NZ_JABBJJ010000337.1 GCF_012933655.1 Pyxidicoccus fallax | reverse complement strand
GTCCTCGGGGCGGGCGCGGTGGCCACGTGCACGGGCGTGGCGACCCGAGGCTCCTGAGCCAGCGGAGGGAGGGCCTCCTCCCGGGGCCCGCGCTGGCCGGCCTCCAGCTTCGCGAGGGTGGCCCGGGTCGGCGCCCAGAGCAGGTCCGGCCAGAGGCGCGCCGTCCCATCGTCGCTGGCGGTCACCACCATTCTGCCATCCGCGCTGAACTCGGCGGCTCGCACCGGCCCCGTGTGCCCGGAGAAGGTCCGGACGGTGTCCCTGGCCACATCCCACAGGCGCGCCGTCCCATCGTCGCCCGCGGTGACGACCTTCGTGCCATCCGCGCTGAACCGGGCCGTCCTCACCGGCCCCGTGTGCCCGGAGAACTTCCGAGCGGTCCCCCTGGCCACATCCCACAGGCGCACCGTTCCATCATCCCCAGCGGTGACGACCTTCGTGCCATCCGGGCTGAACTCGGCGGACCACGCCTGGGCCGTGTCCAGGGAGAAGAAGGCGGTGGGAGCCCCCGAGGCCACCTCCCAGACGCGGACCGTCCCATCGTTGGCGGCGGTGACGACCTTCGTGCCATCCGGGCTGAAGTGGGCGGACCCGACCGACACCGGGTCCGGCCAACGGTACCGCCTGTGCCCGGCGAGGACCCGTGACTGCCCGGAGCCCACGTCCCACAGGCGCGCCGTCCCATCGTCGCTGGCCGTCACCACGGTCCCGCCATCCACGCTGACCTCGGCGAAGCGCACGGGGCCCTCATGTCCGGAGAGGACCCGTGACTGCCCGGAGGCCACGTCCCAGAGGCGTGCCGTCCCATCCCTGCCCGCGGTGACGACCTTCGTCCCATCCGGGCTGAACCGGGCGGACAGGACGGCGCCCTCGTGCCCGGCGAGCGTGGTCGGGGGCATGGGGGAGGCCACCTCCCAGAGGCGCGCCGTCCCATCATTGCCCGCGGTGACGACCTTCGTCCCATCCGGGCTGAACCGCGCGGACAGCACCGTGCCCTCATGACCGGACAGGATGCCGAAGGGGGTGCCGGAGGCTGTCTCCCAGAGGCGCGCCGTCCCATCGTCACTGACGGTGACGGCGTGCCCCCCATCCGGACTGAAACCGGCGGCCAGGACGGCGCCCTCGTGCCCGGAGAGGATGGTCGAGGCCTTGGTGAAGGCCACGTCCCAGAGGCGCGCCGTCCCATCCAGGCTCGCGGTGACGACCTTCGTGCCATCCGGGCTGAAGCAGGCGGACAGAACTGGCGCCGTGTGGCCGGAGAGGAGGAGGGTGGCCTTGCCGCTGGCCACGTCCCACAGCCGCGCCGTTCCATCGCCGCCGGCGGTGACCACCTTCGTCCCCTCCGGGTTGAACTGAGCGGACCAGACCGTCCCCGAGTGTCCGACGAAGACGGCGGAGGCCCTGCCCGCGGCCACGTCCCAGACGCGCGTCGAGCCATCCTCGCTGGCGGTGACGGCCCGGGTGCCGTCCGGGCTGAAGCGGGCGGACCAGACCGGTGCCGTGTGCCCGGTGAGGACGGTGCTGGCCCGGCCGGAGACGACGTCCCAGAGGCGCGCCGTCCCATCGACGCCCGCGCTGATGAGCCTCGTGCCCTCCGGGCTGAACCGCGCGGACCACACCGCGCCCTCGTGTCCGGAGAGGACCTGGGAGCGGCCGGAGGCCACGTCCCAGAGGCGCACCGTCCCATCGAAGCCCGTGGTGGCGAGCCGGGTGCCATTCGGACTGAAGCGGGCGGACAGGACTGGCCCCTCGTGCCCCGTCAGGAGACGGAACCGATTGGAGGCCACGTCCCACAGCCGCACCGTTCCCGCGTTGCCGGCCGTGACGACCTGGGTGCCGTCCGGGTTGAACGTGGCGGACAGGACCGGCTCCTCGGCCCCGGGGAGGACCAGGGACTGCCCGGTGCGCAGGTCCCACAGGCGCGCCGTCCCATCATCGCTGGCGGTCACCACCTTCGTGCCATCCGGGCTGAACTCGGCGGCCTCGACCGGGGCCTGGTGCCCGGTGAGGTGACGGGACTGCCCGGTGCGCAGGTCCCACAGGCGCACCGTCCCATCATCGCTGGCGGTCACCACCTTCCCGCCATCGGAGCTGATGCTCGCCGCGTTCACCGCGCCCGCCCGCGCTCGCAGCACCATCCAGCTCGGCTCCCGGGACCAGGCGTACAGCGCCTCGCCCACCTGCCGGGTCATGGCGATATGGCCGGCCTCCTGGATGAGGCGGAGGCTGAGCTGGGGGTCCTCCGTCAGCTTCAGCAGCGCGCTGGCCGTCAGCTCTCGCGAGTGGGCGGTCCTGCGCTGATGCCGGACCGCGAACAAGGAGCCCAGGATGGCCGAGGTGGCCACGATGAGCACCAGGGCCAGCACGCGCAGGCGCCGGGCCGCGCGCCGGGCCGCCTCGGCCCGCTCCCGTTGGACTCGCGTGAGCTGCCGTGCGTGCGCCAGCTCCTCCATATGGCGCCGTTGCTGCTCGCGCTTCTCCTCGTCGTAGCGCGCCAGGCTCGCCATCACGAAGTCGCGCTCCCGCTGATTCAGGCTCGAGACTCCCCGTGGCTCCTTCGGTGCAAGGCACTCCTCGGCCTCCAGCAGCCGGGCGCCGGTATACAGGTAGCTGGCATCGCGCCCATGGTCCGCCCACTCGTTGGCCGCTTCCGTCAACCGGCGGTGCACCTGCAGCGACCTCCGGTTCGCGTCCACCCAGTCGCGCAGCGTGCGCCATTCGTGGATGAGCACCTCGTGGGCGACCTCCACGGTCTCCTTGTCCACCACCAGCAGCCGCGCCTCTGGCCCCGACAGCACCTGCAGCACGTGCTCCAACTGCTCGGGGGCCACTCCCGGGAAGACGAGCTCGCTCCGGGCGACCCGCCGCTTCGTATCCGGCGTGCCCTCCCCCAGCGACATCAGCCGCAGGAGGAGCTGACACGCGAGCCTCTGCCCGTCGGGGGGCAGGCCCTCATAGGTGGACTGCGCCCTCCGCTGGAGTGCTCCGGACACGCCCCCGCTCGCCTCGTAGCCCTGGAGCGTCAGCCAGGCCCCCTTGCGCGCCCGCCAGAGCTCGTACAGGGCATGCTCCAGCAGCGGCAGGGCCCCCGGCTCCCGCGACACGTCCTTGAGGATGGTGCCCACCAGCCCCTTCTCCAGGAAGGCTCCCACCAGCTGGGCCGGGCGGACGATGGCATCCCGGAGCGCCTCGGTGCTCATGCTGCCCAGCAGCACCTGGCCTTCCTGCAGCAGCTCTCGCAGCGCGGAGAGTCCCAGGCACCGCTCGAAGAAGTCCGCGCGCAGGGTGGTCAGGATGCGCACGGCGCCCCGGCTTCTCTCCACCGCGTCCCTCAGGTTGGCCATGAAGGCGCCCGCCTCGGGCGAGGAGTCTCCCGCCGGCCCGTAGGCGAAGAGCTCCTCGAGCTGGTCCACCACGAGGACGAAGGAGCCTGGCTGTGCGGCCGTCAGGGTCGCCACCGCCGTCCGCAGCCCATCCTCGTGCTGGGACATGCGCTGGACGAGGGCCTCGGCGGTGGCCAGCCGTTCCCCGGGAGGCACCAGCGTGGCGAGTTGATCGGCCAGCGCTCTCAGGGGCCGGTCGCCCGGTCTCATCGTCCGGAGGTGCAGGGCGGGACCGGGCCACGACTCCAGCGGCTTCAACCGTGGAAGGACTCCGCCGAGGACGAGCGAGGACTTGCCCACGCCCGAGGCCCCCACCACGGCGACGAAGGGATGCCGCGCCAGCCTCTCCAGCACTCGCGGGATGTCCGCCTCCCGGCCGAAGAAGAAGCGCGTCTGGGCCCCGGTGAATGGCAGCAGCCCCCGGTACGGCGCGGGCTCGTCCGGGAGCTGGTAGGTGTCACCCTCGGGGGCCTGCCCCTGGATGCCCGCCACCAGCCGGGTGAAGGCCACGGGGTCGTCCAGCCCGTCGCGGAAGTCGACCCAGGTCCGCTGCGCCAGGAAGCCCTTCACATCCTCGGAGCGCGCGCCGGGCAGCAGGACGGGGATGATGCGGTACTCGTCCCGTGTCATCACGGCCTGGGAGAGGGCCAGCCGCATCTCCTCGTCGTGCCATGGGCTGAGGCCATGGGGCCCGAAGAAGACGGCCACGGACAGGCTCTCCTTCAGGCCCTTCTCCAGCTTGGACTGCCAGGTCTCTCCTGGCACCAGCTGCCAGCGGTCCAGGAAGGGCTGGAGCTTCGCCTCGGACCTCAGGCGCTGGGCGAGCGCCTCGACGGCCGGCTTGTCCTGGCTGTTATGCGAGAGGAAGACATCGAACATTGCGCCTCCCCCCAGAGGCACTGCGAGCCCGAGGCGTATCTCCAGTACCTGACCTGGACAGAGTCCCCAGGTGCCTGCTGTGAGGCGTCCTCCGAAGCAGGCACCTGGCCTCACCCCACGGGCCTTCGAGCCCGGCCTGTCACTCCGGCCAGTTCCCCTCCAGGGGATGCGGGCCGTCGGTGAAGGCGCGGACCAGGTGGGTGCCGCCGACGAAGGCGCCCGCCCAGGAGCCGCCCTTGCCGCCGAAGGGTTCCTCGCGGTCTCCGCGCGAGCGCAGCTTGTTGATGCCGACCTTGAAGGCCTGGAGCCGGGAGGCGATGCGCTGGGCGAGCTCGGGCTCGTCCGTCGCCACCGAGGCCACCAGCGCCCCGTTGGACACGTTGGCCTCTCGCACCAGCTCCTCCTCGGAGTCCACGGACACCAACACATCGACGGGACCGAAGGGCTCGCGGAGGTAGAGCTCGCTGTCCCGCGGGAGGCCGAAGAGCAGCGCTGGAGGGAGGTATGCGCCGCGCTCCTGTCGCGCGGCGAAGGCGTCCTCGGCGAGCTTCCCCTGGTACAGCACCGTCGCGCCGCGCTTCCGGGCGTCCGCGATGTGGGAGCGCAGCTCCTCGACCTTGCTGGGCGAGATGAGCGGACCGAAATCCACGGGCACTCCAATCAGCGGATGACCGACCCGCAGTGTCGATACGGCGTCCACGTAGGTCCGCACGAACCTGGGGACCAGGGACTTCTCGACGACCCAGCGGGTGTAGGCCGTGCAGCGTTGCTTGCCGAAGTCGAAGCCCGCCCGAATCTGCTGGCCGAGCACGTCCCACTTCGAGAAGTGGGTAATCGCGTAGGCATTCACGCCTTCCATCTCCAGGGCGTAGCGCTTGTTCGTGGCGAGCAGCCGGCGCTGGACCTGGGAGCCGTTGGCGCGGCCCCCGATGAAGGCGAGGCCCTCGATGCTCGGATGGCCCACGAGTGACTCCGAGAGGTCCCTGCCGCGTCCGCCGACGAGCGAGACGGGCAGGTCCGCGTAGCGCAGCAGGGCGAAGGCCACGGTGAGCGAGACACCGCCGCCCTGGGTGGGAATCTTCGCGATGACCGAGTTGCCCGCGAGCGATTGCACGAGCACGTTCAGCAGCAGCACGGAGAAGGGATAGTTCCAGGAGGCGATGTTCGACACGAGGCCGAGCGGCTTCCGGCCTTCGAGCATCGGGCCTATCTGCTCCAGATACCACTCGATGCCGGCGAGGCACCGGTCCACGTCATTGCCGGCGGTGGGCAGGGTCTTCCCGATGTCCCACGCGAGAAGCCCGACGAGCAGGTCGCGGTGCTCCCGGAGGAGCTTCACGGCCTCCATGATGGCCCGGGCGCGGTCATCGAGGGAGCGGGCCGCCCAGGGGGCGAACTCCGCGGCGGCCTTCTCGACGCCCGTGGCGACCTGGGCGGCGTCGAGCAATGGCAGCTCGGCGATGACCCTGCCGTCGATGGGCGAGACGGCGTCGAACCAGGCGGATGGACGGACCCACGCTCCGGCGATGGGTGAAAGCAGGCGCCCCTGGGAGTCGAAGGCTTCTGGAGTGACGCTCCGGGCTTCGGCCAGCAGGCGCCTGCTTTCGAGGTGAAGAAGTGGCTCGCCAACGAGTTCGGTATGCAGCATGGGTGCTCCTCCTCGAGCATCGGGATTCGCTCTGAATCCGTTGGAGCCGTGGCCCATGCGGTGCCGCGGCGCGGCGGGAATATCGGCACGCGCATCCAGTCTTGTCCGGGAGGCAGGCAAGCCAGGGCCCGGGTGGTCACCCCACCCGGAACGACGACTGCGGAGGCAGGAGCCCTGTCGGGAGGGGCAGGCAAGAGCAGACACATGCCTGCCAATCCCGAGCGCTCAGCGCCCTCCCCGCTCCCATGCCTCGCGAGGCCAGACGAGCGCCGTCGAGTCCATGCTGGCCGATGCCAGGAAGTCCCCTTCCGAGGAGAAGGCCCCGCTTCGCTCCGCCACCCCTACTCCTTCGGCATCGTGCCCACGTAGCGGGAGGCGGGCCGGATGAGCTTGCCGGTGGCCCGCTGCTCGGCGACGTGCCCGAGCCAGCCCGCGACGCGGCCACAGGCGAAGGCCGTGGAGAACAACGTCCGCTCGAGCCCCACCGCGTCGAGCAGCACGGCCGTGTAGAACTCCACGTTCGCGCGCAGCGGGCGATCCGGGTAGCGCTGGCGGAGCAGCTCCTCGGCGGCGCGCTCCACCGCACGAGCCAGCGCGAGCCGGTCGGTCCGCAGCCCGCCGCGCTCCAGCCGCTCGATGGCGCGCTCCAGCACGGCGGCGCGAGGGTCTCTCACGCGGTAGATGCGGTGGCCCATGCCCATGATGCGGCGGCCGGCCTTCATCTCCCCTTCCAGCCACGCCGCCGCATTCTCCGGTCCGCCGATGGCGTCGAGCATGTCCAGCACGGGCCCCGGCGCCCCACCATGCAACGGGCCCTTGAGCGCGCCGATGGCGCCCACCGTGGCGGACACCGCATCCGAGCCCGTCGAGGTGATGACGCGCGCGGTGAACGTGGAGGCATTCAGGCCATGGTCGGAGACGGTGACCAGGTACGCATCGAGCCCGGCGGCGCGCTCGGGCTGATGCTCTCCGGTGACCATGCGCAGCAGGTCCGCGGCATGGGACAGCCTGGCGTCCGGCCGCACGGGCGCCAGCCCTCGCCGACGCCGGGCCCACGCGCCGGTGAACACCGCGGCGGCGCCTGTCAGCAGGAGGAACGTCTCCTGCTCGTTGCCCGGCGGGATGGGGACATGGGCCATCGCCGCCCGGAGCGCGTCCATTCCATCCTCGGCCGACAGGGCATTGCCCAGCCCCTCCAGCAGCCCGAAGGCCCGCACGCGCGCCTCCCCGAGGGCGGCCTGGAGCGACGCGGGCAGCGGCTGCTGGGCGTAGGGCGCCCAGAGCCTCGCGCACACCTCCTCGAAGGAGACCGCGCCCGCGAGCGACTCCACATCGCTCCCGGCGATGACGAGCCGTCCGCGCTCGCCATCCACCTCGCTCAACCGGGTCTCCGCGACGACGACGCCTTCAAGCCCCGCCTGCAGTGCTGCCTCTGTCGTGCCCATGCTCGGGTTCCTCCTGCGCAAGGATTAGGCGCCGGCCTCGAGCCTGGAAACACGATTCGACAATCGACATGAAGGCGTCCCGAGTGTCCCGGAACGTCAGTGCCGCGCCGTCCCGTCGAAGTAGGCGCGCATCCTCGGCCAGGTGAAGTGGGCCACCTTGCGGCCCAGCTCCAGGCCCTCGATGTTGTCGGACTGGATGTGGTAGCCGCCCATGACGCGGGAGATGCCCGCCATCTCCGCCGTCTGGCTGAAGGTGCGCAGCTTCAGCTTCACCACGCAGTCCCGCTCGGTGTCGTTGGAGGGCCGGCCCGCGCGCTGCTGGATGATGTTGCAGGGGAAGCCGGGCTCCGTGAGCTCACCCGCGCGCACGACCTCGACGTCACCGAAGGCGTCGCTGCCGGTGAACAACTCCAGCACCTTCGCGGCGGCGGCGCTCACGGTGCTGTGGCCGGAGACGTAGCCGGGGAACGGCGGGGTGACGAAGGTGGGAGGCGAATAGGGATGCCACTGCTCCGCGGGAATCCAGTCCACGCCCTGGCCCGGGCCGGCCCAGCCCCAGAGCTCGCGGCCCGCGCGGTAGTAGCGCACCAGCGTCCAGGGACGGGAGGTGTCGTAGTACCGCTTCGCCTCCCAGCACGCGATGAAGGCATCCATCGCCACGTTGGCCACGCTGAAGAAGAGCTTCACGTCCTTCTCCAGGTCGTGGCGGTCCCTGAGGGACACGAACTGGGCGAAGCGCAGCCAGTGGCCGGACTGCCCGGTGGAGCGCGGCCCGTCGCGCATGAACTCGACGAGCGCCTTCTCCTCGGGCGTGAGGGTGGCGTTGAACCGGATGACCTCGTTGACCTCGCGGGCGAGCTGGTACGAGCCGACGCGCGGCGGAGGCGGCGGACGGAACTGGCTGCTGCTGTCGAGCGCGAACGGCGTGACGAGGTACCAGTGCGGCGTGAGGAAGCCCGGAATCACCGTGCCGCCCTGGCCATTGTCGAACGGGATGGGCTGCCAGCGGTTGGGGTCGATGATGCGGTCCGGCGGGTTGACGGGGACATAGCCCGTGTAGTCCGAGTAGGGCGTACCGCTGGAGCCGGGCTCGTCACCGAGCTGGTTGGCGCCGTCGTGGCGCCGGTACTCGATGACGGCGGCGGCGGCGAGGTTGCCCACGCCCTGCGGCGTGGCCGGGTCGGTGGACGTGTCCGCTGGGTCGAACCCGAGCTGGCGCATCCGGTCCGCCAGGAAGGCGCTGTCCGTGGGGTGGACGAACAGGAGGGCGCGGTAGGTGGCGTAGGCGATGGCCTTCTCGCGGTTGGCCAGGGTGCGCTCGGCCTGGGGGCGCCGCAGCGACCCGCCGAGTCGCGTGCCCACGGCCTTGTCGTCATACGCGGCCCAGGCGTCGTACATGGCCGTCAGGGCGATGGCGATCGTGCGCGACAGCACGGTGGGACGTGCGCCACGCGCGTCCACCTCGCGGGCGGTGACCTCCAGGGCGATGTCCAGCCACTGGTAGGCGGCGGAGGGTGTATGTGGCCGGGCTTCCTCCGCGCGTGCGGAGGAGACGGTGAATAGCAGTGCGACGAGACACGACGACAGGAGTCCAAGTCGGGACATGCGGGAAGCGCTCCATGCCGCTGCTGCGGTGGTGAAGGGATGCGGGTGTTTCTGTATGGCCGGGTGTCCGCGCTTCCTGGACGGAGCGATGCGCGGACGGTGCTCAGGATAAAGAGCACGTCTGACCCGGGCATCCCGAAGCGCCACGCCATTGCGTTTGGCGGACGGCGGCATGAATCACCACTGAAGGACGCGCACGTGGAGCGGAAACGATGCGCTCCGGAGTCCTCTACCCCACAGAACATGCGGACGGTGTCTGACGATGACACTCTCAGCGCGCGCATTGCCTTGAGAATGACGGCTCCGGAGCGAAGCGCTGCCGGTACTCGGCCGGCGTGACACCGAGGCGCTGGGTGAACACCCGCCACAGCGTGCTGACATCGCCCAGCCCCGTCCGCGCCGTGATGTCCTTCAAGGGCAGCGACGTCTCCTCGAGCAGCCGCCGCGCCTCGTCGACCCGGACCCGCCGCACGAGCTCGGCGGGTGACTCGTCGAGATGCTCACGGCACCAGCGACTCAGCGAGCGCGGGCTCATGCCGAGCGCCGCGGCGAGCCGCTCCACCGGCAGCGGCTGGTCCACGTGCTCGAGCACGAAGGTCGAGATGTCGCGCAGCTGGGAGGGCTCCTTCTCCTGCCGGCGGAGCGCCGAGCTGAACTGCGCCTGGTTCCCCGAGCGTCGCAGGAACAGCACCATCCGCTTCGCGACCTCCATCGCGAGCGGGTGCCCATGGTCCTGCTCGACCAGCGCGAGCGTCAGGTCGATGCCCGCGGTGACTCCCGCCGACGTCCACACGCCGCCGTCCCGGACGTAGATGCCCTCGTCGACGACGCGGGCCGCCGGGAACCGCTCCCGGAGCGTCTCCAGGTATTGCCAGTGCGTGGTCGCCCGCCGCCCGTCGAGGACCCCCGCCGCGCCGAGCGCGAAGGCTCCCGTGCAAATCGAGACGAGCGTCGGAATGCCCTCGTGATGCCGCCGCAGCCAGGACACGAGCGGCGCCTGATCGGCCGGAAGCGGCTCCAGGGGCGAGGTTCCCGCCACGATGGCCACGTCGGGCAGCCGCTCGCACCGCCTCGGGAGCGGCCGCACACCGCTCAGGACGAGGCCATGGCGGGTCCGCGTCGCGGGCGCGCCCGGCCCCATCACTTCGAGCGCATAGGCGACACGGCCGAGCAGCTCGTTCGCGTGACCGAGCACCTCCCAGGGCCCCGCGATGTTGAGCATTCCCGTTCGGGGAGGCACGAGGAACCAGACCCGCTTCACGGACACGCGCATCCACCCATCCTGGGCCCTCTGGCCGGAATTGCAATGTGCTTGTCCTTCCCGCCAGGCGCTCCCAGCGGTACGCGAGCGGCACAGGAGGAAGGACCATGGTCAGGATCGGCATCAACGGCTTCGGACGAATCGGCAGGACGGTGTTTCGCGCGGCACTGGAGCGTGACGACGTGGAGGTGGTCGCCGTGAACGACCTCCTCGAGCTCCAGCAACTGGCCTACCTGCTCCGGTACGACTCCGTGCACGGCAGGCTCGGCCGTGCCGTGGCGGTGGAGGGCTCGGCCCTCGTCGTGGACGGCCGGCCCGTTCGTACGACCGCCGTGAAGGACCCCGCGGCCTCGGCCTGGGGCGAGGCCCGGGTGGATGTGGTGATTGAATCGACCGGCATCTTCCTCACGCGGGAGAAGGCCGAGGCGCACCTGCGTGCCGGCGCGAAGCGGGTCATCATCTCGGCCCCTTCCAAGGACGACACGCCCGTGTACGTGTCCGGCGTCAACACGGACCGCTACGCCGGAGAGCCCATCATCTCGGCGGCGTCCTGCACGACCAACTGCCTGGCTCCCGTGGCCAAGGTGCTCGACGACGCGTTCGGCATCCGGCGCGGACTGATGACCACGGTCCACGCCACCACCGCCACCCAGAAGGTGGTGGATGGTGTCTCGGGCAAGGACTGGCGCTTCGGGCGCGGCATCCTCGAGAACATCATCCCGGCGTCCACCGGCGCCGCGGAGGCGGTGACACGGGTGCTGCCGTCGCTGAAGGGCAGGCTGACGGGGATGTCGTTCCGGGTCCCGGTCTCCGACGTCTCCGTCGTCGACCTGACCTGCGAGCTCGCCCGCGAGACGACGTACGCGGACATCTGCGCGGCCATGAAGAAGGCGTCCGAGGGCGCCCTCGCAGGGGTGCTGGGCTACACGGAGGACGACGTCGTCTCGACCGACATGCGGGGCGAGTCGTGCACGGCCGTGTTCGACGCCAAGGCGGGAATCCAGCTCGACCCGACCTTCGTGAAGGTGGTCGCCTGGTACGACAACGAGTGGGGCTACTCGAGCAAGCTGCTCGACCTCGCGGTCAGGATGGCGACCCCGCGGTGAGACACCGGGGCTCGCGGGCAACCCGTGTCATTCAATGGGCGGCGGCTCGGGCTCCAGGAGGTGGGGGGGCTCCGACTGCCCTTCGTCCCGAAGCCTGAGCGCGCGGTCGATGCGCGCGGCGGCGCTGATGAGGCCGAGGTGGCTGAAGGCCTGCGGGAAGTTTCCCAGCTGCTCGCGGGTCAGCGGGTGGACTTCCTCCGCCAGCAGCCCCAGGTGGTTCGACGCCTCCGCGTGCGCGACGAAGACGGCCTCGGCCTCTTCGATGCGGTTGGCCAGCGCCAGCGCCTCGGCCAGCCAGAAGCCGCAGAGGATGAAGCCGCCCTCCGGCCCCCCTACCCCGTCGTCCATCCGGTACCGGCGTAGGAATGGGCCCGCGCCCAGCTCACCGCGCAGCCAGTCGATGGTCCTCAGGATGAACGGGTCCCTTGCCCGGAAGCAGCCGACGATGGGCAGCTGCAGCAGCGCGGCATCCGGCTCGTTCCCTCCGTAGGTTCCGACGAAGTGCTTCCGCGCCGGGTCCACGCCGTTGCGGAGGATGTCCTCCCGGATGACGTCCGCCAGGGCGACACAGGAGTGCTCCAGCGCCGTCTCACCGAAGAGCCGTGCCAGGTGCTGGCCCCGACGCAGGGCCAGCCATCCCATGAGCTTCGAATGGACGTTGTGCCGCATCTCCCGGCGCGGCTCCCAGATGCCGTGGTCGGGCTCGCGCCAGCGGCGGGCGGTGGTCTGGATGACCGCGCGGAGCAGCTTCCAGGTGCGCAGCGGCAGCCGCCCGCCGAAGCGCTCGTAGAGGTACGCCGCGTCCAGCAGCGCGCCCGCGGTGTCGAACTGGAACTGGTCCCGCGCGGCGTTGCCGAGCCGCACCGGCCGCGAGCCCTGGAAGCCGGCGAGATGGGTCAACTCCCGCTCCGGCGACAGGGGGCCACCGTCCAGCGTGTACATCACCTGGAGCGGGTCACCGCGCTGCAACGTGTCGCGCACGAAGTAGAAGAACTCGCGCGACTCGCTCAGGAAGCCGAGGAGGTTGGTGGCTCGCACCGCCATCGCCGAGTCGCGGACCCAGCTGAAGCGGTAGTCCCAGTTGCGAGTGCCTCCCATCCACTCGGGGAGCGAGGTGGTGGGCGCGGCCACCATCGCGCCCGTGGGGCCGTACATCAGCAGCTTCAGCACCAGCGCGGAGCGCAGGACGTGGTGCCGCCACGGCCCTTCGTAGTGGAACTGTTGCGCCCACTCGCGCCAGGCCTGGCGGGTATCCCGGAGGTGGTCGAAGGGCCGGTACGCGGCGAGCGGCTCCGGCCGGTCCGAGTCCCACGACAGAATCATCCAGCGCCGCTCGCCCGGCCCCATCCGGATGCGCGTCTGGACGCCCGCGTCTCCCCGGCAGGGCTGGCCGCGCAGCTCCCGGCAGGACCGCCACTCCGCCTCCCCGCTGAGCACGGCGACCAGCCGCTCTCCCCTCGCCCCGCGTGCGACGAGGCCGTGCTCCTCCCGCTCCACCCGCGTCTCCGACTCCCCGTATCCGAAGCGCGGGTCGAAGACGATGTTCAGCTCCACCGAGCCCTCGAGGCACTCGATGCGCCGGTGCACCTCGTGGACGGTGGAGCGCGGGTCGTTCGTCCACGGCATGTAGTCGATGATGCGGACGACGCCCTTGTGCTCGAAGCGGAACAGCGTCTCCAGGACGTTGGTGTCCGGGTCGTAGCGCTGCAGGCTCTCGAAGGGCCACACGACGGGGGTGATGCCGGTGATGCCACCCTTCTCGTCATCGAGGATGCCCGCGAAGACGCTCGGGCTGTCGAAGCGGGGGAAGCAGAGCCAGTCGATGACGCCGTCCGGCCGGACGAGCGCGCAGGAGCTTCCGTCGCCAATCACCCCGCGGCCCGCCAGGGGGACCTCCCGGTAGGACGCCGGGTTGGAGAACCGGAAGGGACGGGCCATCCTCTTGGCGGCGCTGTAGAGGTCCATGAGCAGGCGTGTCGCGAGGCAGACCGCGACCTCCCGCCCTCAAGGTAGCGACCCCCGCGACGGCCGCACCCGCCAACCCACCCACGCAGGGGCCCCCTCCC
>NZ_JABBJJ010000336.1 GCF_012933655.1 Pyxidicoccus fallax | reverse complement strand
CCGCCGGGAGCCGAAGCCCGTGGAGGAGCCGCCTCCCGAGCCCGAGCCCGAGCCCGAGGCGCCTCCGGCCGAGGAGCCCCCGTCGGAGCCCGCCGAGGCCGCGGCCTCCTCCGAGGAGCCTGCCCCGGACGCCGAGTCCCCCTCGTCCGAGGAGCCCGCCTCGCTGTCCGGGGAGCAGCCCGTTCCCGACGAGGCCGCCGGCGGCGCCGTCTCCGCCTTCAAGGACAAGCGCAAGCTCGTCCCGCTGGTGGCGATGGGCGTGGTGGGCCTGCTCTTCCTCGTGCTGATGATTGCCGTGCTCGCCGGCGCCTGAGCCGCCGGCGGAAAGCCCCCACGTGGGCCGGCCCGCCCCCAGAGGCGGGCCCGCTTCCCCGGCGAGCCCCGCGACACGGGGCCCCACCGGCACCGGGGCCAGACTTCAGCGGGTGGAGATGCGGGCCACGGGCTGGATGTTCAGCTCGGGCGACAGCTCCTGGTAGCTGAGGACGGAGAACGAGGGGTTGAACTCGTACTCCAGCAGCTTGCGCACGTAGCGGCGGATGTCCATGGCGGTGAGGATGACGGGGCGCTGGGCGCTGGGCGGCAGGTGGCCGCACTCGGAGCGCACCGCCTGGACGATTTCCTGCGCCAGCTCCGGCTCCAGCGCCAGGTGGGCCCCCGCCGAGGTGCGCTTGATGGAGCCGCGGATGGCGTCCTCGATGTTGGGGTCCAGCAGGTACACCACGAGGGTGCCCGTGCCGCGCGCGTACTTGTGGGAGATGTAGCGGCGCTGGGAGGCGCGCACGTGCTCGGTGAGCATGACGTTGTCCGCCTCCACCTGCCCGTACTCCGCCAGGGCCTGGAGGATGCCGCGCAGGTCACGGATGGAGATTTCCTCCTCCACCAGGCGCTGCAGGATGTCCGTCAGCTTGAGCACGTTGACGACCTTCGGCACCACCTCCTTGACGATGGCGGGGAAGGCCTTCTCCAGCTGCTCCAGCATCGTCTGCGTCTCCTGCACGCCGACGAACTCGCGCGCATTGCGCCGCAGCACGGCGGCCATGTGCAGGATGATGTAGCCGGGCACGTCCCACGTCGTCAGGCCCGCGGCCTCGAGCGTGTCGCGGTGCTGCTCGGGCACCCACGCGGCCGGCTGCCGGGTGGCGGGGTTGATGGCCTCGAAGCCCTGGATGTTCATCAGCTTGAGGCGGTCCACCGTGTCGTTGACGAGGATGTGCCCCAGCGTGGCCTGCCCGGTGACGACGGGCACCTCGTTGATTTGAATCTGGTACGCGCCCGGGGGCAGCCCGCCGTTGCCGCGCGCGCGCACGCCGGGGAAGCGCACGCCCAGCTCCACGAAGAGGCCGTCGCGCATGAACGGGATGAGCTCCTGGAGGAACTTCCCGTTGTCCTGGCGCGAGTCCACGTAGGGCACCAGCGCGTCGGACACCTCCAGGACGATGGGCGTCACGACGGGGATGAACAGCTCGGAGTCCGGGTTCATCGGCTCCTTGGGCGGAGGCTCGGCGGCCATCGGCGTGCCGTTCTCCGTCTCCAGCGCCGGGCCCGACTCCTCCACCAGCTCCACCTGCTTCTGCTTCTTCAGCATCGTCCAGGCGGCGAAGCCCGCGCCCGCGCCCAGCAGGAAGAAGGGAATCTTGGGCAGGCCGGGGATGAGGCCGAGCACCACGAGCATGCCCGAGGCGATGGCGATGGCCTTCGGGTACGCCGTCAGCTGGCTGCCCATGTCCATGCCCAGGTGGTTGCCCTCCTCCTCGCCGCCCACGCGCGTCACGATGATGCCGGCGCAGGTGGACACGAGGATGGCGGGAATCATGCCCACGAGGCCGTCACCGATGGTGAGCAGCGTGTACTTCTGCGCCGCGTCGCCAGCGGACATGCCCTTCTGCGTCACGCCGATGATGAGGCCACCGACGATGTTGACGACGGTGATGATGATGCTGGCGATGGCGTCGCCCTTCACGAACTTCATGGCGCCGTCCATGGCGCCGAACAGCTGGCTCTCGCGCTCCAAGTCCCGGCGCTTCTTCTTGCCCTGCTCCTGGTCGATGGAGCCCGCGCGCAGGTCCGCGTCGATGGACATCTGCTTGCCCGGCATCGCGTCCAGGGTGAAGCGCGCGGCCACTTCGGCGACGCGCTCCGAGCCCTTGGAGATGACGATGAAGTTCACGATGACGAGGATGACGAAGAGGATGGCGCCGACGACGAAGTTGCCCTGCACCACGAAGTTGCCGAACGCCACCACCACCTCGCCCGGGTCGCCGGTGAGGAGGATGAGACGCGTGGTGGAGATGGTCAGCGCCAGCCGGAACATCGTCGTGATGAGCAGCAACGTCGGGAAGACCGACAGCTGCAGCGCCCCGGGGATGTAGAGCGACACCAGCAGCAGCACCACCGAGATGCTGATGTTCAGCGTCAGCAGGATGTCCAGCAGCAGCGTCGGCAGCGGGACAATCATCATTCCGACGATGGCCACCACGACGACGGCCAGGACGATGTCGGAGTACTTGGTCAGGAAGCTGTTCGAATTGGAGGCCATCAGCGGACAGGCATCCTAGGCCAACCCGGGTCGCTTCTGTCAGGGGGGGCTCCCCCCCGAGGACACCCCGGGGCTCGGAATCCCCAAGACAGCATCCTGGAACTTTCCAGTGACACGGGGCGTGTTCCAGGGCGGAAGCAGCCAGTCAACCGACCGTCACGGGCGATACTGCTTGCACGGCGTACGGCCTCGCGGATCATGCCCCCTTGACGTGCCCTGTCACATTCATCCGGGCCGGGACAGGTTTCTGGACACGAGGAGAAACACGATGCGACTGAAGGGTGCCGTGGGCCGAGGTCTCTCGCTGTTGCTGCTGGGTTCGTCCCTTGCCTGCGCGGGATGCTCGGATAACGGGGGCGACGGCAAGGGCAAGGACGACTCCGGGACGAACAACCCCGGGGTGGAGACCAACGTGGTGAAGGGCAAGGTGGTGGACACCGCGGGCAGGCCGCTGGCCGGGGCCGAGGTCGTCGCCGACAACCAGTTCCTCTACGACTCCAACGTGGTGGGGACGACGGGCGCGGACGGCACCTACCGGCTGGACCTGGGCAAGGCGGGCGTCACCTGGAGCGCCAGCGCCACGTTCAAGCGCCAGTACAACGGCAAGACGTACACCTTCGACCTGCACCCCTCCAACCCGGCCTTGTTCGCGACGAACGAGGGCGCCGTCCGTGACTTCTCGTGGAAGCTCACCGGCGAGCGGCCCGAAGGGGGCAAATACGGCAGCGACGTCCTCTTCAACATGATTGCGTACGAGGACCCGCAGGACCCGGACGCCCCGCTCGACCACCTGAATGTCGAGCTGACGCTGACGCCGGACGGCCCGCTGGTGGATGGCAGCACGGGCGCTCCCCTGACGGCGCGCGCCACCCGCGATGGGAATGGCACCGGCCTGCATGACGTCCCCGTGGGCCGCTACACCATCACCGCGCGCTACGCGCCCTCGGGAAGGCCCGCCCAGCCCCTGCTCGTGCGGGTGAACAACACCGGCAGCTACGCCAACTCGGTGACCACGGACTTCCAGATCGTCACCGAGTCGGTGTACCGCATCGACCTGGACCTGGACTTCCCCAAGTGACGCGGGCGTGAGCTCCCGGGCCGGAACCCCGTGACTACGCGGGGTTCTCGCTCCCCGGCCCGGAGTGCTGGGCGTCCTCCACGCTCTCCAGCGCCGCCGCGGCGAGCATCCGCGCGCGGGCGCTGAGCGGATCCTGCCCCTGCGGATCCAGGCTCACGGCGTGGTTGAAGTCGCGAGCGGCCTCCATCACCTTGCCCAGGCGCAGGTGCACCTCGCCCCGGTTGACGAACGGGGTGAGGTCCGTGGGGTCCAGCTCGATGGCGCGGTTGAAGTAGGACTCGGCGACGTCCAGGTCCTCGAGGGCCAGGTGGCAGGCGCCCAGGGCTGTCTGGAAGTACGGCTCGGAGGGGTCCTTGGCGGCCAGGGCCTCGAAGATGGCCAGCGACTCGCGGAAGCGCCCGTCCTGGAACAGGTTGAAGCCTTCGGTGGCCCGCTCGAGCATCTCCGGGCCGGAAATGGGCTTCGCGTCGTTCTTGGACACCGTTGCCTTGGATTCGGTCGTCATCTGCACACATCCCTCACGAGGGCGGGAGGACGGCCCCGGGTACCGGCAAGGGCAGTCGGTACCGGGCGCCGGGAGTTTAGACTGTTATCGGGTCATCCAACAACGCGGTGCACTCGCATGGTGCACTCCCCGGGCTCGCGCGTCGCCGGGCGGGAAAAAAAGGATCCGAAAATCCCGAGGAAACTTCCGCCCCCCTCCGCCCCATAATCCTCATGTAAGCAGCGCCGCAGCAAACCACCTGCTCCCAACCTCACTGGAGAACGCCATGTCCATCAACGCCACCAACACTGCCGCCCAGGTCACCACCGCCCTCAACCAGAGCCAGGGCCTCAGCGACCTCGAGCAGCAGTCCCTGGCCGGCCTGAAGGGTCCGGACCTCGAGCGCGCCAAGGCGCAGCTGATGCTCCAGAAGCAGCAGGAGGCCACCGCGTTCGCCTCCAACATCATCAAGAAGCTCAACGAGATCGCGATGTCCGTCATCGGCAACATGAAGTAATTCCGGACCGCTGTCGCAATCTCCAGGAGCCGGCTTCCCTTTCGGGAGGCCGGCTTTTTGCTTTTCCCCCTCTCGCGCTTCGCCAGCCGCTCCGCCCGCCGCGGAGGCCCCGTCGGCGCCGGCGCCCTTCCCCTTCCCGTCCCGGGTGCCAGCTCGCGGCGCGCCTGCGCGCGAAAAAGCCAGGGCCCGGTGCAGCGCGTTGTCCGCGCCGCCCGGGCCCAGGATGGACACCTGTGGAAATCCGCTACTTGGCCTTGTTGGCCTGCTCCGCCTGCTGCTTCAGCGCGAGCAGCGTCCCGTGGGCGCGCTGCGTCGCGGCGCGCTTCAGGGTCGGGTCCTTCTGGATGGCGGCGCTGAGGTCGGCGAGCGCCTCGGGCACCTGCCCGCGGCGCAGGTAGACTTCTCCGCGACCCGCGAGCGCGTCCACGTGGCTCCTGTTGTACTTGAGGGCCTCGTTGAACTCGTCGAAGGCCTCGTCGAAGCGCTCCAGCGTCATGTACGTCGCCGCGAGCTGCGCATGGAACACGGCGTCCATGGGCGACGCGACCACCAGGCCCTGGAAGATGGTGAGCGCCTGCTGGGTGCTGCCCGCCTGCAGGAGCTGGTGCGCGATGTTCGCCCAGCGGTAGAGGTCCTCGTTCGAGGCCCCCACGAACCGCGCGAGCGAAATCTCACCACGAATGACCGCCTCGGCGACGGGCTCCGGGACGGCGGGCTTCTTGTTCTCTCCAGCAGGGGGTGTGTCGCTCACGACGACCTCGAGGAGGGCCAGGCGGGTCCCCGCCCGGCCCGAAGGAAGGTTTCCAGCGCTCAGAACATCTGGGGGCCGCGGAAGCGGACCATATCATTGAGCTTGGAGACCTGCTCCAGGACGCGGAACATGTCGCCCAGCGCCTTGAAGGCCTTCGTCATCCCGTTGCGGTGCTCGTTGCGGTCGTAGCGGCCGAACATGTCGTCCGTCTTGCGGAACGGGTTGAAGCCGTTCGAGCGGGTGTTCTTCAGCTGGTCGAACATCTTGGTGAGGGCGTCGAAGCGCTCACCCAGCTTGGACAGGTCCGCCCACGCCGGCTGCTTCTTGGTGCCGTTGGTGCCGTTGTTGCCGTTGGTGGTGTTCGACTTGAACTTGTAGCTCTCTTCCTTCGTCTTGATCTTGTCGCCGCCGCCCTCGGAACCGATGACCTCGCTGTTGTTGTAGACCCAGTCGTCGGTCTCGTTGCCCATCTGGAAGTTGTCGATGTTGCCCTTCGCGGCGAACTTCACGGCCGCGCCGAAGCCATCGTTCGTGGGCTGGCCCACCTTGCCCTTGCCCTTGTCGATGTCCGTCACCGTCACGTGGCTGTCGCCGGAGATGACGTCCAGCTGGCCCGTCACCGTCATGCCGTTGCCGTACGGCTTGGTGGTGACGTTGATCATCGTGCCGTCGCCGAGGGTGAAGGTCGCGTCCCGCTTGAAGTCGAACTTGCCGCCGTCGCTCTCATCGACGTGCGGGTCGCCCCAGACGCGGGTGCTCTTGCCGTCCGGACCGGTCACCTTCCACTCGAACTGGCCGAGCTGCTCGATCTGGTAGCCGCCGGGGGTGGTGATCTTCCCGTTGCTGTCCACCTTCAGGGCGTCCCGGTCACCCACGGAGTCGATGGGGTGCGGCTTCTCCGAGGGGAAGCAGCCGCACGTGGGGCGCGAGCTGGGGCCCTGGCTGCCCTGCTGCGACTCCACGCCCTTGGCCATCTGGTCCACGAACTTGTGGGCCAGGTCCAGCGTCTTCTGGACCAGGCTCATCGTGGACTCGATGAGCTTCGCGTTGCGGGCGATGACGTTGGCGTTCGGGCCGCCGAACGGCAGGAGCTGCGTGGGGTTGGACTGACGGTTGCCGATACCACCGATGTTGTTCGACATGACTGGGTACCCCCTGGAAATTTGGAAATAAATGGGTGAGCTGAACGGCTACACACCTATTTTCGGACCTCGCGGCCGGGAGTTTCGCGCGAACACGTGATCTTTCCAAACGGGGCGGGTCCGCCCGGGCCCGGGCGGAAAAAAGCGCGGCCGGGAAGCCGGCACGCACCCGGATCCTTATATGGCCGGCGCGGAAACCCGGTTTCACCCCCCCTTGCGAGAGGGGAAAAAAGAATTCGAAAATCCCGAGGAAACTTCCGCCCCCCTCCGCCCCATAATCCTCATGTAAGCAGCGCCGCAGCAAACCACCTGCTCCCAACCTCACTGGAGAACGCCATGTCCATCAACGCCACCAACACTGCCGCCCAGGTCACCACCGCCCTCAACCAGAGCCAGGGCCTCAGCGACCTCGAGCAGCAGTCCCTGGCCGGCCTGAAGGGTCCGGACCTCGAGCGCGCCAAGGCGCAGCTGATGCTCCAGAAGCAGCAGGAGGCCACCGCGTTCGCCTCCAACATCATCAAGAAGCTCAACGAGATCGCGATGTCCGTCATCGGCAACATGAAGTAATTCCGGACCGCTGTCGCAATCTCCAGGAGCCGGCTTCCCTTTCGGGAGGCCGGCTTTTTGCTTTTCCCCCTCTCGCGCTTCGGGCGCCCTCTCGCGCCGGGCCCGAGGGGGGGTATGGCCCGCAAAAGGAAGCCGCCCGGTCCAGCCTCTTTCGAGGGGAGCCGGGCGGCGGGGTGCTACCGGAGACGTGCGTGGGACGCCGGATGCCGGCTCAGCCCCACATGTCCTTGAGCAGCTCCTTGCGGCGGTCCATCAGCTTCTTGAAGAAGTTGTCGTCCCGCATCTTCTCGAGGACGCCGTTCGTCTGGTGCTTGGACGTGACCTCCTCCGCCTTCTCCTTGATCTGCTCGGGCGTGGCGTTGGGGTTGGCGCGGACGAAGGCCTCCATCTCCTCCTTGACCTGGTCCTTGATCTTGTCGATGCGGCCCTCGCCCAGGTGGCTCAGGGTGCCCACCACGTCCGGGGCGTTCAGGCGGTTGACGGCGCCATCCAGCACGCCCTGCCACGCCTGCGTCTTCTCGGCTTCGGTGGCCTGCTGGGTGTTGTTGGTGCGCGCCGTGGCGGCCGCGGGGGGCCTGTTCGAAACGGGAGGGGCCATGGAAATGCTCCTTTGGGAAGTCAGTCTCGAAGGAGTTATCGGCGGTCAGGGCGCGGAAGTTGCGTTCCGCGCCCCGATTCCGGGCCGGCCTAACCCTTGAGCTTGCCCAGGCTGGGGTTCTTCATCCAGGCCTTGAAGGACTCCAGCTCCTTCTGCTCCTTCTTGACGTCCAGCGGCTGCGCGGGCGGCGGAGGCACGTCGCCGGTGAGGGCGGCATGCTTCTTGGTGCTGGTCTCGAAGGCGTCCTTCGCGCCCGCCGCGGGGGCCTTGCCGGCGGGAGCCTTCGCGGGAGCCGCGGCCGGCGCCGCCGAGGTCTCGGAGGAGAAGCCGCGGGCGTTGAGGTACGCCTGCATCCACTCGACGGACTCCACCAGGATGGGCGGCATGGCCGCGATGGCCGGGTTCTTCTCCGCCTCGGCCAGGTGGCGCGAGAAGGCGTCCTTCACGTCCTGGTACAGCCGGCCGTCCAGCGCCGCGCCCGGCTTCGTGTTGGAGATCAGCGCCCCCATCTTCCGCATCACCTGCTGGAGCGTGCCCGTCGCCGCCTTCGCCTGCTTCTCCAGCTCGGGGATGATGCGGTCGCGCTTGGCCACCAGCTCGGCCGGGGCATCCGGCGGCATCTCGGAGGGAACGCGCGGATCAGGATTCGTGTTCGACATGTCGACAACCTCCATGACGACGAAAAAGGAACGGCGGGCAGCCTAGCAGACTCCCGGTATTTCGTTTCAGTCCGGAAGTGACAGGTGACCCACCCGTCACCTGCGTCCGAGCGCGGTGAGCATGGCCCCGGCCTTGCGCACGACGGGGTCATCCTCGGGCGTCATCGCCGCGGCGCGTCGCAGGTCCTCCAGCGCCTGCGGCTTCTGGCCGAGCGCGAGCTTCACCTCGGCGCGGCCCACGTAGACGGACGGGTCCTGCGGCGACAGCTTGGCGGCCACGTCGAAGGCGGCGAGCGCGCCCTGCCCGTTTCCGGCGGCCATCTCCACCACGCCCAGGGCCTTGGCGAAGTACCCGTCGGTGGGGTTCACCGCGTACAGCCCCTGGAAGAGGGTGCGCGCCTCGCTGATGCGGCCCTGGTAGAAGAAGAAGTAGGCCGTCTTCGCAATGGCATACAGCTCGTCGTCCGAGTAGCCACGCACGTCGCGCAGGGTGGCCTTCCCGTCCGCCCAGCGCTGCAGCGTGGCCTGGAGCTTCGCCTCGTCCTGCGGATCCTCGGGGTCCAGCACGGCCATGACGCTAGTAGCCCTCGTCCTTCTGTGCCGCCCACATCTGGCGGATGATTTCCTTCGTCTCCTCGTTCACCTGATCCACCAGCGACAGCATGGCGGACTCGCGCTGGAGCAGCGCCTTGAGGCGCTCCAGCCGCTCCGGCGGGGCATTCACCCGGGAGAGGCCGCGCTCCAGCATGCGGCGCTGCTCCTCGGCCCCGCGGCCGGCGACGCTGGCCAGGTGCGGCCTGTCGCTGAAGCCCTCGAGGTCCGCGTCGTGCCCGCCCGGGTGCGGGGGCAGCGGCAGCCGCAGCTCCTCCGAGGAGTGCGCCGGACCGATGAAGTCCAGCAGCGCCGCCGAGGCCAGCGCCGGGTTCTTGGGGTTGCCCGTCTTGCGGAGCTTCTTGCGGTCGACCTGGGACGGGTCGACGAGCCGCTCACGGACGCTTCGGGGGCCGCCCCACGGCCACAGCGGCGCCTTGGGGGGCTGGTTGTTGATTCTGGCCATCGTGATACCGAACCTCACTCCAGGAGGGTGGGGGTCGTCCAGCCCCCCTAGCGCTTACTGTTGCCGGCTGCCTGCTCGCGCTGCAGTTCGTAGACGAAGTTCAGGACCTCGGCGACGGCGTCGTACAGCTCCTCTGGAACCTCCTGCCCCACCTCCACGCGGTACAGCGCGTTGGCGAGGTTGACGTTCCGCATGAGGGGGATGCCGTGCTCCTTGGCGATGGCGCGAATCTTCTCCGCCTTGAGCCGCATGCCCTTGGCCACCACGCGCGGCGCGCCGTCCTTCTCCTTGTCGTATTTCAGCGCGATGGCGATTTCGGCCTCGTCGTCACTCATGGCGGCTCCGAAGAAGTCCTGGGGGCATCATGTCCGCTGGCTCCCGGACGCCGGGGGCGCCGACGGGGCGGCCTTCAGCCCGTAGACGAAGTTGAGGACCTCGGCGACGGCGTCGTAGAGCTCCTCGGGGATTTCGTTGCCCACCTCCACGCGCAGCAGGGCGTGGGCCAGCGGCACGTTGCGCAGCGTGGGCACGTCCGTCTCGCGGGCAATGGCCTTGATGCGCTCGGCCTTGTGGTCGATGCCGCGGGCGAGGACGCGGGGCGCGCCGTCCTTCTCGCGGTCGTACTTGAGGGCGACGGCCACGTGGTCCGGGTTGGTGACGATGACGTCCGCCTCGCGCACGGCCTCCATCTGCGCACCCTCCATGATTTCGTGGTGCAGCTCCTTGCGCTTGGCCTTGTGGTGCGGGTCGCCCTCGCTCTCCTTGTACTCCTTCTTCACCTCCTCCTTCGTCATCATCATGTCCTTCATGAAGGACTTGCGCTGCCACCACACGTCGAAGATGGCGAAGAGGACGAAGAGGAGCGCGACGCGGGTGGCCACGCGCGTCACCAGCTCCCCCATGATGACCATGATGCCGCGCGTGTCCTGGCGGATGGTCTCCACCACGAGCGGCATCGCGTCCCGCACCACGCCGTAGACGACGTAGGCGGTGACGGAAATCTTGATGACGTTCTTGAGCAGCTCGACGAAGGCCTTCTTCGCGAACAGGTTCTTCAAGCCGGCAATCGGGTTGAGCTTGTCCAGCTTGGGAATCAGCGGGTCCATGGTGAAGAGCGACCCGACCTGCACGTACTCCAGGAAGCCTCCCATCAACGCGGCGCCGGCAATCACCGGCAGCGACACCAGCAACATGGTGCGCAGCGCCAGGTAGAGCGCCTGCCCGGTGACGACGTCCAGGTTCTGCGGATGCGCCACGTGGTCGAAGGTGAACTGGAACAGCGCGGAGATTTCGTGCTCCAGCGAGTCCCACGTCCCCTTCACGGCGCCCAGGCCCACGAGCAGCACGCCCATGCCGCTCAGGTCCTTGCTCTTCCAGACCTGGCCCTTCTTGCGCGAGTCGTCGAGCTTCTTCTGCGACGGCTCTTCTGTTTTTTCTCCGCTTTCGTCAGACATCGCGCGCGTCCGGGGAAAATCAGGTCAGGCCAACAGCCGCAGGGCCTCGCGGAGCATGCCGAGCATCCCCGCCAGTTCGTCCTGCATGCGCTGCATGAGCGCACCCATGACGAGGAAGATGAGGAGCACGCTCACCAGCGGCTTGATGGACATGGAGATGAAGAACACCTGAATCTGTGGGGCCACGCGGTTGATGGCGCCCAGGGCCACGTCGGTGAGGAAGGTGGCCAGCATGCCGGGCGCGGCCAGCGCCAGGCTCACGCGCAACAGGTCCGCGAACACGCGGATGACCAGGTCGAAGAAGGGCCACGCGCCGCCGCCGAAGCGCGGGAAGCCGTCCAGGGGAACGGCGACGAGGCTGTCGCCCAGGGCCTGGATGACCAGGTGGTGCCCGTCCAGGGTGAGGAAGAGCACCACCGCCAGCTGGATCTTCAGGTTGGAGAAGAGCGTCACCTGCTGGCCAATCTGGGGCACGTACAGCTGCGCGTTGTTGCTGCCGGCCATGGTGTCCACCAGGTTGCCTGCCACGCGCGCCGCCTCGAAGACGACGTTGACCACGAAGGCCAGCGAGAAGCCGATGAAGACCTCCTTCGCCATCAGCGCGATGTAGGGCAGCGCGCTCAGGGGAATGGTCTTCACCGAGTCCTGGATGACGGGGAAGAGGACGATGGAGAGCGTCAGCCCCACGCCCATCTTCAGCTCGGTGGGGACGACGTCACCGCCCAGGAACGGGCTGAAGATGAGCACCGGCATGATGCGGCACATCAGCAGCGCCACCGTGAAGATGACGGCCGAGACGTTGGCCCGGGCGGCCAGCTCGTTGACGAGGTCCGCGACGTTCATCGAATGAGCGCGGGGAACCTGTCGAAGACGTGGAAGGTGAAGCGCACCAACTGGCTGCCAATCCACGGGCCTGTCAGCGCCAGCACGCCGAAGACGATGACGACCTTGGGCGCGAAGGTGAGCGTCTGCTCCTGGATTTGCGTGGTGGCCTGGAACAGGGAGATGAGGAATCCCACCAGCAGGCTCGTGAGGACCGGCGGCGCCGACACGATGAGCACCAGGAACAGCGCCTCCTGGGTGATGAACGTGAGCTGATTCATGGGGCGTCTTCCTACAGGTAGCCGACGACCAGGCCCTTGGCGATGAGGTACCAGCCGTCCACGAGCACGAACAGCAGCAGCTTGAAGGGCATGGAGATGGTGGTCGGCGACAGCATGTGCATGCCGAGCGCCAACAGGATGTTGGCCACCACCATGTCGATGACGATGAACGGGACGAAGAGGAGGAAGCCTATCTGGAAGGCCTCCTTCAATTCGGACACCACGAAGGCGGGGATGATGACCATGAAGTCGGTGTTCTCCACCGCGTCACGGTCCTCGCCCTTCCGCATCTTCTTGGCGAGGTTGTAGAAGAGGGCACGGTCCTTGTTCGTGACCTTCTTCATGAGCCACTCGCGCAGGGGCTCCTTGGACTTGTTGGCCGCGCCGAGCAGCGAGCCCACCGTCTCCGAGGAGAAGACGCCCGGCCCCTTGGCCCAGATGTCCACGCCCGCCGCCCGGTACATCTCCTGGCCCACGGGGGCCATGATGTAGACGGTGAGGATGACCGCCAGGCCCGTAATCACCTGGGTGGGCGGAATCTGCTGGGTGCCCAGCGCCGAGCGGACGATGGAGAGCACCACCGAAATCTTCACGAAGCTCGTCACCATCATCAGCGCGAAGGGCACCAGGCCCATGGCGGCGAGCGCGAGGATGAGGATGAGCGGGCGCGAGGTGAACGAGTCGCTGCTCACGGCCTCGTTGACCACCGCGTCCGGGACGGACGCCCCGCCGCCCTTCTTCTTCTGGGCGAGCGCGATGAACGGATGGAGCGAGACCGCGGCCGCGAACAGCCAGGGCGGGATGCGCGGAAGGGAGGAGCGGGCGGAGAGCGGGGTGTGCACGGGAAGTCTTCAGGCGCCGGGAGGCTGGGAGGGCGAGCCGCCGGAGCGGCGGGAGAGGAGCTTCTGGAGGAAGGGGCTCAGGGGGACGACGTTCGTCTCGGGGCGCTGGGCGCGCAGGCGCTCCACCGCCTCCGTGTCCAGCTTGGACAGGAGCTGCAGACCGGCCTCGCCGCCACCCACCAGGAGGTACTCGCCCGCGGCCTTCACCACGAAGAGGCTGCGGCGCTGGTCCAACGGCAGCCGCTCCACCACGGACACCAGCGGCTGACGGCCCGCGCTCACCGCCTGCAGGCCCATCAGCCTGCGCAGCCCCACGTTCAGCGTGAGGTAGATGGACGCCACCACCGCGCCCAGCACCAGCAGCGTGCGCACCAGCGTCCACCCCAGGCTCTCCTGCTCCTCGGGCGCTCCGGCGGTCTCGTCGAGCGTGGGGTCGTCCCACTTGCCCTCGGCCCCGCGTGACGGCCCGTCCGCCGCGGCGCGCGGCGAGGCGGCCTCCGCCTTCGCGGGCGCGGCGACCTCCGACGGAGGCGTCACGACCGGAGCGGGCGCCTCGACAGGCGTGGCCGCCGTGGAAGCCGCGTTCACGGGAGCAGCCGCGGGCGCGGCCTGGGTGGGGGGCGCTTCGGCCGGCGCGGACGGAGCCTGCGCCAGGACGGCCGGCGGCGTGAGCACCAGCGCGGCACCGAGGAACAGGCGCATGAGGGGGAGGCGGAGGACTGCCATGGCTGGGCGCGAGGCTAGTTCATTGGCCGGAGGACCGCCACGTGCCCCCGCCCGGC
>NZ_JABBJJ010000335.1 GCF_012933655.1 Pyxidicoccus fallax | reverse complement strand
CCCCCGCGACGCCCGCCCCCGAGAGCTCCCCGGCTCCCGAGGACACGTCCACCGAGAGCCTGCGCATCCAGCCCGACACGGGGGACCAGAGCCCATGAACGTGACCGCCGACCCCACCCTCACCGCCGCCGCGCCCGCGGCCACGCCGCGCAACGACGCCACCCAGGTCGTCACCCACGGCCAGGCCTTCCTCTGCGGACGGCCCCTGGGGGAAATCCTGCGCGCGCTCGTCCCCTCGCTCACCGAGGCGAAGATTCAAGAAGCGCTCTCCGTGCAGACGGAGAAGGGCCAGCGCCTGGGTGAGGCGCTGGTGGGGCTCAAGGCGGTCACCGAGGAGGACGTGGCCAAGGCGCTCGGCCACCAGCTCGACCTGCCCTACCTGGCCCGCATCTTCACCGAGGAGGTGGACGCGGAGCTGGTCAAGCGCATCCCCATCAACTTCGCCAAGCAGTCGCAGATCCTCCCCCTGTCCATGGAGGGGGACGCGGTGGCGGTGGCCGTGGCGGACCCGCTGGACACGTCCGCGCTGGACCACGTGCGGCTGCTCCTGGGCCAGAGCATCAGCCCGCGCATCGCGCTGGGCTCCACCATCATCGACGCCATCAACAGCGTCTATGACCGCTCCGTCAACGAGGCCGAGCAGCTCGTGGACGAGATGGAGACGCAGGACCTGGACGCCATCGCCCACGAGCTGGACGAGCCGGCGGACCTCCTGGACGTCAACGACGAGGCACCGGTCATCCGGCTGGTGAACTCCATCCTCTTCCGCGCCGCCAAGGAGCGCGCGAGCGACATCCACATCGAGCCCATGGAGCGCGAGCTGCTCGTGCGCTTCCGCGTGGACGGCGTGCTGCAGGAAATCATCAAGCCGCCCAAGCGCTACCAGAACGCGATTGTCTCCCGCGTGAAGGTCATGGGGCAGCTCAACATCGCCGAGAAGCGCCTGCCGCAGGACGGCCGCATCCGCATCAAGCTGGCCGGCCGCGACATCGACATCCGTCTGTCCACCATCCCCACGTCCTACGGCGAGCGCATCGTCATGCGTCTGCTCGACAAGACGGCGACGCTGCTGGACCTGGCCGAAATCGGCATGAGCCAGAAGACGCTCGAGTCGATGGAGGCCGTCATCAAGCGCTCGCACGGCATCATCCTCGTCACCGGCCCCACGGGCTCCGGCAAGACGACGACGCTGTACGGCGCCCTGTCGAAGATCAACACCCCGGACCTCAACATCCTCACCGTCGAGGACCCGGTCGAGTACCAGCTCAAGGGCATTGGCCAGATGGCCATCAACCCGAAGATTGGCCTCACCTTCGCCCAGGGACTGCGCTCCTTCCTCCGCCAGGACCCGGACGTCATCATGGTCGGCGAAATCCGTGACAAGGAGACGGCGGAAATCGCCATCCAGGCGTCGCTCACGGGCCACCTCGTGCTGTCCACGGTGCACACCAACGACGCGGCCGGCGCGGTGACGCGTCTGGTGGACATGGGCGTGGAGCCCTTCCTCGTGGCCTCGTCGCTCACCGGCATCCTCGCCCAGCGCCTCGTGCGCCGGGTGTGCCCGGACTGCCGCGTGCCCTACAAGCCCACGGACGCGGAGCTGAAGGAGCTGAGCCACACCGTCGCCTCCTTCAAGGAGCGCTACGGCACCGACCGCATCTACAAGGCGGCCGGCTGCCCGTCCTGCAACCGCAACGGCTACCGCGGCCGTACGGGCATCTACGAGTTCCTCCCGGTGGACGACGACGTGCGCCAGCTCGTCCTGAAGAACGTGGACGCGGCCACCATCAAGAAGTCCGCCACGAGCAAGGGCATGACGACGCTCCTGGACGACGGCGCGCGCAAGATTGCCCTGGGCGAGACGACCATCGCCGAGGTGCTGAGCATCACCCAGGAGGACATGTAACCGACTGCTCCTCCCTGGGAGGGGCCGGGGTCATAAGCCACCATGCCGGTCTTCGAGTACAGAGGTCTCAACGCCGCGGGCAAGCAGGTCAAGGGCCTGCTGGAAGCGGATTCGCCCAAGACGCTGCGCTCCAAGCTGCGCACCGACGGCATCTTCCTCACGGACGTGCTGGCGCAGGCGGAGGGCAGCCGCGCCGCCGTGGCCAAGGGCGCCAACGCGTCCCTCGTGGCGCGCGACATCGACCTGCGCAAGCTGGGCCGCGGCCGCGTCAACACGGACGACGTCGCCATCTTCACCCGGCAGCTGTCCACGCTGCTGGGCGCGGGCGTCACCCTGGTCGAGTCGCTCAGCGCGCTCGTGGACCAGGTGGAGAAGGAGCGCTTCAAGCGCGCCCTCTCCGACATCAAGCAGCGCGTCAACGAGGGCTCGTCCCTCGCGGACGCCATGGGCCAGCACCCGAAAATCTTCCCCAGCATCTACGTGAACATGGTGCGCGCGGGCGAGGCCTCGGGCGCGCTGGACGCGGTGCTCACGCGCCTGGCGGACTTCACGGAGAACCAGGCCCGCCTGCAGCAGAAGATTCTCAGCACCATGCTCTACCCCGCCATCATGATGGTGGTGGGTGGCGGCATCCTCGTGGCCCTCATGGTCTTCGTGGTGCCGAAGGTGACGAAGATCTTCGAGACGATGAAGGCCACGCTGCCGCTCAACACGCGCATCCTCATCGCCTCCAGCAACTTCTTCCAGGACTGGTGGTTCTTCATCGTCCCGGTGATGGTGCTGGGCGGCTGGCTCTTCCTGCGCTGGACGAAGAGCCCCAAGGGCAAGCCGAAGTGGGACCGCTTCACGCTGAAGGCGCCCGTCATCGGCAACCTCGTGCGCCTCTTGTCCATCTCCCGCTTCGCCCGCACGCTGTCCACGCTCCTCAAGAGCGGCGTCCCGATGCTGGCCGCCATGGACATCGTCAAGGCCGTGATGACGAACACCGTCCTCGCCGAGGTGGTGGAGAAGGCCCGCGACTCCATCCGCGAGGGCGAGAGCATCGCCAACCCCCTCAAGCGCTCCGGCGAGTTCCCTCCGCTGGTGTACCACATGGTCGCCATCGGTGAGCGCTCCGGCCAGTTGGAGGAGATGCTCACCAGCGTGGCGGACAACTACGAGAACCAGGTGAACGTGCGCATCACCGCGCTCACCTCGCTGCTCGAGCCCATGCTCATCGTGGTGATGGGCGCGGTGATTGCATTCGTAGCGCTCTCCATCCTGATGCCGATTCTGCAGGTGAACTCGGCCATCCGCTGAGGAGCGACGCAACGATGAATGACACGATGGACCGCTGGATTCAGCGCGTCAGCCTCGCTGCGATGATTGCCCTCGCGGCGGCCCTGCTGACGGTGGGGGCCCAGCTGTACGGCCCCCAGCCGCCCCCGCCGGAGGCGGGCATGGCGGACGGGCCCCGGGCTCCCTGAGACTCCCTGACAGGAAGACACGAAAACCGACGGGTGGCGTGCCAGAAAGTCACTCGAGAGAGGAACGAGACATGTACCAGCAGAAGAACCAGAGGAAGCAGCGCCGTCGCAGCCGCGGTATGACGCTGATTGAAATCATGGTGGTCATCACCATCCTCGGCCTCATCGCCGCGGCCGTGGGCGTGGCGGTGATTCCGCAGCTCGAGGCCGCCCGCCGGGACCGCGCCGCGCTGGACATCAAGAACATCCAGGGCGCGATGAAGCTCTACTACGCCAAGAAGGGGAAGTACCCGGACACGGCCTCCGGCCTGCAAGCGCTCGTCGAGGCGCAGGCCCTGGAGCAGATGCCCAAGGACCCCTGGAACAACGACTACGTGTACGTCAACGAGGGCGGCAAGCCCGTCATCGTCTCCTACGGCGCGGACGGCACGGCCGGCGGCGAGGGCAACGACGCGGACATCTCCTCCGCGGACGGCGCCGCCACCGCCAACAAGTAGTGAAGAAGTAGCGGACACGGCGTGTTGAATGGGGCCTTGGGTATGAACGAGCACGCTTCCACCACAGCCCCGATGCCCCTCCAGGAAGGGACACCCCGCGCGCAGAAGCTGGGGCGGCTCGTCCTGGGGGGTGTCTTCCTGGTCGCCACGGCCCTCGCCTTCCTGCTGGTCTGGCTGACCAACGACACCACGCTCAACCGCGAGCAGCGCCGCGCCCGCGCGGAGATCCGCAAGCTGGAGGGGCTCTTCAAGTCGCACCACCGGCTGATGGGCCGCTTCCCCTCGAAGGAAGAGGGCTTCACGCCGCTCATCCAGGCCCGCCTGCTGGAGAGCCCGCCGGTGGACCCCTGGGGCCACCCCTACGTCTACTGGATGGATGGGAGCACCGGCGCCGTCGTCTCCTATGGGGCGGACGGCAAGCCGGGCGGCACCGGCGCGGACGCGGACCTGAGCAGCGGTGGCGTGCTGGCCGCGAACTGGGAGCAGCCATGAAGCGCGCGCCCCGCCATCACCGCGCGCAGCGCGGCCTGACGCTCATCGAAATCTCCGTGGCCATCATCATCGTCGCGATGCTGTTCTCCGCGGCGGTGATGGGCATCGGCTCCATCACCGGCGCGAAGGCCAAGGGCTCCGCGGGCGAGCTGGCGGGCCTCATCCGCTCGCTCTACGACTCGGCCGCCCTGCGCGGCCAGACGTGCCGGCTGGTGTTCGAGATTCCGGACCCGAAGAGCGAGGAGCCCACCCGCTACCACGCCGAGTGCGCCGAGGGCTCGGTGACGACGGCGCGAGACCGCGACACGGCGCTGCGCGAGGAGAACCGCGACCGCGAGCAGCAGGAGCGCACGAACAGCCGCCGCGCCGGTGGCGAGACGCGCCGCAACTACATGGTGTCGTCCGGCACGGACTCGCCCTCGCCCCAGGAGCTGATGGAGGGTGAGAAGCAGCGCGTGGAGAGCCTGTCCCGCTTCTCGTCGTACACGTCCGAAGAGATTCCGGCGCGCGAGCTGCCCGCGGACGTGCGCGTGTCGGTGTGGACGCGCCAGCAGCGCGAGCCGGTGGAGAGCGGCGTGGCGTACCTCTACTTCTTCCCGCAGGGCTACACGGAGAAGGCCTACGTGTACGTCTCGCAGGGAGACAACACCTGGACGCTGGACGTGTCCCCGCTCACCGGCAAGGTGCAGATTACCGCCGAGGCGCTGGAGGTGCCGCGATGAGGCGCAACCGTGGCTTCACCCTGCTGGAGGTGGTGGTGGCGCTCGCCATCCTCGGGCTGGCGCTCATGGCCATCTTCGACCTGAACTCGGGCGCGGTGGCCAACCACGTCTACACCAAGCGGCTCACCGTGGCGTCGCTGCTGGCCCGCTCGAAGATGACGGACCTCGAGCAGAAGCTGTACGACGACGGCTTCTCCAACGATGACGACGAGGAGTCCGGGGACTTCTCCGACGAGGGCTGGCCCCAGTTCAAGTGGCGCGCGCGCATCATCGCCCCCAAGCTGGACGGCGTGACGCCGGACCAGCTCATCGGCGCCATCTTCAACCTGCCCATTGGCGACAACGCGGACGGGGACCCGCTGGGCGGCATCGCGGCCATGTTCGGCGGCAGCACGGGCGGCGGCAAGGACGGCGCCTCCTCGGGCGGGCCCCAGCCGGCCGGCATGGGCGGCCTGGGCGGCGCGGCCATGGGCATGGCCCAGCCGATGTTCACCCAGATGGTGCAACAGATCACGCAGACGGTGCGCGAGGTGCACCTCACCGTCTACTGGCAGGAGGGCACGCAGGTCGAGAGCATCGACCTGGTGACGCACGTGGTGTCGCTGGGGCCGGGCTCGGACCGCAACGGCGGCGCCGCGTTCGAGCAGAGCCAGGGCCAGCAGCCCCCGGGCCAGGAGAACGACTGGGTGGACCCGAACACGGGCCTCGTGGTGCCCAACCCCATCGACGGGCCCAACGGCACCAAGCTGCACCCGACGACGCGCGCCCCGCTCATCCGGCGTGACGTCTTCAACCAGCAGCGCAATGGCGGCCAGCCGCCCAATGGCGGCATCAACCCGGGTGGCGGCCGGCCGGGCGGCGGCCTCTTGAACCAGGTGCCCAACAACCCGTTCAACCAGCGGAGGAACCAATGAGGCGCCACGCTCGGGGCTTCACGCTGATGGAGGTCATGGTGGCCGTGGCCATCACCGCCCTCATGGGCACCGTGGTGGCCATGGCCTTCCAGACGGGCCTGACGGCGAAGGAGACGGTGGAGACGGACGCGGACCGCTACCGCCAGGTGCGCGTGGCCATGAACCGCATGGCCCGCGAGATTGGCTCCGCGTACGTCAGCGACCGGTATGACCTGAAGCGCTTCCGCGACCAGAACGACCGGCCCACCAACTTCGTGGGCGAGAAGGACAAGCTGATGCTCACGACGTTCGCCCACCAGCGCCTGTACACGGACGTGAAGGAGTCCGACCAGGCGGTGGTGGAGTACCTCGTGGAGGCGTCCACGGACCGCGAGGCGAAGGGGCGGCTGGACCTCAAGCGGCGCGTCAACCCCAACGTGGACGACCGCATGGACCGGGGCGGCACCACCGACGTGCTCTTCGAGGGCGTGAAGGGGCTGGAGTTCGCGTACTGGAACTCGACGAAGAAGGAGTGGGACACCGAGTGGGACACGCGGCGCCAGGACCAGAAGTCCCTGCTGCCCACGCGGGTGAGAATCACGGTCACCGCCGTGGACGAGACGGGCAAGGAGGCGACGTACACCACCCAGGCCCGCATCATGCTCAACACGGAGCTGCCGAGGTACTGATGCCCTCCTTCTCTTCCAGACTGGCGCCCCGCCGGCGCCGCCAGGGTGCTCTCGCGGGCACGCGCCGGGAGCGGCGCTCGCGCGGCGTGGCGATGATCATCGCCATCGTGTCCATCGCCATCCTCACGGTGGTGGCCACCGACTTCGCGTACAACAGCCGGGTGGACCTGCAGCTGGCGACCAACCAGCGGGACGAGGTGCGCGCGTACTACATGGCGCGCTCGGGCATGTCCCTGGCGCGGCTGCTGCTGCGCTTCCAGAAGCAGGTGGACCAGACGCCCATCCCCAACCCGATGAACCTCCTGAGCCAGTTGGGTCTGGGCGGCCAGCAGCCCCCCGGCCAGCAGACGCCGCAGCCGACGTCGCTCAACCTCCAGCTCTACAAGATGGCGCGCGTGGACTGCCACATGCTGCGCGGGCTGGTGAACAGCGAGGAGGGTGGCGAGGGCGGGGAGACGGCGCCCCTGAAGGCGGCCGAGGACGACGAGAACTTCAAGATGGACGCGGAGGAGGACCCGGCCGCGCGCGAGATGGCGGCGCAGATGACCCGGCGCTCCTTCGGCGGCTTCGAGGGCTGCTTCCTGGCCACCATCACCGACGAGGAGGAGAAGCTCAACGTGCACCGCCTCATCGCGGGCGCGGGTGACGCGCTGCCCACCGCGCTGCGGATGATGGACATGATGAACGACAAGCGCTTCGAGTTCCTCTGGGAGCGCGACGACGCCAACAAGGTGCGCAGCAACCCGATGGAGGTGCTGCAGAGCATCAAGGACTGGGCGGACGACGACGAGACGGGCACGGGCCAGCTCAACCCGGCGGACCCCGTCAACCCGCTGCCGTCCGGCTTCTCCGACGAGGGCGCGAACTACAGCCGCTACGAGCCGAGCTACGAGCCGAAGAACGCGCGCTTCGACAGCCTGGACGAGCTGTACCGGGTGCACGGGGTGAACGACCAGTTCATGGCGGCGTTCCGGGACAGGCTCACGGTGTACCCGGACATCAACCGGCGGCCCAACATCAACACGGACGACCCGGTGATGATGGGGCTGGCCATCATGTCGGTGGCGGACCCGGCCAAGCCGGACCCGCGGCTGACGGACCCGGTGTTCCTCAACGAGCTCATCACCCGCATCCGCGCGGCGCGCATGTTCAGCTTCTTCGGCATGTCCGTGCAGGACTTCGTCGCCGTGGTCGAGGCGGCGGGCGTTCCCGTCAACCCGGCCGTGAAGTCCAACGTGGCGGGCAACCGCCTCGTTGGCGACAAGAGTCAGACGTTCACCATCAAATCCGTGGGAGAAGCGGGCAACGTGCAGAAGACGCTGACCGCCGTGGTCCGGCTGGACGACTCGCTCGGACGCCTCCTGTATTGGAGAGAGGAATAAAATGGCCCGCATTCTTGGCCTCGACCTCGGCAGCCACTCCGTGAAGGGCGTGGTGCTGGAGGCGAAGACGAAGGGACACATGGTCCGGGGGTTCGCCGAGGTGCGGCGCGCCCAGGAGGGAGACCGCACGGACACGCTGCGCGCCGCGGTGCAGGAGCTCATCGGTCAGCTCCCGCCGGGGCACGCGGACCAGGTCGTCGTCGCCCTGCCCGGCCCGTCCCTCACCACGCACGCCCTGAGCCTGCCGTTCTCGGAGAGCAAGAAGATCGAAGTGGCGCTGCCCTTCGAGATTGACAGCCAGCTGCCCTTCGACATCTCCCAGGCGGTCTTCGACTACCAGGTGGTGGGCCTGAAGGACACGGACACCAAGGAGAAGGCCAGTGACATCCTGGTGGGCGTGGTGCGCAAGGAGGAACTGCAGGGCCTCTTGACGCTGCTCGGGGAGCTGAAGCTGGACCCGCGCATCGTCACCCACCCGGGCCTCGCCTACCAGAACCTGCTCCAGCAGTACCCGGCCCTCTTCGAGGGCCAGGGCGAGGGCGGCGCGGTGGCCATCGTGGACATCGGCCACGAGCGCACCTCGGTGGCCTTCGGCCGGCCGGGCACGGGCGTCATCTTCGCGCGCACCTTCGCGGGCGGCGGCAGGGACTTGAGCAAGGCCCTGGCCACCGAGTTCCAGACGACGGTGCCGGAGGCGCACCACTGGAAGGAGCAGCACGGCGCGGTGGCCAGCGCGGCGCAGGGCCCGGACGCGGAGCGCGCGGCGGGTGCCTTCGTGCGCGGCCTGCAGCCCATGCTGCGCGAATTGCGCCCCACCCTGAAGGCCTTCACGGCCCGCACGCGCCAGCAGGTGGGCGCGGTGGTGCTGACGGGCGGCACCGCGCGCATGCCCGGCCTCGCCGAGCAGCTGTCGCGAGACCTCAACCTGCCGGTGCGGGTGCTGGCGCTACCGGCGGACACGGCCGAGTCCATTCCCGCGGCGGTGCAGCCGGTGGCGGCCCAGGCGTACGCGCTGGCGCTGCGGGGCAACGCGGCCGGCGCGAAGGCGCCGCGCTTCAACCTCCGCCGGGGTGACCTCTCCTTCAAGGGCGACTTCGACTACATGAAGGACAAGATGGGGCTTTTGGCGTCGTTCGTCGCCACGCTCCTCTTGCTCCTCATCGCCTTCGGCGTGGTGCGCAACTCGGTGCTGGCGCGCCGCGAGGCGCAGGTGGACGCGGTGCTGTGCGACACCACCCAGCGCATCCTCGGCAGGTGCGAGAAGGACTACAACCGCGCGCTCAGCATGCTCAAGGGCGTGGAGAGCCCCGCGTCCGCGCTGCCGCGCATGACGGCCGTCAACCTGCTGGCGGAGGTGACGCAGCGGGTGCCCGAGGACGTGCCGGTGAAGTTCGACCGGATTCAAATCGACCTGAACCGCGTCATCCTCCAGGGTGAGACGGACTCGTCGAAGCAGATCGACACGCTGTCCAACGCGCTCAAGGGCCACTCCTGCTTCAAGGACGTGCGCCAGGGCAAGGTGGAGAAGACGCGGGACGGCAGCAAGGTGACCTTCCGCCTCGACGTCGAGGTGCAGTGCCCCGGTGAGCAGGGCGGGGAGAGCTAGTCATGGCCAGGATTTCGGAAGTCTTCGCTCCGGTGACGACGTGGTTCGAGCGGCTGAGCGACCGCGAGCGCAGGATGGTGTCCATCGCGGGCGGGGCGCTTTTGACGTTCCTCCTCTTCGTGGTGGTGGTGTCCTTCGCCAACAGCGCGTCCGGCTACCGCAAGCGAACGCAGGACAAGCTGGCGAAGCTGCAGGAGGTGCAGGCGCTGGCGGCCAGCTACCGCGAGGCGCAGGCGTCGCGGCAGTCGGTGGAGCAGCAGCTCACCTCCAGCAACGTGCAGCTCATCAGCTACATCGAGGACAAGGCCACCGCGGCCGGCCTCCAGGTGCCCAACATGTCGCCCAAGGGCGACATGGGCGTGGGGGACGGCAAGATCATCGAGAGCTCGGTGGAGCTGACCTTCACGGACGTGGACCTGCGCAAGCTGACGGACTTCCTGCGCACGGTGGAGGGCGGTCCGGGCGTGGTGAAGGTGAAGTACCTGCGCATCGAGCCGCGGACCTCGTCGGACACGCTGACGGCGTGGACCACCGTCGCCACCTACCGGATGAAGCAATAAGCCATGCCTCCTGAAAACAAGCCCGCCCGCTGGAAGGTCGTCCTCGGCTACGCCGCGTTCGCGGTGGTGGCCTTCATCCTCGGCCTGTTCGTCACCTTCCCGTACGACGCCATCCGCACGCGCATCGTCACCGAGGCGGCGGCGCAGGGCCTCGCCGTGCGCATCGGCTCGCTGCGTCCGGGGCTGGGCGGCGTCACCGCCACCCAGGTGCGCCTGAGCAAGCCGCCCGCGCCGCTGTCCGCGGAGACCATCGCGGCGCTGGCCAGCGGCGAGGCGAAGATGCTCGGCGCGGCGGAGCTGGGCGAGGCGGTGCTCATCGACAGCGTGTCGGTGCGCCCCGCCCTCTTCCCGCCCGGCGTGGCGGTGAGCGCCAACGCCATGGGTGGCTCGGTGGACGTGGCCGTGGGCCTGTTGGGCGACACCAAGGTGCGCGTGGACGTGGACGGCCTCAAGCCGTCCGGCGGCAACCTGCCGGCCCTCACCGGCCTGGACATGGACGGCGAGGTGAACGCCACGCTGGCCCTGAAGCTGCCGAAGAACGGCGGGCAGGCGGACCTGTCCCAGGCGGACGGCGAGCTGACGCTGGACACGCAGGGGCTGCTCATCAAGGGCGGCAAGGTGGCCTTCCCCATGGGCGGCGGGCAGGCGGTGCCCATGGACCTGCCCCGCGTCAACCTGGGCGCGCTCACCGGGCGCATCCAGTTCGAGAAGGGCCTGGGCACCGTGCAGTCCCTGCGGCTCAAGAGCGACGAGCTGGAGGCCATCGCCACCGGCACGCTCAAGCTGGGCAAGAAGGTGGAGTACAGCGAGCCCGGCATGGACGTGAACATCAAGCTGGACCCCGAGTTCCAGAAGCGGCTGGGCCTGCTCGGCGCGGGCGTCACCATCCTCCCGCCGGACAAGAAGGACCCCAGCTTCCGCGCCGCGCGGCTCGGCGGCTTCCTCAACCGGCCCACCTTCCTCCCGCGCCGCTAGCCGGCGTGTCCCCCACGCTCCGCCCTACCCGGGGCGTGGGGTTGAAAGATGAACACCGCTCCGTGTAAAGCGGCGGGCGAGCCAACCTGTCGGGAGGGGCTTGGGATGCCGGAGCTGGTGTTCTTTCGTCGTGGCGAAGAGGTGCTGCGGGTGGCGGTGGACCGCTCACGGCTGGTGCTCGGTCGCGGAGAGCACAGCGACGTCGCCATTCCCGACACCGAGGTGAGCCGCCAGCAGGTGGCCCTCTTGTGGGACGGCGAGCGCTGCCGGGTGGAGGACTTGTCCGGCAAGGGCACCCTCGTCGCCGGCCAGTCCGTCACCCAGGGCGTGCTGGAGGACGGCGCGGACCTGGCGCTGGGCCAGTGGCGCGCGGTGTTCCGCCTGCGCGCCGGTGGCGACGGCGCGGACGCCACCACCGAGGTCGGCCACACCACGTCCGTGCAGGCCCCGGACGCGCGCGCCCCGCGCTGGCAGCCGGCGCAGGTGCGCGTGAAGCAGGGCCCCAACGAGTCCGTGCACCGGCTGACGGGCGACAGCTTCACCGCGGGCAAGGACGCCACGTGTGACCTCGTGCTGAAGGACCGCTTCGCGTCCAGCCGGCACCTGAAGGTGACGCGGCGGGACGGCGTCTTCCACGTGGTGGACCTGCGCTCCACCAACGGCACGTGGCTGGGCCCGGTGCGCCTCTATGAAGCGGAGGTGCCGCTTCCCACCGTGCTGCGCGTGGGCGAGACGGAGCTGGTGCTGGAGCCCGCGGCCCCGGCGGCGCGCCGCGAGGTGGCGGACTTCCACGGCATCATCGGCTCGGACCCGTCGGTGCGGCAGCTGGCGGAGCTGATTGAGCGGGTGGCGCCCTCGTCCGCGGCGGTGACGGTGCTGGGCGAGTCCGGCACCGGCAAGGAATTGGTGGCGCGCGCCATCCACGCCTGCTCGCAGCGGGCGAACCGGCCCCTCATCCCCGTCAACTGCGCGGCCATCTCCAAGGAGCTCATCGAAAGCGAGCTGTTCGGCCACGAGAAGGGCTCCTTCACCGGCGCGACCGGCGCGCGCAAGGGCGCCTTCGAGGAGGCCGACGGGGGCACCCTCTTCCTGGACGAGATTGGCGAGCTGCCGCTGGACCTCCAGGCCAAGCTCCTCCGCGCGCTGGAGGGCGGTGAAATCAAGCGCGTGGGCGCCAGCCGCCCCCTCCAGGTGGACGTGCGCGTGGTGGCGGCCACCAACCGGGACTTGCTGGCGGCGGCGCGCGAGGGCCGCTTCCGCGAGGACCTGTACTACCGGCTGTGCGTCATCCCGCTGCACCTGCCGCCCCTGCGCAGCCGCAAGAGTGATTTGGGCGCGCTGGCGGAGCACTTCGTGCGCGTCTACTCGCCGCGCGGACAGGCCGTGCGCCTCACCCCGGCGGCGCTGGAGCGGCTGCAGCAGCACGCGTGGCCGGGCAACATCCGCGAGCTGCGCAACGTGGTGCACCGCGCGCTGCTGCTCCGCAAGGGGCCCGTCATCGACGCGGGGGACCTGTCCTTCGACGTGGAGGTGAACCGGGACACGGGCATCTCCGTGCCGGAGCTGCCGCCGGGCATGACGCTGGAGCAGATGCTGGAGAAGCTGGAGCGGCAGATTGTCGAAGCGGCGCTGAAGCGCTGCAACGGCAACCGCGAGCGCGTGGCGCGCGAATTGGGCGTGGCCCGCTCCACCCTCTTCAAGCGGCTGAAGGACTGGGGCCTGACGAAGCAGGACGAGCAGGAGTAGCACCTCCCCCGGGGGAGGTGGGCGTGTCGGCCGAGCGACACGCGGCGTGAGAATTCCGTTTGGCGGCGGGGCGATAGACCTTTTTGGCGGCGGGTTCGTTCCATCTCCTGTCCCCATCCGGGGTGTCCAGGAGACCACCCGACATGCACGCCGCCTTCGTCTCGCTCCCCCCGCTGTCCCAGTTCTACATGGAGCACCGCCCGCGCGCGCTCGCCATCGCCCGGCGCATCGTCGGGGACACCGACGACGCCGAGGACGTGGTGCAGGATGTCTTCGCCCGGCTCGCGCGCAGGGCGCCGGGCTTCGGAGGCCGGGCCGCCTGGAGCACCTGGCTCCACCGCGTCATGGTCAACAGCAGCATCAACTGGCTGCGCGCGCGCAAGCGCCGCGAGCGGCTGAGCCATGAGCCGCAGGAGCCGCTGTCGCCGGAGGTGCAGGCGGTGGGCTCGGAGATGGAGCGCCACTTCGGTGCCGCGCTGGAGGAAATCAACGAGCAGCAGCGGCAGGTGCTGTACCTGCGCGAGGTGCGCGGGCTGAGCTACCCGGAGATTGCCCGCCTGCTGCGCATCCCCGAGGGCACGGTGAAGAGCACCCTGCACCGCGCCCGGCAGCGCGCGCTGTCCCTCATGGAGGAGCGCGGCCAGCAGCCGTGACTCCCCGTGCGGTGGGAGCGCGCACCCCGGGCGCTCCCCTTCCCGCATGGGCGGAAATGTTGGTCCGTCCTGATAAGCAGGAGGGTGAAGGAGCGGTGGGTCCCCCGGAGGGGAAGCCCGGCCC
>NZ_JABBJJ010000334.1 GCF_012933655.1 Pyxidicoccus fallax | reverse complement strand
GGGGAGGGAGCTTCACCCATTCCTGCCTGTCGGTGTCCCAGAGCGCCGCGCCACGTGTGGTCCGAGAGGTGGCGCCTTCGCCGTCGCGGTGCCACTCGACGCCTCCCGCCAGGAGCACGCCTCCCGAGACGGGCGTCAGGCTGAAGTTTTCGAGCCAGAGACCTTCGTAGGGAACTCGCTGGAGGGCGGATGCGGTGGGAGCCTGGACCATGTCCACATCGTATGTCGGGCCCCAAGGAGCAGGTAGGCGGATGTGCCCTGTCCTTCTGGGGAATGGATAGACACGTGGATGTCTGACCTGACCCGGGCATCCGAGGGCCTGTTTCAGGGCGTGTTACACTTCAGCGCATGGACAGGCTCACGCTCCTCTTCTGGCTGTGGATGCTGCTCCTCGCGGTCAATGTCATGTGGGCGCTGTCGCAGGCGGTGGTGACGAGCGCGCTCGGAGTCCGCCCGCTGGATGTGCGGGTGGGCCTCGGGCCGAAGCTCGTTGCGTGGCGCATGGCGGGCATCGACTGGAGCCTGCACCCCATCTCCCTGGGCGGCTCCGCGTCATTCGCGCCGAAGCCGGAGGACGCGCCCCAGGACCCGCCCCTCAAGAGCCGCCTCAACAAGCTGCCGCCCCCGCTGCATGCGCTGTCCCTGGCCATTCCCTGGTACGTGCAGATTGGAGTGGCCATGGCGTGCCTGGGTCCCGCCGAGGGCTTCCACCAGTTCACCGAGGGCTTCCCCGCGGTGTTCAACCTGGCCGCGCTGCCAGAGCGCGTGGAGCGCTTCGTGGGGCTGCTCCGCGACGGAGAGCTCGTCCGCGCCTGGGGCATCCTGAGTGCCCGGATGGCGGCCTTGAACCTGCTGCCCATCCCCACGCTCGCGGGCGGCTACCTGATGCTCCTGCCCTGGCGCGACAAGTCCCCGAAGTGGGTGACTCCCATCTCCATCGCGCTGCTGGCCCTCTTCGTGATGCCCTGGTCCCTGTACGTGGGGTACCTCTTCTTCAAGGCCATCTTCTGACGGCGCGGTGCCCCGGCCCCGGGCCGGGAGGCGCTCCACCGGGAGCGTCACCGGGTTCCACGCGAAGGCGTAGCCAGGAAAGGGACCTGTTCCTGGCTCCAGGTCTCCTATGCTCCGGATGCATTCACCGGGCGCTCCCGTGCCGCCCGCTTCCGCGAGACCTCCATGACGCACCCCCTTCTCCATGCGCTCGGCCTGTCCGAACGCAACCCCGGCACCTACCTCGGCAACGGCGAGTGGTCCGGCACCACGCCGGACGCAGACATCGAGGTCTTCAACCCGAGCAACGGCCAGCCCCTGGCCCGCGTGTCCTCGGCCAGCGCGGAGGACTACGAGGCACTGATGCGCGGGGCCGCGCAGGCCTTCACGGCGTGGCGCGCGACGCCGGCTCCCCGTCGTGGCGAGGCCATCCGCCTGTGCGGCGAGGCGCTGCGCCGCCACAAGGACGCGCTCGGCTCGCTCGTGTCGCTGGAGATGGGGAAGATCAAGGCCGAGGGCGACGGCGAGGTGCAGGAGATGATCGACATCGCCGACTTCGCGGTCGGTCAGTCGCGCATGCTGTACGGCCTGACGATGCACTCCGAGCGCCCCGGCCACCGCATGTACGAGCAGTGGCATCCGCTGGGCCTCGTCGGAGTCATCAGCGCCTTCAACTTCCCCGTCGCCGTCTGGGCCTGGAACGCCTTCATCGCCGCCGTCTGTGGCGACATCACCGTCTGGAAGCCCTCACCGAAGACGCCGCTGACGGCCATCGCCGCTACCCGCATCTGCAACGAGGCGCTCAAGGCCGGTGGCTTCCCGGAGGTGTTCTTCCTCCTCAACGACGGCGGCACCGCATTGGCGCAGCGGCTGGTGGACGACCCGCGCATCGCGCTGGTGAGCTTCACCGGCTCCACCGCCGTGGGCCGGCAGGTCGCCGCGCGCGTGGCCCAGCGCCTGGGCAAGAGCCTCCTGGAGCTCGGCGGCAACAACGCCATCATCGTGGACCGGACCGCGGACCTGAAGCTGGCCATTCCCGCCATCGTGTTCGGAGCGGTGGGCACCGCCGGCCAGCGCTGCACCACCACGCGCCGGCTCATCGTGCATGAGTCCCTCTTCGATGACGTGGTGGCCCGGCTCGCCGCCGCGTACCGGCAGGTGGAGGCGCGCATCGGCGACCCGCTCCATCCAGGCACCCTGATGGGGCCGCTCGTCGACAAGGCAGCCGTGCGGCGCTTCGAGGCCGCCGTGGAGCAGGCGCGAGCCTCCGGCGGCACGGTGGTGACGGGCGGCAGGGCCGTGGAGCGCCCGGGCCACTTCGTGCTGCCCACCCTCATCACCGGCGTCCCGCCCACCGCGGAGGTGGTCCAGACGGAGACCTTCGCGCCCATCCTCTACGTGTTTCCCTACCGGACGCTGGAGGAGGCCATCGCCCTCCAGAACGGCGTGCCCCAGGGGCTGTCCTCGGCGGTCTTCACCCATGACCTGAAGGTGGCCGAGCAGTTCCTCTCCGCCTCCGGCTCCGACTGCGGCATCGCCAACGTCAACATCGGCACCTCCGGCGCCGAGATTGGCGGTGCCTTCGGCGGAGAGAAGGACACCGGCGGTGGCCGTGAGTCCGGTTCCGACGCGTGGAAGGCCTACATGCGGCGGCAGACCAACACCCTCAATTACTCGGACGCGCTGCCGCTGGCCCAGGGCATCAAGTTCGACTTCTGAGCCGCCGCCGAGGCGCAGGCCCGCTGCTCGCGGGCCCGCGCCAGCCTGACGGGCAGGCCTGAATCAGTACACCCAGACGCTCTTGGGCGCGAAGTGGAGGGGGCTGACCCACTCGCCGGGGCCAATGGGGTAGGGCCCGCCGATGCAGTCCTCATTGAGGAACAGCGACGCGGTGTAGGCGCCGGTGTTGATGGCGGAAACCGCCCGGTCCTCCCAGCCGTGCTCGGGCAGATTCACACACGTCCCCGAGCCCGGCGGCCAGGACATGACGTTCCACACCTCGCCGGTGAAGTCCGGGCCGTCGAACAAGCAGAGGGTCCCGGAGAAGGGACACGGATTGTTCTCTTCGGCCGAGGCCTCCGCGGGCGTCAGCAGCGCCACGGCGGAAAGTCCGAGCGTCACCGCGGCGCCCAGACCCAGGAGTGCGGAACGCTTGAAGCTGCCATTCTGTTGCCGGAACGTGAGCCAGTTCATTCTGGTGTCTCCTCTACAGATGGGGGTGCTGCCAGGCGATGATGGCACGGCACTCCGATTGTCAGACGGAGAGATTCGGACGGACGCAGCGTTCATGCTGTGGTGAACGTCGCGGGTCCATTGTTCTGACAAAAATTCAATGCAATGGCATTTGCATCTACGTGTCGACTGCGCCATGCCCGATTGCCAGTCATCGGACGAGACCGCGAGCATGTCGTCCCGGAGTGTGCTTTGCCCCAAGGAGCCATCACTGGCGACACCGCTACCTCCGGTCAGGAGCCTTCGCGGGACTCGACGTGGCAGGGCCTGCGCGTCGCATGACGGGGATGTAGCAACCGCCCTGGTGCACGTAGCCTTCCTCCTTCTCACAATCCTTCGCAGGCGCGTTGAGCTTGATCCAGCAGCCTCCAAGGATGGCCACGTGCTCCTTTCCAGGGCAGCGGCCGCTGGCGTCCGGCCGCCGCTGTCCCGGGAGGGGCTTCGGCGGCATCTGCATGACAGCGGTCGTCCATGCCGAGGGCGCCTGGACGGGAGCCACCGGAGCCATCAGTGCCGAGTCCCCGACAGCCGCGGTGCCGCCATCCTTCGCCTCCACGCGCAACGCGACCGGCTCCCTGACGGAGTCCTCCGCGTTCCACATTCCCACCACCCACCCGATTCCGAACGCCAGTGCTCCTCCCAGCGAGACTGCCGCGAGCCAGGGCAACGCACGGCCTCGGGTCTTCGCTCGGGGCCTCATGCGCTTCGGCGCGGCCCAGACATGCAGAGGCCTCGGCGCATTCGGCTCGAAGAGGGACACATCCGCCTCCGGGCCCACGCTGCACGCGGTCTGCTCCAGCGCTTCGGCCAACTCACGGGCGCTGCCTCGCGCCTCGGGCCGCACGGCGAGCATCCGGGAAACGATGGCGCTCAGCTCGGGACAACAGCGGGCATTGAGCGTTCGCACGGGCTGAGCTCCGGTGCCCTCCTCATGCCAGAGGTACGCCGCCTCCTCCTCCGGATTCGTCGAGGGAGGGTACTGCTCCGTCACCAGCCGGTAAGCGGTGACGCCCAGGGCGAAGACATCATCCGCCGGCCCGGCGGGGTAGGGTGGGGCGGAGTCCGCGTCGGCATGGAGCACGTAGTTCCAGGCTTCCGGCGAGCGGTAGGCCGGCGTGCCCGGCGGCAACAACGGCCCGGTCAGCGTGGAGGCCCCCACGTGGTGCCCGGCCCCGAAGTCGATGAGCACCGGCTGGGCGTCCTCGGACCGCACCAGGACGTTGTCTCCCTTGACGTCACGGTGCACCCCTCCGGCCGCGTGGGTGGCCTCCAGTACCCGCGCCAGACTCGCGAGGAGCTGGAGCAACCGCCGTGAGGAGAGGGGCTGCCGCCGTGCCCAGGCGTACAGGGGCTCTCCCTCCACGAACTCCATGGCGAGGTACGGGTGGGGCGCGCCAGAAGGCGCCAGCCACTCACCGGCATCTCGAAGGCGGGGGATGCCCGGGTGACGCAGACGCGAGAGCAGCTCCGCCTCGCGGGCGAAGCGCGCATCTCTCGGATGGAGGGCCAGCTTGAGCGCGACGAGGCCCTCCGCGTGCGGCTCCACGCCCATGGCACGGTAGACGGCGCCATACGCCCCGCGACCTTGCAGGTCCACGATGCGCCAGGGCCCCACACGTGTCCCAGGGGGAAGGACCGCAGGGTTCAGGTCGCCAATCTCCATGCGCCGCCTCGCGAGGGGGAGCGAGCCGCTCCGCGCGCGAGCACACTATCCGGCGGACCTGGAGGTGTCAGCGCTCATCCCCGGCCGAGCTCGAACGCGCACACGTAACAGGTCTTTCGGAAGCTCGGCACGGGATAGCCGCATCGGGGGCAGTCACGAGCCCCTTCGAAGCGCGCGTTGTCCAGTGCGTCGGTGATGCCCATTTCCCGCACGTTCCGTGCGCTGGCCTTTTTCTGCTCCGGTGTAATGACCAGGGGGGCCTCGGGACGGCCCAGCATGAGGTTGGGCAATTCGTCCGGATGCGGCTCCTCGCGCGCGATGCAGTGTCCCGCGCGCGCATGACGGAGCGTCTCCTCATCGGTCCGGCAGAAGTGCACGTCCTCGTTGCAGTGGGCGCAGTGCCGGACATCGGGATTGGCGGTGGGCTGGAGGCCCTCCCATGTCCTCGGACAGGTGAACTTCATGCGGACTGGGCAGGTGCGGATGGTTCGCTCGGTTCGCATGGAGCTCCGTGGGACCAGGAGGCCTTCACCGCTCGTGCGTTGAAGGAGGAGGCCTCCATCTTGGCCCGGTTCAGGCGCTCGAAAAAGGGGCGCCCCTCCCCATAGCAGGGCAGGGGCGGAGTGACTGCCCGGCGCTCAGAGCTCGGGCGTGGGGTACACCGTCAGCTGGCCGGTCGTGGTCATGATGACCAGCTCCGGCCGCGCGTCACCGAGCAGGTCCATGGACCGCACCCACCGCGGGACTTCCGCGAGCGTGTAGTACCGCGCGGGGAGGAAGGTGCCCTGGCCCTGGCCCAGGAGCAGGACTGCCCGCCGCGCGTCCGCGTCGACTCCGACGAGGTCGGGGATTCCGTCGGCATTGACGTCCCGGGCCTCCAGCACCGCGCCGGCCGGGGCGACATCGCAGCGCAGCGGGGCCTTGAACGTGCCCTGGCCGTCGCCGACGTACAGGTCCACCTCGCCCTTCGTGGCGGTCAGCAGGTCCACCGTTCCGTCACCGTCCACGTCACCCACGCTGTAGTCGAGGTGACTCCAGTTTCGCTGGAAGCCGTCCACCGGGAGGTTGCCGCCGTCGGGCGCGGTGAAGCCCAGGTTGAGCTCGACGGTGTGGTAGAGGATGTCCGGCAGGCCGTCCCGGTTGAAGTCCGCGATGGCGGGCGCGAAGCAGTCGGAGCAGCGGTCATCCGGCTCGAGGTTGAGGTCCGGCAGCGTCACCCCCGTCATCTGGCCATTGCCCTGGTTCAGCAGGCGCCGGGTATAGGGCACGCAGTAGGCGGTCACCGAGAGCACCAGGTCCAGGTGTCCGTCGCGGTTCAGGTCCTCCGCCACGAGATGGATGCGTCCGAAGGCGCCGGTGCGCGACACACGCGTGGAGTCGGGGAAGTCACCCTGGCCGTTTCCCCAGAGCAGGTCGAGCGTCGAGTACTCGGGGTACGGGTAATCCTCTGGGTCCAGGGTGATGGCGGCCAGGTCGTCATGGCCGTCGCCGTTGAAGTCCCCCGCCGCCATTTCCAGCATGTACAGGTCCGTCCGGACGTCGCGCGTCACGAAGTTCCCATCGCCCTGGTTCAGGAGGAGCGTGAAGCCGCCGCCCTCCCTCACCACCGCGATGTCCGCATGGCCGTTGCCGTCGAAGTCACCCCGTGCCGAGTTCGGCTGGCGGGTGCCCGTGGCGAGGGTCGCCAGCGGAGCCGGGGTGGCCGGCGCTTCACCGGCGCTCACGCGCAGGGGGCAGGCCCGCGGCGTGGAGGGCTCGAGGATGGAGGGAGGCGGCAGCCGATAGACGGACAGGGTGTTGTCGCCCGCCTCCGCCACCAGCAGCTCGCGCCGGCCCGTCCCGTCGAGCTCGGCCACGGCGACATCCATGGGCTCTCGGCCCACCGCCAGCCGGCCGCCGGAGCGGAAGGCGCCATTGCCCTGCCCGTACCAGAGCGTCACCGCCGAGGCGCCGCGGTGCACGGCCGCGAGGTCCGGCGCGCCGTCCGCGTTCAGGTCCACCACCCGGAAGCGGTCCACCGGCAGCGGGGGCACCGTCGCCGACGCCTCGGTGAAGCCGCCGTGCCCATCACCCCGGTACACCCGCAGGGCCGCGTCATCCTGCACGAGGATGTCCGCATGGCCGTCCGCGTCGAAGTCCGCGGTCGCCAGCGCGCGGGCGTGCGTCGTGAGGACGGGCTGGAAGGTGAACGGCCCCAGGGCGCTGCCGAGGGCGAGGGAGACGGGGCGGTCGGACGAGGACATCACCAGGTCTGGATGGCCGTCCTCGTTGAAGTCCGCCACCTCGCTCACCACGTACTCCTCCCCCATCCAGACCAGCGGCTTCCCGTCCGCCGTGGTGGGCTGCGTCACCATGAACGCTCCGCCGGAGCCCGGGCGCAGGAAGCCGATGGCCGCGGTACCCGTGGGGAAGTCGCGGCCGTCGTAGTGACTGCCCACGGCCCAGCCCAGCGCGGGCGCGCCGCCGGTGCCCGGCAGGATGCCCAGGCTCGACACCACGCCATTGGCGAGCATGAAGTCCTCCGTCTGGAACGAGCCGTCCGGCTGCCCTCGCAGCACCGCCGCCCCCCAGCGCGTGCCGGCGAGCAGGTCCAGGATGCCGTCACCATCCAGGTCGCCCGCCTCGAGCTGCCCGGACGTGCTGCGGAGGGTGCCCTGGAGCATGGGCAGGCCCAGCGCGCCCTGGCCCCCGTTGAGCAGCACGGACACCTTGCCCGGCCGTGCCCGGTACTGGCTCTGCAGGCTGCGACCGACGGAGACGACGGCGACGTCCTGCGCGCCGTCACGGTTGAAGTCCCCTACCGCGAGCGTCTCCGGCGCCACGCCCGCGTGGAACGTGCCACGCAGGTAACGGCTCCGGCGAACGTCTGTCTCCGAGGGCTCCGCTGACTCCTCCCGCGCCCCGGTGTCCGTGGTCACGGGAGGCGTGGCGGCTTCGCGCGAACCTCCCGGGGAGGATGCTGGGGCATCGTGCTGCTCCAGCACGGGCGTCCCTTCGCCCGCGAGCGGTGCGTCCTCCGTGGCGCACCCCGTCATCAACCAGACCCACCCCATGGCAAACGCCAGACGCCGCGTTGCCTGCCTCACCCCTGTGTGCATTTGCATTGTTTGCTGCTCCCGGTGCGACTCCGGGTGCAGGTGCTCACGTGCCAACCGTATTGCAACCCGGTGTATGAAGACCCGCTGTCGTGCGGGTGCACCCAGGCCAGGCGAGGGTGGGGAAGGGGACGTCGGGTGGAACTCCTTCCATGCATGGCGATGTCTTGCCATCCGGGCGCAACGGTGACTGCGCAACAATCCGTTACGCGGGAGGACGTGGCGCCCGAGCGTCTTCAATCAGCGCACGCGCACCGGGGGCCACGAACGGCGGACCCCGGGAAACAGCGCAAGGTAGAGCGTCGCGCCCGCCATGTACCGACCGTCTCCTCTCGCCCGTCTCCTGCCGTGCGTGCTGGTGTTGGCCGCCTGTGGCCCCACCCTGGAAGTGCCGGATGACGCCGTCGCCTGCGCGAAGGTCCGCTGCACCGCGGGCACGTGCTTCGCCACCGGCGGCCAGCCCCTGTGCCGCTGTGGCCCCTGGGAGCAGGTCGCCGGGCTGTCGTGCGTCGTGGGCTACTTCGACGCGCCGGATGACCATGGCGGCTCGCCCGGGGATGCCACCTGGCTCTCGGCTCCCATGGACGCCCGGGAAGGGCGCATCGACGTGGGCCAGCGCGAGGACATGGCGGACCGCGACCTCTTCGCCTTGATGCAAGGGTAGGGGGCGGGGGCCGCGCTTCCCTCGGGCGTCAATCGGCTATCGGAGGTCATGTCCGGAACGCTAGGCTCGAGCGAATGCACCCGCCGACCTCTCGTCCATTCCTCGTATCCGCACACTCCCGCCTTCCCTGGGTACTCGGTACCGCCGGGGGCCTCTGCGCGTCTCGGGCCTGGGCGCAGGGCTTTGAGAATGCGATGGATGGGATGATCGACGCGGCCTTCGGACTCGTGGGGCTGACGATGCTGTTCGTCGTGGGACTGGTGACACTCGCCCGCAACAAGCCGGGGTTCCGTCGGCCCATCTCCGTCAACCTGGGGCTCATCGCGGGGGCGGCGAAGCTGGGCATTGGCCTCTGGATGCTCATCGGCTTCCTGCGTGACGTGTTCAAGGACGGATTCGACTTCTTCGAACCGAGCCTGGCAGGCTATTTCGTGCTGGGGGTCCTCCTCATCGCGGGCCTGCTGATCTTCGGCGTCTTGGAGCTTCGCGCGGCGGTGAGGGCGATGTAGCCCTCATCGCGCTTTCAGCGGTGGCGTCAGCCCCGCCGCTTCACGGGCAGGTCGATGCGGGACGGGTGCTCGGCGCCGCGCATGACCCGCCACGAGGGGCTGCCCTCGGCGGGGAGGCGGACGAAGCTGTCGGCGTCGGCGCCCGCGAGTGCCACACGCAGGCGATGCCCCCGGCGGACGAGGACCGAGATGGGCAGCAACCCGAAGGTCAGCGTCGCCACCTCGCCCGGCACGAGCGGCCATGCATCCTCGCGGCGGAACGAGTGGTAGGGGACGGGCGTGACGTAGGGCGGCGCCGAGCCGGACAGCCTCCGGTGCAGCGCCCGGAGCTGCCCCTCCGTCAGGTAGGTCACCCGGCCCCGCGGGTCGACCTCCTCCAGGTAGACGAAGAAGGCGCCGTCCTCGAGGGATGAGGCCACGTGCAGGGTGAGGATGGCGTGTCCGGTGATTTCCACGTCCGCGTCCAGCGGAGCGCTCGTGTACGTGAGCAGCCGCTGGTCCTCGCGGGCGCGGTCTCCGTAGACCACGGGCGTCATCCCATCGGGCGTGTGCCAGCGATTGTGTTTCCCGGTCGTGGCGGCGAAGTCGACCGTGTAGGTGTCGGCGCCGTCGCCCGTCGGCGCCTCGCGGACGAGCTGGTGGTCCGCCGCGAAGTACCAGCGCTCCGTGGAGAAGCCCTCGGGGGGCCACACGGGAGTCGACTTCCAGGACTCCTCGCCCACCGTGAAGTAGTGCAGCCGCTTCTCCTCGGCGGGCGCGCCGGGCTTGAGCATCCGGTCGAAGAAGGCGCCACACTCCTCCCACTGCCCGGCCATGGTCGGATTCGGGGCGCTCCTGGGCCGGGCGAAGGGGCTGGCGTGGGTCTTCATGTTGTGACTCCACGCCCCGATGACGCCCACCTGCGGATTGGCGAAGTTGAGGAACCGGTGGATGACCGTGTCGGCGGTGCGGCCGTCGAACCAGCTCCCCCAGCCGTACACCGTCGCTCCCGAGGCCTCGATGGCCTCCTTGCGGCGGAACTGGCTGAAGTCGTCGGTGGTGACGGGCTGCGCGCCGAACGCGTCATCGCGAAAGGTCATGGACCGCACCGCGGCCCAGACGTCGACGTTGTCGCGGTGCGACTCCAGGGCCGCGCGGACCCGCGAGCGGTCCTTGTCTCCGTCCACCGGGCGAACCCCGCGCACCATCAGCTTCGCCCCCAGGCCCCAGCCGGACGGGACGCGGCCGGCATCCAGCACGTGGTTGGTTTCGTCCCACAGCCGCATGAAGCTCGCGTTGAGGATGCCTCCCGGCATGACGACGTCCGTGTACACGTCGAACTCGATCTGCTGGGGAATGACCGCGCGGACCCGCTCCGGCGCCGCCGCCGCGAGCAGCTCCGCGGTGGTCCCCTCGTAGGAGATACCCACCGCGCCCAGGTGGCCGTCGCACCAGGGCTGCTCCGCCACCCAGCGGGCCACCTCGCCCAGGTCCGCGACCTCCACGTCCGACCAGGGATGCGTCCAGGTGCCGAAGGACGCGCCGGAGCCGCGCACGTCGACGACCACCACCGCGTACCCCCGAGCGACGAGTGCGTCCCCGATGGGCTCGCGCGGCCCCATGGGCACCCGGTCCGGTGGGGTCAGGCGCAGGTCGAAGCTCCGCCAGTAGCGGCCCATGACCAGCACCGCGGGGAGCCGCTCGCCGTCCGGCAGGTTCCTGGGGAGGTTGACGTCGAGCGCGAGCTGAACGCCGTCACGCAGCGTCAGGTGCAGCGAGCGGGTGACCACGCCCTTGAAGCGCGGCGGAGATGACACGGGATTACCGAAGGAGCTGCCCTGGCCGACCATGGGAAGGCATTCTCGCTACTCCCGGGGCAGGTGTCCCACCGGACGCACGGTGGAGGCAAGGAGACCTACTCGGCGGCATGAAGCTCGATGGCCAAGACTCGCCCCCGGAGGCGAGGGGAGGGAGCCCACGCTCGCGCGAGCTGGCGGCGTGGGCTCCCTGATTCACGACTTCAGTGCATGGCCTTCGTGGCCCGTCCTGTCATGGCGGGGATGCGGCGGCTCAGCGCCCCTGGCGGGGGCCGAGGGCCTGCACCATCCAGTCGCTCATGCGCGGCACGTAGTCGCTGAAGTAGCTCGTGCAGACGTGCCGGGTGCCCGGGTAGGAGATGAGGGCCTTGTCGCCCCGGGCCCACTCCAGCAGTCGGAGGGAGGACTCGTAGGGGATGATGATGTCCTTCTGGGAGACGATCATCAGCAGCCGGGCGGTCATCCCGGGGATGTCCCGCAGGTGCAGGGACGTCCGGGCGAGCTGGGCCATGCCCTCGTCGGTCGACTGATGGAACACGTGCCGGAAGTCCTTGCGCACCATGATGTTCATGTTGAGGAACTCGTCATGGTCGAAGCCTCCGGAGATGTTGACGACCGCCTTGATCTCCCGGGGAAACACCGCCGCCAGCCGGGACACCAGGTGGCCTCCGAAGCTGGCTCCGCAGAGTCCGATGCGCTCCGCGTCGACCTCCGGCATCCGCATCACCGTGCGCAGGACGGGCTCGAAGACGCGCTCGAACCGGGGATCCAGCGCGTGGTCCTTGGACAGCAGGCCCTGGCCCGGCCCGTCGAACATGAACACCGAGATGCCCCTCGCCTGGAACTCCTTCGCGAAGGAGTACATCTCCACCTCGGTGGACGACTCGAGCGCGTTCACCAGGATGACGCAGGGGGCGGGCCCCGGTCCGGGAGCCGGCATGAAGTACGCGGGGAGCTGGAGGTCTCCGTAGGGAACCGACAGCCTCCGAATCTCGTGGTCCAGGTAGGGAATGGCCCGGTGGAAGAGCTCGGTCACCTTCTGACGCGAGCGGAACTTCTTCTCCTCGTCGTCGAAGTACATGAACTGCCCGTAGTGGTAGCAGGCCGAGGCCTTCAGCAACCACTGGCGCTGCGTCACGCGCGCTCCCTGGCGCTCCGCCTCCGCGGCCCGCACCTCGTAGGTCTTCCCGAAGCCCGCCCAGCGGTCGTGCCAGTCCTCCCAGCCCTCGTAGATGGTGGTCTTCTGCAAGCCGAGCAGGGCATGGGTGATATCGCCCCATTCCAGGCCGCCCAGCTGCATGCGGGCGACGAAGTGCTCACAGGCTTCGTACGTGGGAGGGGGCAACCGCTCCATCTGCAGTTGCTGTTCTTCGGGTCTCATGTCCGCGAGGTTCGTGATTCGTTGCATCGTGTGTTCCTCATCCAGTGGGTGGAATGAAGGTTCAGGGGGGTTGGACGACGCATTCCCGGCTTGTGATGGCGCCGGGCCGGCGAAGCGAAGCTGGCCGGCAGGGCTCCCGCCGAGACGTCACGTCCGCCTTCCGCCGACTCCATCCCTCCTGGACACGACGAACCAGGAGCACGCCGATGCGAGAGATGCATGATGAGACCCTCCCCAAAAGGGCGGAGGCGCTACGCCGGCCCCACGACGAGCGGAGCGAGGACGAGAACGATTGGTGCGAGAAGCGGCCGCCCAAGGAGGTGAACATCCAGCTGGACGTCCAGTACGCCCTCAACAAGATCGCCAGGAAGATTCAGGACGGGAAGGTGCTGGAGTCCGACCCGGTCCGGCTGCGGTCCTACAATGGGAAGCTGGTGGGGCCCGTCATCGAGGTGCGCCCCGGTGACACGGTGAATGTCTTCCTCGACAACCAGCTCCCCAAGGAGCCGCCCCCTCCGCCACCGCCTCCGGGCGGCAACCCCAACAACACGCCCCACGGCTTCAACGTCACCAACCTCCACTTCCACGGGCTCCACGTCTCGCCCGCCGGGAACTCGGACAACGTGATGATTGCCGCCGGCCCGGGAGACCGCCTCCAGTACGAGGTGAAGATCCCCAGCGACCATCCCGCGGGGACCTACTGGTACCACCCGCACAAGCACGGCTCGGTGACGCTCCAGGTCGCCAGCGGCATGGCCGGCGCCTTGATTGTCCGCGGCGACATCGACCGCGTCCCCGCCATCCAGAAGGCCAAGGAGCGCATCTTGGTCTTCCAGCAGATTGCCTACTCGCTCAACGCGCAGGGAGTCGGCGAGGTGGAGACGTACGTCCCCGCCTTCACCCCCTTCGGCTGGCCCCAGCTCATCGCCCAGGGGCGCCGCTTCACCATCAACGGCGAGGTCGAGCCGACCCTCACCCTCAAGCCCGGCGAGGTGCAGCGCTGGCGGTTCATCCACGCGGGCACCCGCGAGCCGCTCCTGGTCAAGCTGGTGAAGCGAGACCCGGGGACCGGGGCCGAGACGCCCATTCCCCAGTACCAGATCGCCCTGGATGGCATCACCACGGGCTACCTCGACAAGGTGGACGTGACGGAGCTGCACCCCGCGTACCGGGCGGACGTGCTGGTGCGCGCCGTCAATGGGAATGGGAAGCCCCTGCCCGAGGGCGTCTACTGGCTCGTGGACGAGAACCCGGCCGCGCGGGGGACTCCGAGCCGGGACCTGGCGCGCGTCGTGGTGAAGGGCGGCAAGTGCGAGATGAAGCTGCCGAAGGAGAGCGAGCTGAAGGGCCTCGCGCCGTTCAAGCCCATCGAGGACGACGAGATCACCGGGACCCAGGAGGCCCATTTCGCCATCGACCCTCCCAACC
>NZ_JABBJJ010000333.1 GCF_012933655.1 Pyxidicoccus fallax | reverse complement strand
GTCCCGCACGTCAGCACCACCCCCGCTACCCGCCTTGCCGCCTGCCTCACCTGCTCGGCCCTGGGCAGTGCCCGGTACCTCTCCCAGTACTCCGGAGAGTGCTCCACCAGTGCCCTCACCGCCGAGGGCAGTCGCGCCAGCCCCTTCACCGTCTCTCCTGGGTCCAGCACCAACGTGACGAGGCCCTCCACCGCGTCCACCACGCTGTCGCCCACTCCCAGCACCGAGTGCACCGCCAACCCCTCCTGCGGTTGGTAGGGCCACGCGGGAGGCGAATCCATGTCCACCTCCAGAGACGCGCGCACCGGGTGCAACCACCCGTCCTCCAGTGCCCGGTAGAAGGGCCCCACCTCCAGTCCCTCCGTCCTCAGCGCCCCGCTTACCAGCCTCACCTCTCCCACCGCTTGCACCGCTTCGCCCGTGGTGACGCGGACCAGGTATCCATCCGGCCGCAGCACGTAGAGCCCCCGGTAGCGCCTCATGCGCGCGTGCAGTCCTTCCCGCGTCACCGCTCCGCCCTCGGCCACCACCTCCGTCAAAAGGTGCGCTGCCATTCGCGCCGGCCCGAAGTCGCGCAGTCGTACCTCCGCTGCCACCAGCGCCGACAACAGCCGCGCCGCCTCTTCGTGTGTCAGCCTCCTCCCGTCTCCTGGCAGCGCGGCTGGGGCCACGCCCACCCGCGCAAGCAGCCCCTGGAAGTAGTCCACATCCACCCGCCGTGCCTCTATCGGCTCCAGTCCTTTCCGCCTCCCTTCCAGCCGTTCCTCTCCCGCGCGCTGTCCCGCCCTCGTGCCCATTCGCAGCCCCCGTAGCGCCAGGCACGCCGAGTCCCCCTCGCACCGCCACTCCGGTCCTGCGCAGCCACCCGCTCCCGCCAGGACTGCCACGACCAGTGGCAGCAGGCGCCATGCGCGGGGCGGGTTGCCAGCGCGGTGTCTTGTCTTCGGCGGCGCGCTCGACGGCTGCTCGGATGCATCCGACATGACTCCTCCTCTTGGAACTCTCGCTCCACGTGGTGGCAGCTCACCCGCTTTGGGAGAAAGCGACGCGGCTCCTGACTTGCGGATTGGGCGGGATCGCGACATCCGCCTGGCGCTGGGCTGGCGCTCCTGGAAACCCCTGGCACAGGAGTGCGAAGAGGCCCGCGAGAGTTCCTGACCGAAATCAACCGGGCCTGTTATCCGTCCTGGGAAGGATCAATCAGCCCGGCCCGGAGCGCGCTCTCGCGCACGGACTGCACTGCGTCCTGGATGCGTTCGGAGGCTGGGAAGACCTGCTCGGCCCGCGCGGCCAGCTCCAGTGCCTTTGAGAACTGCTCGCGCAGCGAGTACCGCAGGAGGAGCCCAGCCCAGGCGTCTTCCAGGTTCTGGAGTGCACGCGCGGTGCCTTCCTCCATCAGCCGCAGTGCCTCATCCTCGCGACCCCGAATGTCGTCGAGGAAGTACGCCAGCTGGAGCAGGGCCGGGGCGCTCCGTTCCGAGGCCTGAACAGCCATCTCCAGCAGGCGCTGGACCTCGGTGAGAGAAGCCTTGGCGTCCACACCAGGCTCCTCGGTGGTCAGGACGAGGCGCGCCAGCGCCTGCAGGTTGGGGTGAAGGCAGGGCTGTCCTTCACCAGCTCGCGATGCAGGCGGAGTTGCTCGGCGTTGCCGCGCTGGCCACGCTCCGCGTCACGGGCGGTCTTCAGCCGGGCGAGGAGTGCTTCGAGCTGGGAAGCGTCCATGGACTGCGCGGCTCCTACACGGGCCGGTGCTCCCATGAAGGCAAGCACCGGCCCGGCTTCACTTCAGGATACGGCTAGATGAACTTGCCGCCGCTCACCACGAGGCCGTAGTCGGCGTCGATGGCGGTCGTCTCCAGGCGCGCGTCCTGGACGAGCTCGTCGGCGATGACCTCCACCGTCCAGGTGCCAGCGGCCGGGTTCTGGAGGAACACGTTCTCCACCGTGTCCACCTTGTTGGACACGCCACCGGACGTGGACGTGTTGCCCGCCGTCAGGCCGTTGTTGCCCCAGTAGACGACGCCCGAGGGCGACGTCACCTTCAGCGACAGGTCGTTGATGCGCGCCTGCGCGGCGCCCACCGTGCCCGCCGGGTCGTTGTAGACCATGGTGACGTTCAGCTCCGTCTCGCCAGTGGCCACGTTGACCCGGTAGGTCTTCCGCGCCAGCGGAGTGAGGACGTCCGTCTCGTTGACGATGCTCGTCACCGCGGCGCGGTCATGCAGCCGCTTCACGTCCGCGGTGCCCCAGCCCTGCTTGTTGCGGTCCAGGTCGCCGTTGGCGCCGCCCGCCAGCCAGTTGTAGCGGTAGGCCATGTTGATCATCAGCGCCTTCGCCGTGGCCATCTGCGGCCGGCTGGCGAACACGTCCGCCCCGCCGCCGAAGCCGGCCCACACGCCGTTGTGCCACATCTGGAACAGCAGCCCGAAGTAGCCCGCCGTCTGCGGCGTGGCCGCGCTGGTGCCACTGAAGTTGTAGTACGACGTGTTGCTGCTGTTGTTGGCCGAGCGCACGGCGTCGTAGAAGTACGAGAGGTCCGGCTTGATGCGGCCGTCCGCCGCCGGACCGATGCTCGCGCCCCCGTTCCACCGGTCATCCGTGCGGCTGCTGTTGTCGTAGTGGTAGAAGCCGCCCACGGACACGATGTTCTTCGCCCAGGCCTGCGGGCGCGAGTTGCGCGTGCCGTTGTTGCTCTGCGACTGCGTGCTGAGGATGGGGTGCTTCAGCAGGTAGTCGTCCACCTCGGCGGAGATGGTCGTGTACGCGGTGGTCAGCGTGCTGCCCACGCTCGACGTCTGGAACACGGCGCGGTAGGGGCCCGCCGGGTCGATGAGCTCCTTGTTGATGTCGTAGCGCGACTTGGTGCCGCCGAACTGCGTGGACTGGCTGTAGAGGTAGAAGATGCCCTGGCCCGAGGGCAGCAGGCCCCGCGCGGTGGCGTCCACGCCGCGGGCGAAGTTGATGCTGTAGCACGACGTGCCGTGCGCGCTGCCCGTGGAGGAGGTGCTGTGGATGATGGGCGGCGTGGCCCACTCCTGGTGCGTGGTGCGCAGCTCGGTGTCGAAGATTTCGCCGCGCACGCCCTGGCCCGTCCACCCGCGCAGCGTCTCCAGCGCCGCGGCGCCGCCCACGGCGCGCACGTTGTTCATGTCCACCTCGCCGGGGCCGCCCCACCGGTCGACGAACTGCACCGCGTTGGAGCGCACCAGCCGCTCCAGCTGCGGCTGCGTCAACGTGGCCTCCACGCGCCAGCCGCCCGGCTCGATGAGGTCCACCTTTCCGCCCAGCTTGCGCACCAGGTCCGCGACCTCGTTCTGCCGCGCGGCTCCGTGCTCACCCACCATGATGGAGTAGCGCTGCGCCTCCAGGCGCGCGGAGCGGCCCAGCATCGCCTCGCGCAGCGGCTCCTCCACGCGGTACTCCGGATGGTATCCGCCCACCCACCGCACGTAGGGCAGCTCCGCCACGCGCTTCTGCGCCTGCGCGTCCATCTCCACCAGGAAGGTGTGGTCCGCCAGGAAGCGCAGCACCTTGCCGCCCGAGGCCTCGATGGCCGCGCGGAACTCCGGCAGCGGCGTGCCCTGGAACTGCACCAGCTTCAGCCGGTTGTCCGGGTCCTCGGACAGCAGGCCCGTCACCAGCGGCATGGCGCCGCGCACGGGGTCGAACTGCTGGTGCGCCAGCCGCACCACGTAGCTGGTGGGCTGCACGCGGCCCATCAGCTCCGCGCCGCCCCGGCTGTACGCGAAGAAGTCCTGGCGGCGGCCCGTCGCGTCCTCCTCCTGCCACGTGTACAGCTGCACCGCCGAGTCCGGCACGTCCACCGTGCGCAGCCCGCGCACCGCCGCGTCCGTGCGGTGGAACACGAGCCCGGCGCCCGTCACCAGCGAGAAGCGGCCACGCCCCTCACCCTCGAAGCCCGGGATGAGGCCGGCCTTCGCCGCCGTGTCACCCTCCACGAGCCGCGCGGGCCCCGGCGACGCGGCCTTCGTCACCCCGGGGCGGGCGTCCGCCTGCGACGCGGCGACCACCGGCAGCGGGACGACCATGCCCAGGCCCAGGGCCAGGACGGAGAGCGGACGCCAGCGGTCTGCGTACGTCGAGAAACGAAGTTTCATCGCGATGTCTCCTTGTACGGCGGGCGGGTACGACAGCTCTGAAAAACCAGAAAACGAGGATGAACTTGATAATTCAGTTTCTCCTTGGGAGTCAACGCACCCCGCACATCGGGTGAAGTCGCGCGCGGCGAGGACTGGGGCGGAGGCGAGGCGCGGAGCGGCGCGGATGCCGCGAGGGGTTGGCCGCTTCCTCTTCGAGAAGGGGTGACATCCAGGCGCGGCGGCGTCACTGATGAGGGAGTGCGTCAGGCGCCGTGGCGGCGCCGCGTCCGGAGAGGCTCCGCCATGGAACTGGTCCTGTTCATCGGCCTGCAGGGTTCTGGGAAGAGCAGCTTCTACCGGCAGCGCTTCGCGGACACGCACGTGCTGGTGAGCAAGGACCTGTGGCCGCACGCGCGCCGGAAGGAGGCGCGGCAGCGGCGGTACATCACCGAGGCGCTCGCGGCGGGGCGCTCGGTGGTGGTGGACAACACCAACCCGTCGCCCGAGTTGCGCGAGCCCCTCATCGCCCTGGGGCGGGAGCACGGCGCGCGCGTCATCGGCTACTGCTTCGCCTCGGACCTGAAGCTCTGCCTCGAGCGCAACGCGAGGCGGGAGGGGAGGGCCCGGGTGCCCGACGTGGCGCTGTTCGCCACGGTGAAACAGCTCCGGCGGCCGAGCCGCGCCGAGGGCTTCGATGTGCTGTACCACGTGACGCTGTGCCCGGAAGGCGACTTCCGGGTCGAGGACTGGAGGGAGGAGACCGATGGAACCCGATGAGTTGGCGACCCGCATGCGACAGGGCGAGGCGTTCCACGGCCTGCGCCTGTTGCCGGGCGCGTGGACGGTGCTGCGCGTGGACGGCCGCGGCTTCTCGCGCTTCACCGAGGAGCGCTACCAGAAGCCCTTCGACCCGGCCTTCCACCAGGTGATGGTGCGCACCGCCAGCGCGCTGCTGGAGGACCTCCAGGGCGTGTACGCGTACACGCAGAGCGACGAGATTTCCGTCCTCTTCCGTCCGGACTGGTCGCTGTTCGACCGCTCGGTGGAGAAGCTCGTGTCGGTGTCGGCGGGGCTCGCGAGCGCCACCTTCACGCACGCGGCGGGCGTGCCGGCCGTGTTCGACGGCCGCGCATGGCTGGGCGTCGACGAGCGCGCCGTGCTGGACTACTTCCAGTGGCGGCAGTCGGACGGCAGCCGGTGCGCGCTGCATGGCTGGTGCTACTGGACGCTGCGCAAGGAGGGCCGCACGGCGTCCCAGGCCACGCGCGAGCTGGACGGCCGCAACGTGGGCTACAAGAACGAGCTGCTCTTCCAGCGCGGCGTCAACTTCAACGAGGTGCCGCTCTGGCAGCGGCGCGGCAGCGCCATCTTCTGGGAGCGCTACCAGAAGGAGGGCGTGGACCCGCGCACCGGCCAGCGCACGCAGGCCTCGCGCCGGCGGCTCAAGGTGGACTCGGAGCTGCCCATGAAGGAGGCGTACGAGACGTACCTGCGCGGCGTCCTCTCCGCGTCGGAGCCGGCTCCCGCGTAGCGCGGGCGGGGGCCTTCGCTTCAGCCGGTGGTGCCCGGAGTGTCGGGCCCGCCGGACAGCGGCAGCACCTTCCACAGCCGGGGCTTGTCGTACTGGGGAGGAATCATCCCCAGCGGCCAGCCCTCGGCGGTGACTTCCGCGTACTGGTAGCTGCGCCCGCCGTGCCGCAGGCGGGTGCCGCTGCCGGGCAGCCCCACGCCCACCGCCGCGTGCGCCAGCGGGTCCGAGTAGAGCACCACCGCGTCGATGCCCACCTGTTTCAGCAGCATGACGGCCAGCACCGCCTTGGAGTCGCAGTCGCCGCGGTCCTGCTCGGGCACCAGCGCCGGGGGGATGATGCCGAAGGGCTCGTCCCTGGGCAGCTCGTAGCGGATGCGCTGCACGAAGCCGACGATGAGCTGCGTGGACTGCGCGGCGTCCAGCCCGCGCTCGCGGATGGAGGCGACGAAGCGGTCTCCCAGCACGCGCACCGGCTCCGCGTTGGTGCGCATCAGCTCCTCGTAGATGCAGCGCATGTCCGCGCTGCACCCCGGCGGGGCGTTGTACGTGAAGCGCTCGTTGCCCACCGCGCGGTAGCGCAGCCGACGGCCCAGCGTCACGTGCTGCTCCGCCAGCTGCTTCGCCAAATCCTCGCCCAGCTTGTAGGACAGGGCGTGCTGCGGGGGGCTGATGCCCTCCGCGCGCCATTCATAGGTATGGGCGCCCTGGGGCGGCGTGCCGGGAGGCAGAATCACCGCGCCCAGGTCCACCACGCGCACGCCGCTGGGGAAGCCCGGCAGCGGCGCGCGCACGTCCAGGTCCGCCAGCCGGCCCAGCATTCCCAGCCCGCAGCAGCACAGGCAGCTGCCGAAGCCGATGCCCGCGAGCAGCAGCTTGAAGAGCGTCTTCAGGGGATGGGAGCCGGAGGCCATGGCAGCTCAGGCCGGCGCGCTCAGCGTGCCCTCGGGCAGCTGCGGGAACGGGATGAGGCCGTTGAGCGCCGCCTGGAGTCCGGGCGCCGTCAGCATGGCGAGCACGACGAGGATGGCGGAGAGGATGAGCGCGGCGGCGACGTTGCCCTTGCGCACCTCCGCCAGCTCGTCGATGCCCGGCGTCATCCGGTCGAACAGGAGGATGCCCAGGGCGAGCACCGCCACGCCCACGCCGAGGGACAGCCCCACGTGCAGCACCGCGACGGCGAGCAGCTTGCCCACCATCAGCGGCTGGAAGGGCGGGGTGCGCACGGTGAGGTCCACCGCGTCCGACGTGGCCTGCACCGCGTGCTGCACCAGCAGGCCCAGCGACAGCAGGCTGGCGGCGTGCACGGTGCCAGCGGCCGCGTTGCCCTGGCGCAGCTCCTCCACCGGGTTGGTGCCGAGGATGCGGCTCAGGCCTCGCAGCCCGAGCCAGATTCCGAGCGCGGCCACGAGGCCGCCGAACACCACCTTCACCAACCCGACGAGGAGGAGGACGAGGTCCATGGCCCCGCCCTCTATACCTCTCACTGACGGCCGAAGTCCTGCGTCCAGTAGTGCCGGTAGTTGGTTCCGGTGGCGCGGTAGGCGTAGCCGACGCCGAGGTGGACGAAGTTGGAGCTCATGATGTTGTTGCAGTGCCCGGTGCTGGACATCCACCCATTCACGACGGCGGCGGGGGTGGAGTACCCGGCGGCGACATTCTCACCGGCGGCCCGGTACGTGTAGCCGGCGCTGGTGATGCGCTGCCACGGCGTGGTGACGCCATCCGAGCTGGTGTGGCCCATGAAGTTGTTCGTCGCCATGTCGCGCGAGTGCTTGCGCGCCGCGCAGCGCAGCCGCGCGTCCATCGTGAGCGCGGGCACCGGAGGCTTTGCCACGCCACCACAGGTAGCGCCCGCGGCCCGGCGCTGGTTCACCAGCGTGAGCACCTGGTCCTCGAAGCTGGCCCACGCCGGGTCCCACGTCGCCACGTCGTCGCAGTACGCCATCGCGGTGACATCGCCACCGGAGGACGGCTCGGACGTCTCCATGGCGGGGACCAGGGCGCCCTCGTCCGTCTCGGAGGTGGAGGACTCGGGACCGCCACAGGCACCGAGCATGGCGGCGCCGACGAGGAACAGGGGAAGCGAGCGAAGGGTCATTGCAGGTCCTTTCGACCGGGGGGGAAAGCGCATCCTGCCCGCTTTCCGTGGAGAGTCGAGGGAGAGCCTGCCTGGGGCCTGACCGCCCGGGCGTTACCATCTGCTCACGCAATTGCAGCAGCCATTCAATGGCTTGACGGACTGCATGGCGCACCGGAGACCGCCGGTGAGGGCGGCGGCCTCCGGCGCGCGCGGGTGTGAATTTTTCGAGCTCCGGCGCCTGCAGGGGGGAGGAGTAGGTACGCCGGAGCCCTTGGGTTCACACCTGTTCGGGAGGCCCGCGCCTGGGAGGAGGTTCGTCCTTCATGCGCTCGTACTCCTCATCGGTGAAGACGCGGCTGCGGGTGAGGAAGCGCACGCCCAGGGGCGACTCCAGACTGAAGCCCGCGCCCCGCCCCGGCACCACGTCCAGGGTGAGGTGGGTGTGCTGCCAGTACTCGAACTGCGCGCCGCCGATGTAGACGGGGCAGCCCTCCACCTCGCCCAGGAAGACGTCTCGCTGGCCGATGCGGAACTCGTGCCGCGGGTAGCACATGGGCGCGCTGCCGTCGCAGCAGCCGCCGGACTGGTGGAACATCAGCGGCCCATGCGTGGCGCGAAGCTGGCGGATGACGGCGGCGGCCTCGGGCGTCACCGCCACCCGGGCCACCGGCTCCCTCGGCTCGCCCGCCATCAGAAGAACCCGAGCGCCTTGGGGCTGTAGCTCACCAGCAGGTTCTTGGTCTGCTGGTAGTGGTCCAGCATCTTCTTGTGGTTCTCACGCCCGATGCCGGACTGCTTGTAGCCGCCGAACGCCGCGTGCGCGGGGTACAGGTGGTAGCAGTTGGTCCACACGCGGCCCGCCTCGATGGTGCGCCCGGCGCGGTAGGCCTGGTTGATGTCGCGCGTCCACACGCCCGCGCCGAGGCCGTACAGCGTCTCGTTGGCGATGCGCATCGCCTCGTCGAAGTCCTTGAACGTGGTGGTGCTCACCACGGGGCCGAAGATCTCCTCCTGGAAGATGCGCATCTTGTTGTGGCCCTGGAACACGGTGGGGGCCACGTAGTAGCCCTCCTTGAGGTCACCGGGCAGCTCCACGCGCTCGCCGCCGGTGAGGACCTTGGCGCCCTCCTTCTTGCCGATGTCGATGTAGCCGAGAATCTTCTCGAGCTGGTCGTTGGAGGCCTGCGCGCCCAGCGTCGTGGTGGTGTCGAGCGGGTTGCCCGGCTTCACCTTCTTGACGCGCTCCAGGGCGCGCTCGATGAACTGGCCGTAGATGCGCTCGCTGATGAGGGCGCGCGAGGGGCACGTGCACACCTCGCCCTGGTTGAGGGCGAACATGGCGAAGCCCTCCAGCGCCTTGTCGAAGAAGTCATCGTCCTTCGCCATCACGTCGTCGAAGAAGATGTTGGGGCTCTTGCCGCCCAGCTCCAGCGTCACCGGGATGAGGTTCTCACTGGCGTACTGGAGGATGAGGCGGCCGGTGGTCGTCTCGCCGGTGAAGGCCACCTTGGCCACGCGGTTGCTGCTGGCCAGCGGCTTGCCGGCCTCGATGCCGAAGCCGTTGACGACGTTGAGCACGCCCTCGGGGAGCAGGTCCTGGATGAGCTCGGTGAGCAGCAGGATGCCGACGGGCGTCTGCTCGGCGGGCTTGAGGACCACGCAGTTACCGGCGGCGAGGGCGGGCGCCAGCTTCCATGCGGCCATCAGGATGGGGAAGTTCCAGGGGATGATCTGCCCGACGACGCCGAGCGGCTCGTGGAAGTGGTAGGCGACGGTGTCCGCGTCGAGCTCGCCCGCGGAGCCCTCCTGGGCGCGGATGCAGCCGGCGAAGTAGCGGAAGTGGTCGATGGCCAGCGGCAGGTCGGCGGCGAGCGTCTCGCGCACGGGCTTGCCGTTGTCCCAGGTCTCCGCGATGGCGAGCATCTCCAGGTTCTGCTCCATCCGGTCGGCGATCTTGTTGAGGATGTTGGCGCGAACGGTGGTGGAGGTCTTGCCCCAGGAGACGCGGGCGGCGTGGGCGGCGTCGAGCGCCTTCTCGATGTCCTCCGCGGTGGAGCGGGCGACCTCACAGAAGGGCTTGCCCGTCACGGGGCTGATGTTCTGGAAGTACTGACCGCGCACGGGCTCCACCCAGCGGCCACCGATGAAGTTCTGATAGCGGGACTTGAACGTCACCTTCGAGCCAGGCTGATTGGGGGCGGCGTAGATCATGGCGCTCTCCTCGGGTGGGGCTGGGCTGCGGGGTTGATGGCGGCTGTCCCAGAGCAGCGTTCGTGCCAGCACGGTGTCCGCCGACGTCGCGGCGCGTCGTGTCCCGCTCCGCGACACTGTCGCGGACAGGGGTGGCGCGGAGCGGGACACCTGCGTCGCACGGGGACAGGTGGGGCGGTCCACTCGGGTTGAAGAGATGCAGTGAGGTCGAGGCGAGCGGGCGCGGCGGAGGACTGACGCGCTCCTTCGGTTGGCGTGGATGCAGGTGGGCCGGGTGCTCAGCAGCGGGCGCGATGCATCGGCCGGCGCGGTGCGGCGGCACGATGCGACGGTGCACGCCCGACCGGAAGGAGTGCTCAGGAGCGGGGTGGCAGCACGATGCCGAAGCGCTCGACCATCCGATAGAGCGTGCTGCGCGCGATGCCCAGCCGGCGAGCCGCCTGCGCCACGTTGCCGCCACTGCGAGCGAGCGCCTCCTGGATGGCGTGGGCCTCCAGCTCCCTCAGCGCGCGAGGGGCCGTCTCTTCCTGCATCGAGGGCGGCGGCGGAGGCGCGGCCGGCACGGGACCGCTACCGAGGTCGGGTGGCAGCGCGTCCACGTCCAGCACCGGAGCGCCCGCTGCGCGCACGAGCGCCAGGCGAAGCACCGTCTTCAGCTCACGCACGTTGCCGGGCCACCGGTGCGCGGCGAGGCGCGCGAGCGCGACGGAAGACAGCGTGGGCCGGGGCTGTCCGGCGGTCTCCGCGAGTTCGGAGAGCAGCTCCTGCGCCAGTTCCGCGAGGTCCGAGCGCTCCCTCAGCGGTGGCAGCCGGAGTATCGCGCCCTGGAGGCGGTAGTAGAGGTCGGAGCGGAAGGTGCCCGCGCGCACCGCCGCGTCGAGGTCCCTGCACGTCGCGCCGATGAGCCGGAAGCGCGCGTGACGCACCCGCGACTCGCCCACGCGCGAGTAGCTCCCGTCTTCGAGCACCCGGAGCAGCAGCACCTGGAGCGCGGGAGGCATCTCCGCCAGCTCGTCGAGGAACAGCGTGCCTCCGTCCGCCGCGGCGAGCTTGCCCTCCGCGCCACCCGCGCGAGCGCCCGTGAAGGCACCGGGCGCGTGCCCGAACAGCTCGCTCTCCAGGAGCGCGGGCGAGAGCGCTCCGCAGTTGACGGCGATGAAGGGCCCTGTGGCCACGTTGCTCGCGGCGTGCAGGGCACGAGACAGCAACTCCTTGCCCGTGCCCGTCTCCGACAGCAGCAGCACCGGGAGCCCCGTGGGCGCGAAGCGGATCGCCTCTCGAAGCGTGGCGCGCAGGTGCGGGTCGCTGCCCTTGAGCGCGGCCCAGGGGCCCTGCATCGTCGGTTCCGAGTCGCTCGCGTGCGGGCCGCTGCGCGTGTGCACGGCCGAGGTTCCATGCGCCGTCGGTTCCGTCGCGCGCAGGTGCGGTTCGCTGCTCCTGGGCACGGGGCCCTGCATCATCGGTTCCATGGCACGCGGGTGCGGATGCGCGGCGGAGGAGCTCTGCATCGCCGGCTCAACGAAGTGCGCGGGCGCGTCCGTGACGGAGCGTGCGCGAGCCACGAGTGGTTCGAGCCGGACGAGCACCGCGAGGGCCGCGCTGCCTCCGCCTTCGCCCACCGCCTCCGCGTGGACGCGCCACTCGGTGCCACCACGGGCGGCTCGCGCTTCGAGTGTCTCTCCTCGCAGCGCCGCTTCCTTCAGCTCCCGCCACGACAGGCCAAGCACTCCGGCCAGACCCGGTGCGCCCTCCTCGCCGAGCAGTGCTCGCGCGGCGCCATTCGCTTGCCGCACCCGTCCGGGCGCCTCGACGAGCAGGACCGGGGCATCCTCGCGAGCCAGCCGCGCCTCCACGCCGCCCCGCGCCGCGGAGGCCACGCGGGCCCAGGCCACCTCGCGCAGGCGGGCCTCGGCCGCGTAGGCCATACTCGCCACGGCCACCAGCACCATCGGGTCCGCGCCACCCGCGGGGCCGGTGACATCGAGCACGCCCACCAGCTCGCCGAACGGGTCATGCACCGGGGCCGCGTAGCAGACGAGCCCGTGGTGTCGCTGGGCGTAGTGCGCGGGGCCCACGACGGCGACGGCGGAGGACTCGGCCAGCGCGGTGCCGATGGCGTTGGTGCCTCGGGACGTCTCATCCCAGCAGGCACCCTCGATGAGGCGCACGTCGTCCGCGCGCGAGCGGAAGTCACCGCCCGAGCTGCGGGTGGCGAGGATGACGCCATCGCGGTCCGCGAGCAGCGCCACCCGGCCCGAGGGCAGGGGCGCCGAGGCGAGCACCTCCATCATCCCCTGGACTTCGTGCCACACCGGCTCCAGCCGGGCGCGCCGTTCGAGGAGCGCCCTATGGGTGACGCTCGGGCCCTCGTGGGGCAGGCCAGTGCTCGGCGCCCCGAGCCTCCGGGAGCGCTGCCAGCGGGTGAGGATGGGGTGCAAGTCCGGGCGCAGCGCGGCCTCTCCGTCGAGCGCGCCGACGAGGAACTGCTCCCAGAGGAGCGGCGAGGCGCTGAGGGTGAGGGTCCCCACGAGGAGACATTATTCAGTCATGCTCCCCGCTCGCGGCAACCTGGGACCCCCAAGAATCTTCGGGGTATTCCTGACGCGATGCGCCGTGCTCAGACGGGAGGGTCCTGTTCCTCCTTCCAGTGGAATTCGAACCAGTCGAGCCGGCAGAAGCGCGGGCGAGGCAGGAGGCTGTCCGGGCGGATGTACAGCTCGAGGTACTGGCGAAGCGCGTCCTCGAAGCGGTTGTACTCCTTGTCCTCGTATGTCTGCCCGCGCTCGTACCAACGAAACGCGTAGCCCTTCTGCGTCCTCACCAGATGGGGCCCATCGCTGAGGTGCTCGTCGATGAGCTGCGACTTGTGCGGCGCGAGCAACGCGATGACGTCTTCGATTGGAGGGAATGTCCTCGTCGGGGCGGAATGGAACGCGTCCGGTGACTGAAGCGATTTCTGGAGAATGTTCAGGGTCAGCTCGGTCGTGTAGCGCCAATCCCTGGGGAAGAGGTCATCGTCCCAGAGCAGGTTGATCGCGAAGGAGTCGAACTCGGACTTGAGGAAGCGGCGGAAGAGCGGGAGCAGGAACTCGAAGCACGGCTGGAGTGACGAGAACTCGCGCCGGTAGATGATGCCGGCGTGCTTGTTCCGCTCCACGGCGACGACGCTGCCGCCCTGGTCGACGATGAAGACGCCGCTCGCATCGAACCTCCCCCGCGTGACGAAGTCCTCGGGGCGCTTCATCACTTCGCCGAGGAGTTCCTGGGCGGAAGGAAGATGAAGCTCATAGCGGACCGGGCTTCTGCCTGGAGAAGGCAGCATGCGCTTCGCGGCCTCCTGTGCGGACATCGGAATCGGAGCAAAGTCGTTGAGGACCTTCATCGGCTTCCAAGTATAGGACGGGTGGGTGCCCTGTCGCGGACGCGTACCCGTGCGGAGACGAGAGGAGGTCGTGGAAGTGTGTCGCGCCATCACGTTGTTGCTCTTGTCCCTGCTGACCGGCTGTTCCACCGCGCGAGTGGTGCGCCTGGAGACGGACCGGGGCCAAGTCCTCACCTTCAAGCCACACCTGGCCGAAGCGGGGCCCGTCCAGTTGGAAGAGGACGAGTTCATGGAGGCTGTTGCCTCCGTGTCATCGAGAATCAGGCCGCCCGTTCATCCTCAGGAGGAGGCTCGGCGGCTCTTCGACATGGATGCGCGCGAGGGTGCGTATCTCTTCGATGCGCGCACGCGCCGCATGACGCCGCTTGGGCCCGGTGAGCACCTGGAGCGCGAGGTCGCGGCAGCGGACCTGGAACTGACGCGTGCCTATCTGCGGTGGTGCGAGCGCACGGGGAGGGGAGGGGACTGTCTGGGGC
>NZ_JABBJJ010000332.1 GCF_012933655.1 Pyxidicoccus fallax | reverse complement strand
GAGCGGGTGGGGGCGGCGCGGGCGCGGCTGCGGGTGACGGACCAGGGCGTGGGCATCGCCCCGGAGTCGCAGCGGCGCATCTTCGACCGCTTCGAGCGCGAGCCCTCCGCGAGCCAGCACGCGGGCTTCGGCCTGGGGCTCTACATCGTGCGGCAGCTGGTGGAGGCGCACGGAGGCTCCATCCGCGTGGAGAGCACGCCCGGCGAGGGCGCGGCCTTCACGGTGGACCTGCCGCTGATGTACCTGGGCACGGAGGCGGAGCCTCCGGCCCCGGGGCTGCCGTCGTGAGCCGCGGCGGACGGGGACTACACGCGCAGCGTGGACTCGGTCGCCGGGGCGAGGAAGCTGCGCAGCGGCGACTCGGCGGGAGCCTTCTCGCGCTCCTCGAGCAGCTCGAACTCCAGCGAGTCGTGCGCGCAGAACACGGTGACGTCGCGGCCGTGGCGCTGCACCAGCTCGCGCAGGCGGCGCAGGTTGTACCAGCGCAGCTCCCCGTCCTTCTGCATGAGCTTCTGGTAGAAGCGCAGGCCCGGCGTGCAGCGGTACCGGTCCAGGTCCATCTCCCCGTGGTAGAAGTACGCGTCGCCGGCGTGCAGCAGCCAGCCGTCCTCCGCCTGGATGGCCACGCCCGCGTGTCCCAGCGTGTGGCCCACCAGGGGCACCAGCAGGATTTCGGGCGGCAGGCCCTGCAAGTCACGCACGCACTCGAAGCCGAACCAGCGGTCGCTGGTGCCGCCCGTGGGGTACGTCACCCACTGGGGCTGGCTCATCCACTGCTGCGGCCGGAAGCGGCGCCGGTCCAGCGGCGTTTCCTGGGCCTGGGCGTGGCGGAGCTCGTCGGCCAGCAGGTGCACGCGGGCGTGCGGGAAGTCGTCGAGCCCGCCGGCATGGTCGAAGTCCAGGTGGGTGAGGACGATGTCGCGCACGTCCTCGGGCTTGAAGCCCAGCCGCTGAATCTGGCGGATGGCGGTGGCCTCCTCCACGAGCCGGGGGCGGCACAACGCCTTGAGGAACATGGGGGCGAGGCGCGGGCGCGGGTGGAGGACGTCCTGCAGGCCGAAGCCGGTGTCGATGAGGATGAGCCCGTTGGCGCCCTCCACCAGGAGGCAGTGACACGTGAGCGCCGCGGGCCCGGCGAAGCCCTTCCGCCCGTCCATCAGCCGGCCTCCGGGCGGGCACATGGTGGTGCAGTTCAGGTGGTGGATGCGCATTGCTCCGGCTCCTCGACGTGGGGCCCCCGGGTGGGGCCGCTCGGGTCCGGAGCAAAGGTGCGCTGTGTAGGTGCCAGGAGGAATCCAAGAGCGTACGGGGTGGCGGGTGCCCGCACGCTCGGCCGCTCTTTCAACGCCCGGATTGCGGGCGGTTAGAGGCGCTGGAGCTGCTCCACCGTGCGCTCGTCGCGGACGTTGCCGGTGTTGAGGGTGGAGGCGGGCTCGAAGAGGAGGACGTGGACCTCTTCCTCGGCGACGGGGCGGTGCTCGACGCCGCGGGGGACGATGATGAACTCGCCCGGGTCCACGTCCACGGTGCGGTCCTTGAACTCCATTCGGAGGCGGCCGTGGAGGACGAGGAAGAGCTCGTCCTCGTTCTCATGGTGGTGCCAGACGAACGGCCCCTGGAGCTTGACGACCTTGACCTGCTGGCCGTTCAGGTCACCGACGACCTTGGGGGACCAGGGCTCGGAGAAGAGGGCGAGCTTCTGCGCGAGGTTGACCTTGTCCACGGTGGGGACGGAGGCGGGCTCGGCGGCGGGGGAGGGAGTCCCGACCTCGGTGCCGCGGCGGCGGGAGTCCCAGCGTGGCGGCCGGGCGACGGTGACGGATGGACTGCGGTTGGGCGCGCTCATTCCGGCCTCGGCTTCGGTTGCGACCTCGCTGCAATGGCTTTCGCCATGACACCCCCCCAGGATTGTCTGCCTTTCGCGGAGGATAGTCCCGTCCGTGCGCCTGGGGGAGAGGAAGGTGGTCGAATAACGAATGCATGTGACAGGTGGACGCCTTCGCGCCCCCGACACTACCGTGAGGCAGCACGAGGACCTCTCCCATGCCTCACCGGCTCCCGCCCGAGATGGACTTCCTGATTCCGCGGCGCTTCACCGTCGAGGAGTACCACCGGCTCCGAGAGGTCGGAGTGCTCGACGAAGACGAGCACGTGGAGCTGCTGGAGGGAATCATCGCGAAGAAGCGCGTCTCCGGCGCCGAGCCCTGGCTCGTCGTTCCCAGGCGCTTCACCCCGAAGGAGTACCACCAGCTCATCCGTGTCGGAGTGCTCGGCCAGGATGAGCCCGTGGAGCTGTTGGAGGGGGTGGTCGCCGAGATGACGCCGATGGGGAAGCCACATGCACGACTGGTCGCCAGACTCACCCGCATCCTGGGGCGGGCCCTGGGCGACACCTTCAGCGTCCGACCCCAACTTCCCTTGTGTCTGGGACGCAGCGAGCCGGAGCCCGACATCGCGGTCGTCACCCAGTCCGATGAGGAGCGGGCCAGGGTCCATCCGCGTACCGCCCTGCTCGTGGTGGAGGTGGCGGATGACTCGATTCGCAGGGACCGGGAGGCGAAGAGCCGCATCTACGCGCGCGCCCGCATCCCCGAGTACTGGATTGTGGACGTCGCCCGCGAGGTCATCGAGGTCTACACGGAGCCCCATGCCAGGAGGGCCAGGTATCTCGCCCACCGCACGGTTGGCGCGGGCGGGAGACTGAAGTCCTCCGCGCTCCCCGGTGTGTCCCTCGAGGTGGCCGACCTCTTCAACTGAACCGGGGTCCACCGCGTCCGGCGCTCAGTCCGGGAAGAACATCGGGTCACGCGTGGTGACGAAGCTGGAGATGGCGGAGGCCACCTCCGGGGGCAGTCCGGTGAACTGCACGCCCACGCCGGGCATCAGCTCCGGGGTGCGGGAGTTGGACTCGCGCACCCAGCGCACCACGCCCGTCACCTTCATCGGCCGGCCGCCCGGCAGCGTGAAGTCCAGCTCCACCTGCGTGCCGCGCGGCACCGGGTCCACCGTGGCGATGAAGACACCGCCCTCGCTGATGTCCATCGAGAAGCCGGTGAAGAAGTTCGAGTCGCTGCGCATGTCGATGGACGTGTGCATCCGCACCCGCCCGTTGCGCCGCGCGTCCATGCCGTCCGTGGTGGCCGTGGCGCCCGCGTGCCGGGCCGCCGCCGGAACTCCCGGAGGAACGGGCGTCCCCTTCGACCGCGCCGCCATGAGCCCCGGAGGGACGGGCGTCCCCTGCGACTGCGGAGTCGTCCGGGCCTGCTCGGCCTGACGGGCGCGCGCCGCCTCCTGCTGGGCCCGCGCCTGTGCTTCCTGCTGGGCCCGCGTGCGCGCCGCCGCCGCCTCGACGTGGTGCCGCACCACCGTCTCCACGTCGGCCATGGCCCGAGTCATCTGCGCCGTCTGTTCCTGGTGCGCCTTCAGCGCGGCGGTCATCTCCTGCCCCGCCTGACGCCGGGCATTCAGCGCCGCCTCGCGGGCCTTCAGCGCCTTTTCGCGCGAGGCCTCCACGTCCAGCACGGGCACCGTCAGCGCCTCCAGCGCGGCGGCCTGCTCGCCGGCCAGCGCCTCCGCGCCGGGCTCGGCCTGGACGCGGGCCACCGCCGCGCGAAGCTGGTTCAATCGGTTGGCGAGCGCCGAGGCCTCGGCGGTGGCGCGGGCCAGGTGCTCCGCGAGCTTCGCCTCGTGGGTGGACAGCTCATTCTCGGCGCGAGTCAGCTCCGCCTCGCGGGAAGGAGCCGGCGGCGGACGGGCAGCAGGAGACGGCGTGGTCATTCTCGGAGACTCCAAGCGCACCCACTGTAGCGGTCCGCCGTGCCTCACGCACCCGCTCGCGCCGCCTGTCCACTGCCCATCACCTGGGGAGTAGTCACCCACCCACCCCCGCGGTCAGCAGGCAGGCGGGCGACCCAAGCCCTGTATTTCCAGCTCTTTGGGGAACTGGACCTCAGTCCGCGCCCTTGATGCAGGCCACGGGCTTGAGGCGGTGGGCCACGCGGGCGAGGCCGGCCATCTCGACCGTCTCGAGCACGTCGTCCAGGTTCTTGTAGCAGGGCCCGGACTCGTCGAGCGGCGTGGTGCGCGTGTTGAGGAGGATGCCCGCCTCGGCCATGCGCTTGTCGGTGACGCTCTGGTCGAGCACGCGCCGGGCCTCGCCGCGGGACAGCCGGCGGCCGGAGCCGTGGTTGACGGAGTAGATGGACTTCTGCGCCCCCTGCTCGGCGAAGAGGATGGCGCTGCCCGTCTCCATGGAGCCGGGGATGAGGATGGGGTGGCCCGTCTTCTCCCACGGAGTGCCCTTGAGGGCGGGGTGCTTCCCGGGGAAGGCACGCGTGGCGCCCTTGCGGGCGACGAACTTCCCGGACTCCTTCTGGATGAGGTTGTGGGAAATCTCGTAGTACACGCTGGCGGTGCCGCCGAAGACGTCCTCGAGCGCGGCGCACACGGCCTCGCCGATGATGAGCCGGTTGGCCACGGCGAAGTTGGCGGCCATGTTGTGCAGGTTCCAGTACTCGCGGCCCAGGGCGCTCTCCGCGTCGAGCCAGACGAAGTCCTCGCTGCGGCTCTTGAGGCCGAGCTGGGCGGCGCCCTCGACGAAGAAGTGCTTGGCGATGTTCCACCCGAAGCCGCGGCTGCCGGTGTGGAGCATCACCCAGACGCGGCCGTCCTGGTCCACCTGCATCTCGGTGAAGTGGTTGCCGCCGCCGAGGCTGCCCAGCTGGTCCCGCTTGCCGAAGGCGCGCTCGGGGATGTCCACCCGGTCGTCCTCGACGGGGATGAAGTCGCGCTCGGTGATGGACGAGCCGCGGCCCAGGGCCTTGGCGCCGTGGCGCACCACTTCGGCGAAGGTGCGGTCGGTCACCCTGCGCTGCTTCTGGACGCGGCTGGCGCCCACGCCCACGGCGATGCGGCGGGTGACCTCTTCAATCCACTTGCGGCGCTTGACGGGGTCGGCGACGTCCTCGGCCATGAGGGACGTCTGGAGCTGCACCATGCCGCAGCCGATGTCGTAGCCGGCGGCGGTGGGCAGGAGGATGCCGTCCGTCTCGACGACGGTGCCGATGGGGACGCCGTAGCCGACGTGACAGTCGGGCGTGACGGCGACGCGGGTGACGCCCGGGAAGGACGCGGCGTTGACGACCTGGTCGAAGACGGCGTCCTCGAGACCGGGCTCCTCGGGGCCCTCGCCCCACAGGAGCTTGTCGGACAGGAACAGGTCCGCGTCGACCTTCATGCTCTTGGTCTTCGGCAGGACGTAGTGGCCCTCGGCGGCCTTTTCCAAACGCTGCTTCCAGCTCATGACTTGAATCCCCCAGAGTGGGGTTAACGCGCGAAAGGGACGGAAGCGTCCGAGCGAGACTGACCGGGAGCGCACGAAAACCGGCCCGTGGCGAGGATGCTGGGAGGGCAGGCGGGAAGGCGAGCGATTTCGGAGCGTCCCCGACTGGAGCCGGTGTCCCGCGGATGAACGCCGGTCCTGTCCCGGGCGCCAATCGGCGGAGTCTCGCGGGTGAGCGGCGCCGGAGCACGCGCGGTGGAGGTGTTGCCGTGGCGACGTCCGCATCCCACCTTCGGAGGAGGCTTCGGAGCGCCCACGAGGCCAGGAGCGTCGAGTGGCAATCGGCTTGCGTGCCAAGAGCACCAATCCGATCGGCGTGGGACTTGCCGCGTCCCGAAGCCATTCCCATCAATGGCTCAGTATCCAGGTAGGGGGTTGGGCGATGGGGTTTTTGGGTGGGGTTTTCCTGGCGGTGGCGCTGAACACGGCGCCGGTGGAGCAGCAGCAGGAGCAGAAGCCCGTCGAGGTGGCGGCTCCGGTGTTCAACCCGTCCATCTGCGCGAAGAAGCGCGTGGACTCGTGCGGCTGCCACCATGTGTACGGCATCCGGCACTGCCACCCGAACCGCAAGGGTGAGCACTGCGAGGCGCCGGTGAAGGCGCAGCTCCCGGTGGAGACGAAGGCCCCCGAGAAGGCCAAGGCTCCCGAGCAGAAGAAGCAGATCGACCCGAAGAAGTCCGTGTCCATGTAGGACCCGAGGCGCTCTTCGCGAGCGCCTCGCGCACCTCGCAGCCCAGGGCTCACGACCCGCGCAGGAACGCGTGGACCTCCCGTGCGAGCAGGTCCGGCGCCGTCACGTGGGCCACGTGGCCCTGGCCGGCGAGGACCTTCAGCCGCGCCTGGGGGAGCGCCTCCGCCAGCGCGCGCGCGGGCCGGGCGAGCAGCACCTCCGTGCTCTGGTCACCCAGGATGACGAGCGTCGGGACGCGCACCTCGCGGTAGCGACCCAGGCCCACGGGCAGCGTCTCCAGGGCCTCCAGCTCGCGGGTGAAGACGGGCGTCATCTCCACCTGCCGCGCCCACACCGGCGTCTGTCGGAATGCCTCCAGCTCCGCGGGCGGCGTGTGCAGCAGCCGCTGGTTGAACAGCACGAGCGCCGCGTCCGGCCCCTCGCGTCCCAATGTCCTCCGGAAGTCGTCCAGGAAGGGACCGGAGACGGGCTGGGTGACGGGGAGAGGCGGCTCGTAGACGAGGAGCTTCGCCGGTGGCGTCCGGCGCGCGACCTCCAGGGCCAGCACTCCGCCATACGAGTGGCCGAAGAGCGAGGCCCCCGGGCCCGCGAGCTCCATCAGGGCGAGCACGTCCTCCACCTCGCGCTCCAGCGCGTGCCGGGGCGAGTCGCCGCTCTGCCCGCGCCCGCGCCGCTCCAGCACGTAGTTCGTGAAGTGGGGAGACAGGCGCTCGGCCACGTCGCGCCAATCGCTCCACAGGCTGAGCGCGCCGTGGACCCAGACGAGCGCGGGGCCAGTACCCTTGCGGAAGCAGGACAGCGAGGTGCCGTCCGCCGACGTGAAGCGGTGCTGCTCGAATCCGGATGGAGACGAGAGGGGCGCCGCGGCCGTCGTGTGGGAGGCCGAAGGGGTGGCGCACGCCGCGAGGGGAAGCGCCGCGCCCGCCTGCAGGAAGAGTCGCCGGGAGACGTCTGAAGAGTGAGTCATGGTGTGTCGTTCCTCCGCGCGAATTCATGCGTTGGAAAAGGCGTGCGCGAAACCGTGCTCCCTGGCATCTCACTCGGGACTCGGGAGTCCGGAATCGGAGGCAGGGCGGATGGAGAGCCTGTCGGCCATCGGGGTGTTCGTGCGCGTGGCGGAGGCGAGCAGCTTCGCGCTGGCGGCGCGCACGCTGGGAATCACACCGTCCGCGGCGAGCAAGAGCGTGGCCCGCCTGGAGGAGCGGCTGGGGACGCGGCTGTTTCAGCGCACCACGCGGCGGATGCACCTGACGGAGCCCGGCACGCGGTTCTACGAGCGGTGCGTGCGCATCCTGGAGGAACTGCGCGAGGCGGAGACGGACCTCTCGCGCGAGCAGCGCGCTCCGAGAGGACGGCTGCGCGTGAGCGTGCCGGAGTTCGTGGCCCTGCGGTTCCTCATTCCCGCGCTCCCGAGGTTCCGCAAGGAGTTCCCCAAGCTGGAGCTGCAGCTCGACCTGGACGACCACGTGCGCGACATCGTGGGAGACGGGCTGGACGCGGCGGTGCGCTGTGGCGAGCTGACGGACTCACGGCTGATGCGGCGGCGCTTCAGGCCAAAGCGATTCATCCTCTGCGCATCGCCGGAGTACCTCCAGGCGCGAGGACTGCCTCGCACCGTGGAGGACCTGGCCGGGCACGACTGCATCCGCTATCGGTTCACCTCGACGGGGCGCATCGAGGAGTGGTCGCTCCGGCAGGAGCCGGGTGCACCGGCGCCGCGCATCCCGGAGACCTTCAGCTTCAACAACGGCGAGGCCGTGTTGCAGGCCGCGAAGGTGGGGCTCGGGGTGGCGCAGGTGCTGGAGTTGATGGCGCTGCCGGAGCTGGCGGCGGGGACGCTGCAACCCGTGTTGCCCGGGCTCACGGTGGAGCGCGGCGCCCTGTGGCTGGTGTGGCCGCCCGCGCGTCCCACGCCGCCGAAGGTGAAGGTGTTCGGCGACTTCCTCGCGCGGTTGTTCGCGCAGGTGTCGTGAGGAGGGCTCAGGAGCTCGCGGGAGTGGGGCCCGCCGGGGGCTGCTCGGGAGCGTATGCCGCCGGGGGCTGCCGCGCCGCGGGGACAGGGAGCGCCTCCGCGCGGCTCAACTCCAGCGGGCTGTCCGAGCGGATGATGACCCAGCGCGCCTGGGGCGAAACCCGGAGCGCCACGGCATTCGGGCCCAGACGGCGCAGCTCGGGGCGATAGGGCGTCGCCGCCGGGGCCGCGTGGGAGGCTCCGGCACCATTCGCGGGTGCGGGCGCCAGGGGCAGCGGGCCTCCCGCCTGCGCCGTGGCATTCCCCGCGCGGGGCACGCCCGCCGTCGACCTCGCGGGACGCATCGCCGGAGGCACGGGCGTCACCGTTGCTCCCGCGGGACGCGTCCCAGCTGGAGCCTGGGGCACGGGAGGCTGGGTGATGAGCCGCCCCGGAATGATGGGCGGGATGCTCGGCGACGCGCGGCGCATGGCCGGAGGAACCGCCGGATGGGCTCGGGGAGGGAGCGCCATCGTCCGTGCCCCGCGGAGCGCCTTCACGTCGAGCGGCGCGATGGTGGGCGCGGCCGGAAGGGGCCCGGGCGCGGGTGTCTCCTCGGCGGCGCGGAGGACGTAGGCCGGCGGCGGAGGCGGAGGACCCGCCTTGTTGGCGCGCGCGTCGAGCCGCTCGAAGAGGCCCGTGGCGCCGGTGTAGAGCCGCTCGTCCTCCAGCGCGGTGGCCTGCGCCTTCGGCTGTCCGAGCCGCGCGATGTCCGACAGGAGTATCGGGTCCCTCGGGTCCAGCTCGAGCGCGGCGCGCAGCGCCCCGCGGGCCCGTGACTCGCAGCCCTGCTCCATCAGGAGGGCGGCCGCCTCGCGGTACGAGGTGATGGCGGACTGCCGGTCTCCCGCACGGCGGCAGCACTCCGCATGCCGCACGCGCACGTTCGGGTCCTTCGGGACGAGCCGGAGGATGCGCGCGTAGGTCTCCGCGCACTGCACGAAGCGTCCCCGGACGAACAGGGCATGCGCGGCCTCTTTCAGCTCCCTCAACTTCACCAGCTCCCGCTCGCCCATCGCGCCCGTTGCCCCCTGCCGATCTGCCCGTCAGGAAGCAGGTGCCGTGCCGGAAAGTGCAGGGTCGTTGAAAGGTCCGATGTCGGGCGGAATCTCCACCCTCAGGCAGGGCTGCCCGTCACTTGCTGTGCAGGCCTCCACGCTACGGGTGCGAGACGGGACGCCCCCGGTCCGAGCGCACCTGGGGTGAAGCCTGTAGAAAAGGGAAGAAGGCGCTGTAACAAGGATAGTCTTCGGGTGTGTCAGTCCTCTTCGAGCGGTACCTGCGGCCCGAGGCGCGGAGTGCCAGGGAGCTCCCCGGACTGGAGGACAGGCTCGCGTCGCTGTACGCCACGGGACAGCGGACCTGGCCGGGAGTGCCCCTGGCCGAGGAGGACTTCCTGCGGAACCTGGCCGAGCGGCTGCCGCCGGGGGAGGACGTGGCGCGGTGGCTCGCGGCCGTGCATGGCGCGGACCTGGACCTGGCCTGTGCCTGCGCGAAGGGAGAGCCGGCGGCGCATGCGGCCCTGGAGCGCCACGGCCTGCCGAAGGTGGTGGCGGCGGTGGCGCGCGTGCGGGGCACGCGAGGTACCGGCCGGGCCTCCTCTCGTACCTGTCGAGGTCGGAAGGATGCTTCCGTGTTTCTTCCCGCCCTGGACGGTGGGCATGGGGGCCGGCCCCTGGCGCCAACGGTGGGCCGCCGTGTAGACCGGGGTGGAATGAACGTTCCTTCCGCCGGTGTCCCCTCGCCGCTCCGGGTGCGGGTCATGGCGCTGGTGCTGGCGCTGCTCGTGTTGGCGCTGGGATTGGCCTCGCGCTCGAAGTCGGTGGCGTGGCCGCCGTTCTTCGCGGCATACGCGGGGGACACGCTGTGGGCGTTGCTGGTGTTCCTGCTGGTGCGTTTCCTGGCGCCCGCGCGCCCGGTGCTCCACGTGGCCGCCGCGGCCCTGGCCTTCTCCTTCGCGGTGGAGTTCAGCCAGCTCTACCAGGCGCCCTGGCTGAACGCGGTGCGCGGGACGCTGCCGGGCCGGCTGGTGCTGGGCGCCGGATTCCTGTGGAGCGACCTCGTCTGCTACTCGGCCGGTGTGCTGGCGGGGCTCGGATTGAGCATTGCCCTGCGCCTGCGAGCCGCCAAACCCTGAGGGCGCACGAGAGGTTCCGAGGGGAGAGGCCGATTTTCTCGACGCGCGTGCAACACGGTGCAGTGCGCTGTCCCTGACGGAGGTGCCCGCGCTGGAGGCGCTGCGGGCGGCATGGGCGTGGTGTACGCGGCGGAGGACTCGAGGCTGGGGCGGCGGGTGGCGCGCCTTCACCTCCGCCGCGAGTCCAGGCCGCGAAGCGTCTCTACACCGTCTCGGTGACGGCGCGCTGAAGGCGAGCGGGAGCCGTCGTCAGCGGCCCTGCGGAGCCGAGCGTGCCTGGCGTGGCTTCTCCTGGCCCAGCAGGCGGTGCGCCTGGTCGCGGTGCTGCTTGAGCGTGGGCAGCAGCGAGTCGAGCTGGCCCTTCAGCTCGGTGTTGCTGGCGAACTGCTGCTGGGCGGCCATCACCTTGGCGATGTCGGTGTCGTGGTCGCCCACCATGTGCGCGAGGAAGGCGCGGTCGAAGGCGGGACCCTGGAGCGACTGGAGCTTCGCCATGGCGGCGTCGTCGGCGTTCTTCATCGTCTTCTTGAAGTCGTCATCCGCCTTCGGCTCGCCGAGCGTCATGTTCTTCTTCTGGGCGTACGTCATGAGCTTCTGGTCCGCGGCCTGGTGGTCCTTCACCAGCTTCGCGCCGAAGTCCTTCACGCCCTTGGACACGCCCTTCTGCTGCGCGAGCTGGCCGAGCTGCACCTCCATCTGGTTGGCGTGGTGGAGGGTGGCGAGGAAGTCCTGCTCGTCGGTGGGGATGGGTAGCAGGCCCTGGTCCATCAGCTTCGCGCCCTGGGCATCCGGCTGGGCTCCCTGGGGCTGCTGGCCGGAGCCGCCGGTACCCTGCTGAACGCCGCCGGTGGTGTCCTTCACGCTCTCGCCCTGGTCGATGGCCTCTGCCTCGCCAATGCGGAACATGCCCTGGGTGTCATCGGTGCCGTTCTGCGTGCTCGGCGGCTTCGAGTCCTCCTGCGCGAACGCCGTCCCACCCATCGCGAGAGAGCCCACCAGCATCCAGCCCATCCAACGCTTCATTGCCTGCCTCCTTCTTCAATGCGGAAAGTCCCGGCACGAAGGTGGAGACGGCGGCGGCGTGGAGACCAGGGGAGGGCGGTTGGCGGAGCAGGCGCCCGTCAGTCGCTCTTGTCCCTGGGCGGCTTGCGGCGGAACGCCACGAAGGTACCGACGAAGCCCAGGGCGAAGAGTCCCACCATCACCTGTACGCCGAGCCCATAGGACTCGAGGGCATCGACGAGCCTGAACGCGAGCTTGAGGAGATCGGCACCGGCGTTGGAGCTCATGGCGGAACCCTCACGGCTCGGCGAGCAGGAACAGGGCGTGGGCGCTGGCGATGGGGCGGGTGCGGTCATCCTGCCAGGCCTCGACGCGCACGTTGGCGACGCGTCGGCCCTGACGGGTGATGAGCGCCTTGGCGAAGGTGTCCTGCGGCTTGCCCGAGCGCAGGAAGTCCACGGTGAGGGAGATGACCTTCGGCACGCGCTCGGTGTCCGTCTGGAGGAGCAGCTCGAAGATGGCGGCGGACTCGAGCAGGGCGCCGAGGGTGCCGCCATGCAGCGCGGGAAGGAGGCTGTTGCCGATGAGCTTGGGCGAGTAGGCCATGCGGCAGAGCATCTCGCCGGCGAGGTTCTCCACGCCGATGCCCATGTAGCGCGTGTAGGGGATGGCGTCGGTGAGCTTGCGGTACTCGCGCGTCTGGCGCACCTGGCGCACGAGGTCGGCGATGGGCAGGGGGGCGGGTGTGGTCTCGCTCATGGCCGTCACTCTTCCGTCTTCATGAAGGTGCCCTGCGCGGAGGCCACAGGGTCGCTCTTGTCGCCCTGGTGCACGAGGGCGCGGACGAAGGCCACCTGGCGGGTGATTTTGTAGCACTCGGCGACACAGGTGAGGGAGACGCCAGGGCGCGCGGGGCGCAGGTAGTCGATGCGCAGGTCCAGGGTGACGAGCGGGGCGAAGCGGCCCATCTTGAGGAAGACGGCGGAGCCGCAGGACGCGTCGATGAGGGTGGTGACAGGGCCGCCGGCGAGCACGCCCGTCTCGGGGTTGCCCACGAGGAAGTCCGCGTAGGGCAGCTCGACGGTGGCCTCGCCGGGGCCGATGTCCACCAGCTTCAGGCCGAGCGCGTGGTTGTGCGGCACGACGTCCGTGTAGAACACCGAGCAGCGCTCCATCCGCGCGGCCTTGTCCTCGGGAAGCGTGAAGTCCGACATGAAGGCGCGGATAGCAGAATCGCCGCCGCGTTGCGCGCCGCGTTTCAACGCACCGCTGGCGGTGGACGCTCGCGAATCACCGGGTGTCCACCTTTTATACACCGCGCGTGCCGGGACTTCTGGTCTGGGTCCGCGACATCCCTGGAAAGGACGCGTCGCGGACCGGGATTTCGCCGCGCCCTACGCCGCGACCGTGGGCACCGGCGGCTTCTTCTCACCGAGCCGCCGCCACGCATCCGCGAGCGAGCGGCCGATGGGCCCCATCACCGCGTCATCGGACCAGTAGAAGGGGTGCACCAGTGGCGTCCACGAGAACAGCGGTCCCGCCAGCCGCACGGCGCAATCCCTCACGGCCTCGCGGTACGCGGCGCTCAGCGGCTGGAGCGGCCACGCGAAGATGTCGTCATCGTCGTGGAAGTTGAGCCACTCGCCGCCAAGCCCCGGATGGTGGCGCTCCAGCTCCTGGGCGGGCACCTGGACGGGCTGGTTCAGCTCCACGCTCCGGTAGCGCAGGCTCCACAGCGCCATGGGGCTGCCCAGCGTGTACATGCGGCTGAGCGTCTCGCCGCGCTCCAGCGGTGACGTCCCCTGCGCCGCGCGCACCGACGTCTCGATGATGTCGCGCCCCGTCTGACGGCTCACCTGCAGGTCATAGAAGTAGTTGCTCGCGATGATGCTGCCCAGGCTGTGCGAGATGACACACAGGGGCGCGTCCTCCCCGGCCCTCGCGCGCAGCCGGCCGAGCGCCAGCGCCACCTCGCGGTGGATGCGCGTGTAGATGTCCGGGTCGGACGGGTTGGTCTGGTACGCGATGATGTCGCCCACGAAGTGCACCAGCAGCCAGCGCAGCCCGGGGTAGCGCAGGTCCATGCCGCGCGTGGACGGCCGCATCATGCGGAGCATGAGGGGCACCAGCGCGGACTCGTGGCCCCGGTTGACCGAGCGCACGTTGTCGTAGAGCGCCTGCCAGTACTCCTCCGCGTCGGACGTGCCGTACCGCGAGAGGAGGCTGCGCTCGGCGCCCTCCAGCACGGACGCCCAGTTCACGGTCTCCACGACCAGGGCATTCTCCGGAGCGGTGCGGGCCTGCGCGCCGAAGTGCTCGCTCAGCTTGCGCAATGCGGTGTCGAAGAGACCCGGGTCATCCACCTCGATGCCATGGATGACGAGGACGGCGAGCTTGCTCATGGCCGGACCTCCTGGCCTGGACGCGGGCCGGTGGCCCGGACGGTGCTGCTCGGTTGCATGGTGCCCCCCTGGGTACGGCGATACGCGTCGGACGGAGGCGCATGACGCGCCAGTCCAACCGCTTCACCGGGAGAGAACCCTACCACCACCAGGAACACGCCCGCCCGCTCGCCTGTTCACGGCGCCGCAACCACCGGCCCCCCGGGGCCGGCTAGTCTCCCCCACCC
>NZ_JABBJJ010000331.1 GCF_012933655.1 Pyxidicoccus fallax | reverse complement strand
CGCCTCCCCCGCCCCCCTCGGCGCCGGCCTCGCGGGCCGTCTCCGACCGGAGGGCGCCCGGAGTCGAGGCCCTCCTCGCCGCGGTACGCACCCGCCAGCGCCGTCACCTGTGGCGGCAGGGCGTCCTGCTGGGCGGGGCCTCGGCCGCGGCGCTGCTGGCGGCCGGTGGCTTCCTCGGCCTCGTGGCCCCGCGCCTGGGCGCGTCCGTGCTGTGGCTCGCGCTGCCCCTGGGCGTGGCGGTGGCGTGCGTCTTCGGCCTCTGGCTGGCGAAGCGCCGGGTGGGAGACGACGCCCGCACCGCGCGGCTCATCGGCCTCAAGCGCCCGGAGCTGTCGCTGGACGTGCTGGCCGCCGTGGAGCTCCAGCGTCAGCCCGGCGACGGCGACGGCGGCTCGCCGGAGCTGGCCCGGGCCTTCCTCCAGCAGATGGACACCCGCGTGCGCACGGTGGACGTGCGCTCCGTGGTGGACGGCCGGCCCGTGCGCAACACCGCGCTCGCCTCCGGCGGCGTGCTGCTGGCGCTCGCGCTGCTGATGACCCTCCTGGGCGGCGGCTGGTCCGCGGGCATGGCGCGCATCCGCGAGATGGCGGCGCGGCCCCAGGCACAGGCGGTGGTGGAGCCCATCACCGGCGACATCGAATTGACGTACCGCTACCCCGCGTACACGGGCCTCACCCAGCGCACCGTGCCCGGCACCAACGGCGAGGTGAGCGCCCCGGCGGGCACCGAGGTCGTCCTCAAGACGCGCTCGGACCGGCCGGTGGAGCGCGCGGAGGTGGTGGTCAACGGCCAGGCCCTGCCCCTCACCGTCACCGGCAACCGGGATTTGGAGGGCACCTTCGTCGCGAAGCAGTCCGGCCACTACCACTTCGTCTTCTACGGCGCGCGCGACAAGCAGCTCGCCCGCGGCCCGGACATCGCCCTCAACGTGGAGGCGGACAAGGCGCCGCAGGTGACGCTGATGACGCCCCAGGTGGAGCTGGAGGTGGACCCCGGCCAGCAGGTGACGCTCAAGTACGAGGCCACCGACGACTACGGCCTGTCCGGCCTGTCGCTCGTCTTCCGCACGCCCGGCGCGCAGCAGGAGACGCGCGTGCCGCTGCCCAAGGAAGACGGCCGCCGCAACCGCGGCTCGTACACGTGGGACCTCGGCAACCTCAAGGTCGACCCGGGCGACCGCATCACCTACTACGTGGAAGCGCAGGACAACGACGCGGTGGAGGGCCCGAAGAAGGGCGTCAGCCGCACCCAGGTGCTGCGCGTCTACTCCGCCGCCGAGCACCGCCGCGCCGCGCTCGAGAAGGCCGAGCAGCTGTGGGGCCGCATGGTGGACCACCTCGCGGACCGCCTCGAAGGCCCGGACCGCGACAAGAAGAAGGACCCGCAGGCCATCGCCGCCGCGGCCTCCGTGGACACCAGCGGCCAGCAGCTCATCACCGACATGCGCACCCTCGCCCGGGAGCTGGCGCGCGAGCGCGACGTGCCCACCGAGCTGGTCTCCGCCCTCAGCCATATCTCCGAGTCGCTGGGCAGCCACATCAACGGCACCGCAGACTTCCGCCGCCTCTACCTGCGCACCCAGCGCGCCCGCGGCGAGGACTGGGGCACCGGCAACCGCCTCACCGCCACCGTCACCGAGGAAATCGACGAGGCGGAGAAGGACATCCTCTACCTGGAGTCCCTGCTCGACAGGCAGAAGCTGGAGGCGCTGCAGGATCTGGCCAAGCAGCTCGCCAACGAGCGGCGCGAGCTGTCCAACCTCGTCGAGCAGTACAAGAACAACCCCGACGATGCGGCCCGCCAGGCGGTGATGGAGCAGATCCAACAGCTCAAGCAGCGCATCAACGAGCTGATGCAGCGCATGGCGGAGATGCGCAAGGGCATCCGCGACGAGCACCTCAACGCCGAGGCCCTGCAGGAGATGATGAAGGAGCAGGACCTCCAGAGCGCGCTCGACGACGTGGAGAAGCTCATGCGCGAGGGCAAGACGGACGAGGCCCTCGCGAAGCTCCAGCAGCTGGGCATGCAGATGGACGAGATGCTCCAGAACCTGGACAACGAGAGCGACGAGTTCGGCTCCGAGCAGTACCCCGAGCTGACCGAGAAGTTCGGCAAGTTCATGCAGGAGCTGCAGACCACCGTGCAGGAGCAGCAGAAGGTGGCGGACCAGACGCGCCAGCTGAGGGACCAGGCCCGCTCGCAGAACCGCGAGCGGCTGGCGGAGAAGGGCAAGGCCGCCAAGGACGACCTCATGCGCAAGGTGAAGGAGGCGCAGGAGAGCTACGAGAAGCTCAAGCCGGAGCAGCTCAACAGCCGCGCCGCGCGCCCGCTGGAGGAGGCCCAGTCCGAGCTGAAGACGGTGGAGAGCGCGCTGAAGGTCAATGACTTCGACCTGGCCGCCGAGGCCGCCGCGCGCGCCGAGGACGCGGCCCGCCAGCTGTCCATGATGGGCGAGCAGCAGCGGCAGCTCGACGAGATGTTCGGCAACCCGCCCGAGGTGCGGCAGCAGTCCGCCGAGCTGGCGCAGCGGCTGGAGCGCGACGCGCGCTCCGTGGAGGACGTCAACAAGCAGCTCCAGTCGCTCTTCCCGCCGCCCGGCGCGCAGCTGTCGCAGCAGGAGAAGCAGCAGCTCCAGCAGCTCGCGCAGCAGCAGGCCCAGCTGGAGCAGCGCGCCCAGGGCCTGCGCCAGCAGATGGACGAGATGCAGCAGATGGCGCCGCTGTTCGGCGAGGAGGCCACGCAGCAGATGGAGGGCGTGGGCCAGCGCATGGGCGAGGCCGCGCAGAGGATGCAGGGCAAGGACCCGGGCCGCGGCTACGGCGAGCAGCAGGCGGCGCTGGAGGGCCTGCGCCAGTTCCAGCGGCAGATGCAGGAGGGCCAGCGCGGCGGCAAGGGCGGCCTGCCCCTGCCCATGGGCGCGGGCGCGCGCCGCGGCAATCAGGAAGGCAACGGGCAGGACCCGCGCAACAAGGTGGAGCTGCCGGATGAAGACGCCTTCCAGGCGCCCAAGGAGTTCCGCAAGGACCTGCTGGACGCGATGAAGCAGGGCGCTCCGGAGAAGTACCGGGAGCAGGTGAAGCGCTACTACGAGGAGCTGGTGAAGTGAGTCACCCCGTGCCGAACCCCGACTCCCCGCACGCCGTGCGGGCCTTCTTCGCGGTGCTGGCCGTGGCGCTCTTCTGCGTCCCGCAGGCCGCGTGGGCGCAGAGCGCCGCGCTCAAGGATGAGGTGAAGGACCGGCTGGGCCGCGTAGAGCAGTCGCTGGAGGACTGGGACGTCCCCGGCGCGAAGCGCGAGCTGGCCGAGGTGGAGGAGCTCGTCCCCGCGGAGCTGGAGCCGCTCAAGTTCTACCAGGGCCGCGTGGCCTTCGAGGAGGGCCGCTACGAGGACGCGGCCACCCTGCTCCAGGGCGCCAACATCGAGGACCGGCCGGGCAGCTACCTGCGGCTGGCCAAGGACACGCGCGACATCGTCAAGAACCACCTGCGCGCCGAGAGCGCGCACTTCATCTTCTTCTACCCCAAGGGCAAGGAAGAGGTGCTGGTGCCCTACGCCCTGGAGACGCTGGAGGCCATCCACCGCGCCATGGCGGAGGACCTGGGCTGGACGCCGCCGGGCGGGAAGATTCGCGTCGAGGTGGTGAACAACGCCCGCGAGCTGTCGCGCGTCAGCACGCTGACGGAGAAGCAGATTCGCACCACCGGCACCATCGCCATCTGCAAGTTCAACAAGCTGATGGTGACCAGCCCCAAGGCGGTGGCGCAGGGCTACGACTGGCAGGACACGCTCGCGCACGAGTACATCCACCTCGTCGTCAGCCAGATGAGCCGCAACACCGTCCCCATCTGGCTGCACGAGGGCCTGGCCAAGTTCCTGGAGTCGCGCTGGCGCGGCAAGGCGGGCCTGGCGATGACGCCCTCCACGCAGGCCCTGTTGGGCAAGCGCGTGAAGGCGGACACGCTCGTCCCCTTCGAGAAGATGCACCCGTCGATTGCCCTGCTGCCCACGGCGGAGGACGCCGCCACCGCGTTCGCCGAGGTGTTCTACGCCATCGACTACGTGCACCAGACGAAGGGCACCGCGGGCCTGCGCGCCATCATCCACGAGCTGAAGAACGGGCAGAAGGACCGCAAGGCGGTGGAGGCCGCCATGGGCATGCCCTTCGCCCTCTTCGAGAAGGCGTGGCTGGCCCACATCAAGAAGCAGCCCTTCCCGCCGGAGCTGCTGCCGCGCGAGGAGCGCGTGGTCCTCAAGGAGGACGCCAAGGGCAAGGTGAAGGACGAGAAGGAGAAGAAGGGCCGTGAAATCTCCTTCGGCGAGTTCGACAACGTGGAGGAGGTGCCCGCGCGCCGCTTCGCGCACCTGGGCGAGCTGTTGCGCGAGCGCAACCGCGTGAAGGCCGCGGCGGAGGAGTACGCCAAGGCGCACAAGCTGGTGGGCGACAAGTACGAGTCCATCTCCAACAAGTACGCGCTGGCGCTGCTGGAGCTGCGGCGGCTGGACGAGGCGGAGAGCGTGCTGCGCGGCAGCCTGCGCGTGTACCCGGGCTCGCCCTCCACCAACGTGCACCTGGGCCGCATCCTGCTGTTCCGCAAGGACTACCCCAAGGCGAAGACGGCGTACCTGGAGGCGCTGGCGTCGGACCCGTTCGACCCGGAAATCCACCTGGCCCTCACGCGCATCCATGGCGCGCTGGGTGAGTCGGCGCTGGCCACGCGCACGCGTCAGGCCACCGTGCAGCTCACCAACCTCAAGCCAGAGGAGGTGGACCGCGCCGCCCAGGCCTTCCTCAACGAGGAGGGCGAGCTGTCCGAGATGAACGTCCCCGCCGCCGGGGGGCAGGCCGCTCCTCCGCCCGCTCAGCCGCCCGCCGCGCCCGGTCCGGCCGACGCCGGGCGCTGAGCCTCCCGGCCAGAGCGCCCGGCCGGCCAGCCCGGCGGACGCGCACTCATGGCCGCGTCCCTACCGCCGGGCGCCAGGCTCCTCGGCCACGGCATCCGGACAGTGGGGCGGCCGCCGCTGTGCCCGCTCCGGCTGACGCCGGACGCCAAGTTCCGCGCGCACGCCATCCGGTCAGCGGGGCCTACCCTGCCGGGTGCCCGTCCTCCCTCCGGCCAGCCCCGCCCGGGCGCGGCCATCCGCCACGTCTGACGTTGGCACGAGGCCCGGTGGGAGCGGCGTCCGGCCAGCCGGGCGCCCGCCGTCTCATGGCCTCGCCCCTCCCCATGCGTAGCTTCACGCGCGGGGAGGCACGATGGAGTCCAGCTCGCTCATAGCGCTGTCCGCCCAGCTCATGGAGGGAGCTGGCGTGGCCGCCATGGTGCTGGGAGCGGTGCTCGCCGTCGTGCTGCTCGCCGTCCGCCGCGGCCTCCCGCCCAGTGAGGCCTACCGTCGCTTCCGCCTCAACCTGGGCCGCGCGATTCTCCTCGGCCTGGAGTTCCTCGTCGCCGCCGACATCATCCGCACGGTGAGCGAGGCGCCCACGCTGCGCAGCGTCCTCGTGCTGGGCCTCATCGTCCTCATCAGGACCTTCCTCAGCTTCACCCTCACGGTGGAGCTGGAGGGCCACTGGCCCTGGCAGAGCCGGGAGCCCGCCACCGAGGGCGGCCACGGCGCCCACCTTCCTCCCCCCACTCCGCCCCGCGCGCCGCGCGAGCCCTACTCACAGGAGCGCTCCGTGCCGCACTGAACGTTTTCCCCCCCGACCCATGGGCAGTGCCACCGTTGGCCGGCGCACCCACGCCCCCGCCGAGCGTGTGGTGGCTCACGGATGCCCGGGCCGGCGCTTAGGTCCCACCTCGCCCCCAGGCCAAGGTGCGCCCCGTACAGCCAGGACTTTCAAGAATTCCGTAACACGAAAGGAGAAGCACGACATGAAGCGCACCATTCAGGGAATCATCCTCTCGGCCTCGCTCCTCACCGGCGGCTTCGCGCTCGCCCAGGGCACCCCGGGCGGCGCCGCCAGCGCGCCGGGCCAGATGAAGAAGGCCGAGAAGGGCATGGCCGAGTTCCAGGGCTTCATGGCCCCCACGGACGAGAAGGCGCTGCTGGAGCGGCTGCACTACGCCAACCAGCAGGAAATCAAGCTGGGCCAGCTCGCCGAGAAGAACGCCACGAATCCGGACGTGAAGTCCTTTGCCAGCATGATGGTCAAGGACCACACCGCCATGGACCAGAAGCTCATGACCTACGCCCAGAGCAAGGGTCACAAGCTGGCGGACATGCCCAAGGCCATGAACGACGTGGAGAAGAAGGTGATGGCCCAGGACAAGGCCACCATGGAGGAGCTCCAGGTTCTCAAGGGCGCCGCCTTCGACTCCTGTTACATGGCCGGCCAGGTCGGTGACCACGACGCCACGCTGGGCAAGGTGATGGCCGCCCGTCAGGCCATGACCAACATGGACCCGCAGATGACCGCGATGATGCAGGAGCTCATGCAGAAGGTGCCCGCGCACCGCGAGCAGGCCTGGAACATCCTCGGCAAGCTGGATGACACCATGGGCGTGGGCGGCTCCGGCGCCGGCTCCATGAACGGCAGCACCGGCGGCTCCATGGGCGGCAGCACCGGCGGCTCCATGGACCACGGCTCCATGGGCCATGGCTCCACCACTGGCGGCACCACGGCGCCCACCACCCCGTCGCCCAAGAAGTAACCTCGTTACACGCGATACGGCTGCACTTTCGCATCCGTGACGCACCGCGCCTCCCGGGTCTTCCGGGGGGCGCTTTTCGTTGGTAGATGCCGCGCCATGAAGATTCGGACCCTGACGCTGACCACCGTCCTCGCGCTCGGCGCGCTGGTGACGGGCTGCTCCAACGACGCGGACTCCATCTGCGACAAGCACAAGGAGTGCTTCAACGACAACCTCGACACCGGCGCATGCGCCGAGGGCATCGACGAGTGGATTGAAGACGGCGACAAGGAGGAGCGCGAGGACCGCGTCGCGGAGTGCTCCCGCTGCATCGACGACCGCACCTGCGCGCAGGTCCTGGAGAGCTGCATCGACGACTGCTTCGACATCCCCCGCTAGGGATGCGGCACGCTTCCGGGGCCCGTGCAGGACACGCGGCCCCGGAAGGTGACTTCACTTCACGTCACTTCGCCCGCGTCCACTGGTCCAGCCAGGCCAGCACCTCGTCGTGCCACTGCACGCTGTTGGCCGGCTTCACCACCCAGTGATTCTCGTCCGGGAAGTAGAGCAGCTTGGAGGGGATGCCCTTGCGCTGCAGGGCGGTGAAGGTGCCCAGGCCCTGCGTCTCCACCACGCGGAAGTCCTGGCCGCCGTGGATGACCATCATCGGCGTCTTCCACTTGGCCACGTGGTTGATGGGGCTGTGCTTGCCGTAGCCCTCCGGGTTGTCCCACGGCGTGCCCTTGTGCTCCCACTCGGGGAACCACAGCTCCTCGGTGTCGAAGTAGCCCATGCGCTCGTCGAGGATGCCGTCGTGGTTGACGAGGCACTGGAAGCCGTCGTTCCAGTTGCCGGCAATCCAGTTGATCATGTAGCCGCCGTAGCTGGCGCCCAGCGCGCACCCGCGCGTCTTGTGGATGAAGGGGTAGCGCTCGCGGGCCGCGGCGAGGCCCTTCTTCAAATCCTCCAGCGGCTTGCCACCCCAGTCGTCGCGGATGGAGTCGGTGAAGGCCTGGCCGTAGCCGGTGGAGCCGTGGAAGTCGATCATCACCGCCACGTAGCCGCGCGCGGCGTAGACCTGGGGGTTCCACCGGTAGTGGAAGTGATTGCCGAAGGAGCCCTGCGGGCCGCCGTGGATGAGGAAGGCCAGCGGGTACTGGCGCTTGGGGTCGAAGTCCACCGGCTTCACGACGTAGCCGCGCACCGTCTCGTTGTTCCAGCCGGGGAACTCGAACTGCTCGAAGGCGCCGAAGCGCAGGCGGGCCGCGTGCGCCTGGTTGACCTGCGTGAGCTGCCGCGCGCCGGAGCCGTCCGCGTTGATGACGTGCAGGTCCGCGGGCGAGTCCAGGTCGTCATGCAGGAAGACGATGCGGCCACCGGCGGCGGGCTGCGGCGAGTCCGCGGTGCCCTCCTTCGTGAGCTGCGTCACCTTGCCGCTGGCCACGTCCAGCGCGAAGACGGGCTGCTGACCGATGTGGTTGGCCACCGCGTAGAGCGTCTTGCCGTCCGCGCTCCAGACGATGCCGCCGGCCGAGCGGTCCCACTCCTCGGCGAGCACGCGCTCCTGGCCGCCCGGCCACGAGCGGAGGATGACGCGGTAGCGGTCCGCCTCGTAGCCGGGGCGGGACATGGCGAGGTAGGCCAGCGTGGAGCCGTCCGGGCTGAAGACGGGGCTGGTGTCGGTGGCGCGGTTCTTCTCGGTGAGCTTGCGCGGCTTGGCCTTGCCGTCCACCGGGACGACGAAGAGGTCCATGTCGGTGGACCAGGACTCGGTGCGGCCCACGTCGCGCGCGGTGAAGACGACGCTCTTGTTGTCCGGGGTGAAGGTGAACTCCTCCGAGCCACCAAAGGGCTTGGTGGGCGCGTCCGCGTCCATGCCCTTCATCACGTCCACGGGCGTGCCGCCGTCCACGGGGAGGACGAACAGGTGCGAGCGCTTGCCCTCCTTCCACGCGTCCCAGTGGCGCACGAAGAGCTTGTCGTGCACGCGGCCGGTGGACTTCTTCTTGGAGCGCTCGGTGTCGCGCTGGGTGTTGCACTCCAGCGAGGCGCAGTCCGGGTAGACGTCCATGGCCACGGCGAGCAGCTTGCCGTCGCGGGACAGGCGGAAGGCCCCCACGTCCAGCGGGAGCTTCGTCACCTGCTGGGGCTCGCCGCCGTCCACCGGCATGCGCCACACCTGCGAGGAGCCGCCGCGCGAGGACAGGAAGAAGAGGCTCTTGCCGTCCGGCGCCCAGGTGGGCTCGGCGTCCGAGTCCGGGTGCGAGGTGAGCTGGCGCGGGGTGGACTCGCTATTGAGTCCGACGAGCCAGATGTCATTGCGTCCGCGGTTCGCCTCCATGTCGGTGTTGCGCAGGACGAAGGCAACCTGCTGACCATCCGGGGACACGCGCGGGTTGCTCAGCCGGCGCAACGTGACCTGGTCCTGGATGGTGTACGGCTGGGGCCGGGCCGGCGCCGGAGTGGCGCCAAGGGCCAGGGCCGCGATGAGCGACAGCGGCAAGGTGTTCCTCCTCGGGGTGGGCCCGCGTCCGTCTCACGAGGCCCGGGCGCGCGGGCGGGCTTTCGGGGGTGGACAATTCCCGCTCGCAAGCGCGCTGTCCACCGCCGGATGGCGAAGACAGAGAGACCCGGTGCGTCAACTTCCCATGACGCCGCGCCGCCAGGGTGTTAGAGCCAGGGCATGAGCGAGCCTGTCATCGTGCGCGTCTGGTCCGACTTCGTTTGACCCTGGTGCTACGTCGGCCTCGTGGAGGTCGAGAAGCTGAAGAAGGAATACGACGTCCAGGTGGACTGGCGTCCATTCTTCCTGCGCCCGGAGACTCCGCCGGAGGGGTTGCCCCTGCCGGCCTACGTGCGCGAGCGGATGAAGGACCCCAACAACCCCCTCAAGCGCCGCGCGGCCGCGGCCGGGCTGACCATGGTGGAGCGGGAAGTCATTCCCTCCACCCGGCGGGCCCACCAGGCCGCTGAGTACGCGCGCGAGCAGGGGAAGCTGGAGGCCTTCAACGCCGCCATCCTCCGGCGCTACTGGAGCGAGGGCCAGGACCTCTGGCAGTGGGACACGCTCCGGGGCGCGGCCCAGGAGGCGGGGTTGGACCCGGACGCGGTGCAGCGCGTCGTCGAGGAGGGCCGCTACGCCCAGGTGGTGGAGGACGCCGTGCGCCAGGCGCACGAGTGGGGCATCAACGCGGTGCCCACCTTCATCATCGGGGACAAGTTCGGCCTCCAGGGCGCGCAGGAGTACCCCGTCTTCCAGCAGGCCATGCAGCGGCTGGGCGCGAAGCCCCGCTCGGCCCCCTGAGCGCCCGCCCGCTTCCCGGGAACTTTCCTGCTCCCGGAGAGTCGCTTAGGACTGGCGGGCGATGACGCCCTCCAGTCCCGACCCGCGCTTCCACATCGAAGTCGTCAAGCTGCTGCTCCAGGTGGCCACCAGTGACGGCCACATCACCCCCGAGGAAGTCGAGCACCTCGTGGCGACGGCGCGGGCCATGAGCGTTCCGCTGGACGAGCTGGCCACGGTGACGCAGTGCCTGAAGGACGGCAGGCCGCTGCCCCCGCCCAACCTGGGCATGCTGCGGGCGGACCCGGAGGCCGTCCTCCATGCGGCGCGGATGCTGATGGCCAGCGACCGCCACCTGGACGGCTCGGAAATCGAGATGCTGCGGCAACTGCGGGAGCTGCTCGGCGTCACGCGCTGACGGGGGCGGCTCACATCCCCTTCAGCAGCACCAGCATCCGCCCCAGCGTCTCCGAGCCGCCGCTGCCCGCCAGCCCTCGCGCGAGCGTGTGCAGCTCCGGCGACACCTCCACGTGCTTCGCGATGAGCTGGAAGCACTCCACCGCGGCGGCGTCCAGTCGCGCCTGCGCCTCCGCCGTGCCCTCCACCCCGCCCTCGCACAGCGCCACCACCGTGGGGTGCCCGAACAGCGTCCACCGCAGCACCGCCGAGCGCAGCGTCAGCAGGAACACGTAGTCCAGCAGCCGGGGCAAGTCGGTGAACGGGTGGCGCAGCCAGTGGTTCACCGCGTGATGGCGGAAGTACTGCTCCACGCGCGCGTTCAGCCCTGGCGCCAGCCGCTCGCGCCGCTCCGCGAAGAGGCGCCACGCCTCGTCCGGCGCCTCGCCGCCTCCGTAGGAGGCGAGCACCGCGCTCACCAGCGCGTTGAACCGCTCGCCACGGACCGGGGCCTGACGGGCCCTCACCACGGAGGCGCAGATGCCCGCCCACGGCCCTCCGGGCAGCACCAGCGCGGAGAAGCTCTCTTGAATCGCGGCCAGCGTCTCCGGCGCGGCGAAGGAGCGCAGCACGTCCTGGAGCGTGGCCTCCGCTCCCGCCCGGGCGTCACCGCTGAAGGCCTCCGTGCCCCGGAAGTAGAACCCGTCCAGCCGGAGCGCGAGCTGCCCCATCGCGAACATCCGGGACGCGAACGATACCGCCCCCGGCTGCTGGAGCACCGTCACCGCCGTGGCGCGCACCGCCTCCGCGTGCCGCGTCCACGCGTCCTCCGCGTCGCCGCCCACCCGCCGCGCCGACCCCGGACGCACGGCCACGTCCTCGGACACGGGCACCCGCTCCAGCGAATCCTCCGCGAGCAGGCACAGCCGGGCCACCTCGGGACAGGCCAGCGAGCCCACCACCTCCAGCCGCTCGCCCCACCGCGTGGCCGCGCGAGGGAACGTGGCGCACACGTCCGGCAGCGCCCGCTCTCCATGCGCGCCATGCAGCGAGCACAGCTTGCGCGCGTCGAGGAACGCGCAGTGCCCATCCGCCCCCTTCGCGATGACCGCGTCCTCCGCGCCAGGGCCGCTGCCCTCGTCCGGCTGGACGAAGGCCTCCACACGCGCCGCGTCCGGGCTCCCCGCCACCGCGTCACGCAGGCGCTGCCAGCACGCCTTGCCCACGGGGACGACGAGCCCCGAGCAGCAGGTGTCCTCGCAGGTGTCCGCGAGGCACCGGAAGCGCGTCAGGTACCGGGGCGCGGTGGCCGTCATGCGCTACTTGCGGCCCAGCGCCTTCTTCACGAAGCCCCAGAAACCACCCGCGCGCTCCTTGAGGTCGGCGCCACGACGCGCCTCCGCCGCCTTCGCCGACTCCTTGCTCACCTGGAGCTGCTTCTGCAGTTCCTCGGGCGAGTAGCGCGTGGCCAGCGTGGCCTTCACTTCCTTGCGCGTGGAGTACTCACGCGCCTCCACGTGCAGCACGCACTCGGAGTCGAGCTTGATGGTGACGGCCACCCGCACCGAGCCCTTGGGGCCCCGGGGCAGGCCCTCGATGCGCACCGTGCCCAGGTACTCGTTGGCGGAGATGTGGTTGTCCTCGCCCTGGAAGATGGACAGCTCGAGGAACTCCTCGTTGTCCTTGTTGGTGGCGATGGCGAACGAGCGCTGGGCGGGCAGCGGGCTGTTGCGCTCGATGACGCGCTTGAAGGCGCCACCGGGCATGGCGATGCCCACCGTCATCGGCAGCACGTCGATGAGCACCACGCTGCTCACCTTGTCCACCGAGCCCGAGTACAGCGCCGCGCCCAGGGCCACGGCCTCGTCGGCGTTGACGCTGGCCTGCGCCGCCTTGCCGAACAGCTCCTTGAGCTTCTCGCGCACCAGCGGAATGCGGCTCATACCGCCCACGAGGATGATGTCGTCCACCTCGGAGGCCTTGAGCTTCGCGTCCAGCAGCACGTCCCGCACCACGTCGATGGTGCGGCTGAGCAGCGGGTCGCAGATCTTCTCCAATTCCTGCCGCGTGAGGACGACGCGTAGGTCCCGGGGCCGCCCCGCCTCGTCCATCATCAGCATGGGGATGTGGACCTCGAAGCTGCTGCGCTCGGACAGCGCCATCTTCGCGCGCTCGGCCGCGTCGCTCACGCGCGACAGGGCGATGCCGTCACCGGTGAAGGCGATGCCCTCCTTCTCCTGGAAGCGCGCCAGGAGGTAGTCGACGATGAGGTTGTCGAAGTCGATACCGCCCAGGAAGATGTCGCCGCCGGTGCCGAGCACCTCGAAGACGTTCTTCTCGATGCGCAGCACCGTGGCGTCGAAGGTACCGCCGCCCAGGTCGTAGACGAGGACCTTCTTGTTCAGCTCGCGGTTGAGGCCGTACGCGAGCGCCGCGGAGGTGGGCTCGTTGAGGATGCGCTCCACCTTGAGCCCGGCGAGGATGCCGGCCTTGCGGGTGGCCTCGCGCTGCGGCTCCGAGTAGTACGCGGGCACCGTCACCACCGCGCGCTCCACCTTCTGGTTGAGGTGGGTCTCGGCCATCTCCTTGCACTCCTTGAGGATGATGGCCTGCACCTCTTCGAGCGACAGCACGTGGTCGCCCAGGCGCACGGCGGCGCGGCCCGCGGCGTCGGGGACGATTTCGTAATGGAAGCGCTCGCGGACCTGGTTCACCACGGCGCTGTCATAGGGGCGGCCGACGAGCCGCTTCGCACCGTAGATGGTCTGCTGTGGACGCAACACGAGCTGGCTCTTCGCGCGGTGGCTGACGAGCAGCTTGCTCTGCGCGTTGAGCGAGATGACGGAGGGAATCGTGTTGTAGCCCTCGCGCGAGCGCAGCACGAGCGGCCGCCCGTTGGTGAGCAGCGCCACGCACGAGTTGGTGGTGCCCAGGTCGATGCCGATGACGGGGCCGGTGCCGGTGATTTGCGGAGGCGGCGGCAGGAAGACCGTCTTCGGCAGTCCGCGCTCATCGAGCCCGAGCGAGACGGGCGCCTGCTTCGCGGCGGCCGGGGCCAGCACCGTGGGCGTACCCACGGGCTCGGGCGCGCGGGGCGCCTCGCGGCGCACGTTGGGAAGCGCGGCCGGGGGCGGGGGAGGCGGCGCCGGGGGCGGAGGCGGAGGCCGGACCGCGGCGGCCACCGGCGCGGGCGGAGGCGCCACGGGGCGGACAGGCGCCGGTGGGGGCTTCGCGGCGGGGGCCTCCGTCATGTCGTCGGAGAGGTCCAGGTCGAACTCGATGCTGCCCCCCGAGCGCGCCGCCGCGGGTGCCGGCGGAGGAGCCACCGGAGCCGCCGCGCGGGGCGGAGGCGGAGGCGCCACGGCGGGCGTCTCCTCCATGGCGTCGGACAGGTCCAGGTCGAACTCGATGCTGCCGCCACCCGCGCGGGCGGGAGGCGGAGGCGGCGGGGCCATGGGAGCCGGCGCCGCGCGCGGAGGCGGCGGGGGCTTCGCGGGGGGCGCCTCCTCCAC